>CANGHG010000001.1 GCA_947453645.1 Comamonadaceae bacterium
CCCGAGGCGATGATGGGGATGCTGACCGCTTGGGCGAGTTTGACTGTGGCGTCGATGTTGATGCCGCTCAGCATGCCGTCGCGGCCAATGTCGGTGTAGATGATGGACTCCACACCGTAGTCCTCAAACTTCTTGCCCAGGTCCACCACCTCGTGGCCGGTGAGTTTGCTCCAACCGTCGGTGGCCACTTTGCCGTCTTTGGCGTCCAGCCCCACGATGATGTGGCCGCCAAACGCGCTGCAAGCGTCTTTCAAAAAGCCCGGATTCTTGACGGCTGCCGTGCCGATGATGACGTAGCGGATGCCGCCGTCGATGTATTTTTCAATGGTGTCCAGGTCGCGGATGCCGCCACCAAGCTGCACCGGGATGTCGTCGCCCACGGCTTTCAAAATGGCGCGAATGGCGCTGAAGTTTTGCGGTTTGCCAGCGAACGCGCCGTTCAGGTCCACCAGGTGCAAGCGCCGCGCACCTTTGTTCACCCATTGCAAAGCCATGTCGGCGGGGTTCTCACTGAAGACGGTGGATTGGTCCATGTCGCCCTGAACCAGGCGAACGCAATGGCCGTCTTTGAGGTCAATCGCGGGGATGAGCAGCATAAATTGAAGTAAGAGTGAAAGCGGTCAAGGTGACCAGGAGAGGAAATTTCGGTAGAGCATCAGACCCAAGTCGGCGCTTTTTTCAGGGTGAAACTGAGTGGCAAAAATATTATCCCGAGAAAGCGCCGAGGTAAAGCGCTGGCCGTAATCGCTAACCCCCGCTGTGTGGCGCTGATCTAACGGACGTGCGTAAAAACTGTGCACAAAGTAGAAATAGCTGTTGTCGGGGATGCCTTGCCACAGGGGGTGGGCTTGCACCTGCTGCACCTGGTTCCAGCCCATTTGAGGCACCTTGAAGCGGCTGCCATCGGCTTGCAAGCGGCCTGCCAGCTCGAACTTCACCACCTCGCCAGGAATGAGCCCCAGGCTGGGCGTGCCGTTCGCGCCGCCTTCGGCGCTGTGGTCCAGCAGCATTTGCATGCCCACGCACACCCCGAACAAGGGCTTGTGGGCAGCAGCGTCCAGCACGGCGGGCAAGAGGCCCGAGTCGTGGAGTTCGCGCATGCAGTCGCGCATGGCGCCTTGCCCGGGCAAGACCACGCGTTCGGCGGCCAGCACTTCGTCGGGTTGGGCGGTGATGACCACGTTGACATCCGTGCCCTGCGCCGCAGCCATGACGGCCTGCGCCACCGAGCGCAAATTGCCCATGCCGTAATCGATGACTGCAACGGTTCGCATGAAAGGGCTAGAGCGTGCCTTTGGTGGAAGGGATGACGCCAATGGCGCGGGGGTCGAGTTCCATGGCGTCCCTCAGGGCGCGGCCAAAGGCCTTGAACACGGTCTCGGCTTGGTGGTGCGCGTTTTCACCGCGCAGGTTGTCAATGTGCAGCGTGACAAAGGCGTGGTTCACAAAGCCTTGGAAAAACTCAAAGGCCAGTTGCGAATCAAAGTGGCCGATCATGCCGCTCTTGAAGGGCACGTGCATTTCCAAACCGGGGCGGCCGGAGAAGTCCACCACCACGCGGCTGAGGGCTTCATCCAAGGGCACAAAGGCGTGGCCATAACGGCGCAGGCCTTTTTTGTCACCCACGGCGATGGCCACGGCTTGGCCCAGCGCGATGCCCACGTCTTCCACGGTGTGGTGGCCGTCGATGTGCAGGTCGCCCGTGGCTTGGATGTGCAGGTCGATAAGACCATGACGCGCGATTTGGTCCAGCATGTGGTCGAAGAAACCAATGCCGGTGGACAGCTCGGACTGGCCTGTGCCGTCCAGGTTGATGCGCACGAAGATTTGGGTTTCTTTGGTGTCGCGGCGGACTTCAGCGGTGCGTGGTGTCATGGTGTGGGCGGGGGTTAGGTGCGGGGTGCTTCACAAGCTGGCGAGCACGTTGTTCAAGGCTGCCAGCAATTGGTCGTTTTCTGAAGGAGTGCCCACGGTGAGGCGCAAACAATGGTGCAGCACAGGGTGCATTTTAGAAATGTTCTTCACCAGCACTTTTTCTGCACGCAAACCCTCAAACACCCGCGTGGCCACTTGCTCGTCGCCCGCGAAACGCGCCAACACCATATTGGCTTGGCTGGGGTAGGTGGTGACACCCGGCAGTGCGCTCAAGGCGGCAACCATGCGCTCGCGCTCGTGGCGGATGGCTTGGGCTTGGCGCTCGAACTCGGGCGCGTGGTCCAGCGCAAACAAGGCGCACTCGGCGTTGAGCACGCTCACGTTGTAGGGCGGGCGGATTTTGTCGAGCTGGGCAATGACCTCGCTGCGGCCCAGCATGTAGCCAATGCGCACACCCGCCAAACCAAACTTGGACAGGGTGCGCATCAGCAGCACCTGGGCGTTGGCCTCGGGGTCGCGTTTGATTTCATCCAGCCAGGTGGCGCTGGAAAAAGGCTGATAGGCCTCGTCCAAAGCCACCCAACCGCCATAGGCCGACACCTGGGCGATGAGGCGGCGCATGACAGCGGCGTCCCACAAATTGGCCGTGGGGTTGTTCGGGTAGGCCAGGTACACGATGGCGGGTTGGTGCTGGGCGATGGCGGCCGACATGGCGGCTTCGTCCAACTCAAAGTCGTCGCGCAAGGACACGGGGATGTAGTGCAGCCCCTGGAATTGGGCGCTCAAGGCGTACATCACAAACCCAGGCTCGGGGGCCAAGGCGGTGGCACCAGGCAGGTGACAGGCCATGGACAACAGGGAAATGAGTTCGTCCGAACCGTTGCCCAGCATCAGGCTGTGGCCTGCGGGCAGACCAACGAAATCGGCCAAGGCGTGCTTGAGGTCTTCGATGCGGTCAGCAGGGTAGCGGTTGACCGCGACCGCGCCCAAACGCGCCCCCAACTGGGCTTGCAAGTCGGGGGAGAGGGTGTAGGGGTTCTCCATCGCGTCCAGCTTGACCATGCCAGTGGCGGTTTGCACGACATAGGCCTGCATGGCTTGCAGGTCTGGGCGAATGAATTTCAATGGGCTCATGAGGAGCGCTGATTATAGGAAGCCGATAGACACCCACGGCACAAAGGCAATCACCAACAGCGCCAGCAGCAGCGCGCCCAAATAAGGCCAGATGCGACCCAGCGCCTGATCGGGGTCCACCTTGCCAATGGCGCAAGCCGCGTAAAAGCCCACACCCACAGGCGGCGCGAACAGCCCTAAGCCCATGGCGAACACCACCACCATGGCGTAATGCACCTCGTGAATGCCCAAAGCGCGGGCCACGGGAAACAGCAAAGGGCCAAACAACACAATGGCCGGAATGCCCTCGAGCACACTGCCCAACACCACAAACACCAACAGGCTGACCACCATGAAACCCGTGGCACCGCCTGGCACCTGGGTCATGAGCGCCACCAAATCGCGTGAAAAGCCCGACTGTGTGAGCGCCCAGGCCATGGCCGTGGCGCAACCGATGATGAGCAAAATGGCCCCCGACAAGGCCGCGGTCTCGACCAACATCGGGGCCATGCGCCGCCAGTCCAGTTGGCGATAGACCACCAGACCCACCACCAAGGTGTACAAAATCCCGATGGTCGACACCTCGGTGGCTGTCGCCACGCCCTCCACCACCGCCGAGCGAATGACAAAGGGCAGCGCCAACGCAGGCAAGGCCATGACCAAACTGCGCCACACCAGCTTGGCAGGGGCACGGACCACAGGCACTTCATCCGAGCCACGCGCCTGCCAAAACACCACGCCACACAGCGCCAGCAAACCCACCAAGGCTGGCAGCAAACCACCCACAAACAGCGCCGAAATGGACACGCCCGTGACCGCACCAATGGTGATCAACACCAAGCTGGGCGGGATGGTTTCGCTCATGGCACCCGAAGCGGCGAGCAGCGCCACCAAGCGCCCTGGATGGGCGCCTCGCTGCTTCATCTCAGGAAACAGGGCGGGTGCCACTGCTGCCATGTCGGCGGCTTTGGAGCCCGAGATGCCCGACACCAAGTACATGGCGGCCAACAGCACGTATTGCAGACCACCGCGCAAGTGGCCAATGAGCGCGGCCAAAAAGTCCACCATGGCCTTGGCCAAACCGGTCACCGCGATGAAGGCCCCCAAGAACACAAACAAGGGCACGGACAACAAGATGAGGTGGGACATGCCCTCGTCGATGCGACTGACCACGATGGTCAGCGGGGTGCTGGTGGAAAACAGCAAATACGACACGGTGCTCAGGCCGAAGGCATAGGCGATGGGCAAACCCATGACCACGCACACACCCACCATGGCCACAAAAAACAGCAGCAAATTGCCATGACCCCAGTTGCTCAGGAAGGGTCGGGCCCACCACAACAGACCCACCAAGACCAGCAAAACCACCACAGCTGAGACCAGCTGGCGACCCGCGCCCAGCCGCCAGACTTGCAGCAAGGATTGCAAGAGCATGAGGCCCAAGCCCACCAACACAGCGGCCACGCGCAAGGCGTCGGGAATTTCCAATGCGGGGGTGAGGATGACCCATTGCTCGTCCATGTGCTCCCAAGCGGGCCACATCAAGACCGCGCAAAACACCACGGTGAGGCAGGCCACCAAGGCTTCTACAAACAAGCGTTTATCGGGCGAGAGTTTGGCGACAAACACCGTCAGGCGCATGTGCTCGCCGCGCTGCATGGCGACCACCGCGCCCAACATGGCCAGCCACAAGAACAACACCGAGGCCAATTCGTCCGACCAGGTGAGCGGGTCTTGCAAGACATAGCGACTGACCACACCCGCCGACAACACCGCGATTTCGGCCACCACCAAAAGCGCTGCCGGCCATTCGGCCAAGGCCCGCAAAAACCGCTCAGGGCCAGACAAGTTCATGCCAATTTGCCGGTGTATTTCTCAAGCTTGCCGATGGCTTCGGGGCCGTATTTGGTTTTCCATTCTTGGTAGAAACCAGCCTTGGACAGCACCTCTCTGAAAGGCTTGATGTCGGGGTAATTGAACACCATGCCCTTGGCCTTGAGCTGGGCTTCCAAGCCATTGTTCAAGCGGCGAATGTCTTCGCGTTGGGCCAAAGCGGCTTTGTTGAAATGCTTGCTGATCAGGGCCTGCACCTCGGGCGGCAGCGACTGCCAGCGCTTGCCATTGGCCAGCACCCACTGGCCGTCCCACATGTGCGAGGTCATGGAACAGTACTTTTGCACCTCGTAGAGCTTGGCCGACTCAATGAGGGGCAAGGGGTTTTCTTGGCCCTCCACAATTTTGGTTTGCAAAGAGGAATACACCTCGCTGAAATTGATGGATGCAGGCGACGCGCCCAGGGCCTTGAACATCGAGGTCCACAAGGGGCTGACCGGCACGCGGATTTTGAAACCCTGCAAATCGGCGGGTGTTTGAATCGGCTTGGTGGAGCTGGTGATGTTGCGAAAACCGTTGTCAAAGGCCAAGTCGAAGGTGTGCAAATTCACCTTGGCAATGGCCCCACGCACATGGGCGCCTAGCTCGCCGTCCATGGCTGCCCAGACCGTGGGGTAGTCCTTGAACACAAAGGCCAGACCGTTGATGCCCGCCACCGGCACCAGGGTTTGCAAAATCAGGCCAGACAACATGAAGTAGTCGATGGCACCAGAGCGCACCTGCGACAGCATGTCGGTGTCACCGCCCAATTGATTGTTGGGAAACAGCTGAATCTCGACCCGCCCCTTGGACTCGGCCTGGATGGCCTCGGCCGCCTCTTTCATGCGGATGTTGGTCGGGTGGGTGGCTGGGAAATTGTTGGCGAGCTTGAGCTTGAACTCGGCTGATTGGGCTTGGCTGTGGCTGGCCAACAGGGGCCAGGCGCAGGCACCTGCTGCGGCTTGCAACAACAGGCGGCGGTTGGTGTGGGAGGTCATGGGGTCTCGCAGTGGTTTATTTGAAGGGCACGGGGTCGTACAAGGGCTTGCCTTTGTCGACGATGTGCACGGTGAAGAGTTTCAAGGGGGTGTCGCTGACCACCACCCAGCCGGCGTGCGGCGCGTCGCGCAAGTTCAACACGCTGGTGCCTGTCACCATGGTCACCGGGTCTTTACCTGGCACTTGGATGGTGGCCCCTTGCACCACATAGGCGGCTTCCACACCATGGTGGGTGTGCAAGATGACCGAGTCCCCTTTTTTGTACTCGGCGGTGGAGGCAATGACTTCCATGCCAGGCGCCCCTGTGAGGTCGGTGCGGCGGTGCTCCACACGTTGGGGCGAATCGGTCACGGTTTGAGCCGCCACGGGCTGCCAGCCGCCCAGCAGCAGCCAGGCACTTGAACAGATGAAGCTCGATACCAAAGATGGACGCATGGGTGTCTCCATTGAAAGGGGTTGCTTGGTCGATGCTAGCCGATGGCACTGGGTGCGTCATTCGGGATTGACCCATGCTGCACTGGCTTTAAGCTACACGAACTGTAGAAGGCACAAAGGAGCATGGCTTGAACAACAGCAAAGTGGTGCGCATAGGCGGGGCCTCTGGCTTTTGGGGCGACAGCTCGGTAGGTGCGCCGCAATTGGTCCACAGCGGGCAGATCGACTACCTGGTGTTCGACTACTTGGCCGAAACCACCATGGCCATCTTGGCCGCACAGCGGCGCCGCTCGCCCGAGTTGGGCTACGCCACCGACTTTGTGGACATCGCCATGCAGCAGGTGCTGCCCGAGGTGATGCGACAAGGCATCAAGGTGGTGAGCAATGCGGGCGGCATCAACCCACAAGCCTGCGCCAATGCACTGCAAGCCTTGGCCACCGCGCAGGGATTGCAGCCGCGCATCGCCGTGGTCGAAGGTGACGATGTGTCGGCCATGCTGGCGCAGTTGCAAGCGGCCCATACCCGAGACATGTTCAGCGGCGACGCCTTGCCAGCCAAGTGGCTCAGCGCCAACGCTTATCTGGGCGCCGCAGCCATTGCCCGGGCCTTGGACGACGGGGCGGACATCGTCATCACCGGGCGCTGCGTGGACAGTGCGGTCACCTTGGGGCCGCTGATGCATGAATTCGGCTGGACAGCGAACGACCATCAACAGCTGGCAGGTGGCAGCTTGGCGGGCCACATCATCGAATGCGGTTGCCAGGCCACAGGCGGCTTGCACACCGATTGGCAGGACGTGCCGGACTGGGACCAGATCGGCTACCCCATCGTGCACTGCCATGCCGACGGCAGCTTCGAGGTGGGCAAACCCCCAGGCACTGGCGGCAAGCTGTTGCGTGCTGCCGTGGCCGAGCAACTGCTGTATGAAATAGGCGACCCCGGCGCATACGCCCTGCCCGATGTGCTGTGTGACTTTCGTCAGGTGCTCATCACCCCACTCAACGACGACTGGGTGCGGGTAGAAGGGGCGATTGGGCGAGCGCCGTCGACGCAATACAAGGTGTCGGCGACCGCCATGCAAGGCTATCGCTGCACCGGCAGCATGGTGATCATCGGCATCGACGCCGCGGCCAAAGCGCAGCGCACCGGTGAAGCCATTCTGAAACGCTGCCGTCACCTGCTGGCCCAAGCGGGTCACGCCGACTTCAGCGCCGCCAGCATCAATTTGTTTGGCGCTGAAACCTTGTACGGCCCACATGCCCGCACCTCGGCCTCGAGGGAGGTGATGGTGCGGGTGGTGGTGGACCACCCCAGCAAAGAAGTCTTGGAGATATTTGCCCGGGAAATTGCACCGTCTGGCACCTCCTGGTCGCCGGGCACCACAGGCCCTGGCGGGGGCAGGCCTGCGGTGTCGCCGCTCATCAAGCCCTTGTCGTTCTTGCTGGACAAGTCGCTGGTGGAGATGAGTTACAGCCTCGATGGCAAGCGGGTGGTGGTGCCTGCTTCAATCCCCCTTGACCCTGCACCGGCAGTGCCAGCGCCGCAGGTGCCGCCCTGGCAAGAGACTGCAGAACCGCAGTTGCAAGTGCGCTTGCTTGACCTGGCCTGGGCCCGCAGTGGCGACAAGGGCAATCTGTCCAACATCGGCGTGGTGGCGCGCCGCCCCGAATGGCTGCCGCTCATTTGGGCGCGGCTCACGCCCGAGGTGGTGAACGCTTATTTCCAACATCTGGTGCACGGGCCGGTGGAGCGCTTTCACCTGCCGGGCATTGCCGCGATCAACTACCTGCTGCACCAGGCTTTGGATGGCGGCGGACCTGGGTCCAGTCGCATCGACCCGCTGGGCAAGGGCATGGGCCAAATGCTGCTCGACATCCCCCTGATGGTGCCGCAGTCGGTGGCGCTTCAAGCCGTCGGTTGGCCCGCCGACCTGACCGAGGTCAGCGCCCAGTCCACACCGGTGGGCGCTTCTCGTTGAACGCCGCCAAGCCTTCCTTGGCGTCCTCGGTTTGCGCCACCAAGGCAATTTGGCCTTCGGTGAAGGCGATGGCTTGGTCGAAATCCATGGACTCGATGGCCCGCAAGGCGTATTGGCCACGGCGAATGGCGCTGGGCGACTTGTTCACCAAACGCGCGATCAACCAATCGGTTTTGGCGTCCAGTTCGGCAGCCGGCACCACATGGTTGACCAAGCCTGCACGCAGCGCCTCCTCGGCGGTGAAGGGCTCGCCCGTGAGCGACCACTCTCGCACCAAGCGCGGTGCTACCTGTCGTTGAAGCAAACTCATGACCTGCATGGGGAACACACCCACCTTGACTTCGGGCAGGCCGAACACCGCTTGGTCTGAGGCCACGGCCAAGTCGGTCATGCACAACAGGCCCATGCCCCCCGCCATGCACACGCCATTGACCCGTGCGATGGACGGCAGCGTGGCCTGGTGCGCTTGGCGCAGCATGTCGGCATAAGGCACTTGGGGCTGGGCGTGGTCGAACACAAAACCTTTGTCGGGCTGCAAATCACCGCCCGCGCAAAACGCCTTGTCGCCAGCGCCGGTGAGCACGATGACGCGCACATCGGGGTGGGCATGGGCTTGGGCGTAGCCCTGGCGTATGCCTTGCACCACCTCGGCATTGATCGCATTGCGCTTATCGGCGCGGTTGATCGTGATCCAAAACGCCGCGCCCCGCACTTCCAGCAACACCGCATCGCTCATGACGCCACCTCTGTTGGGTCGATTTCAATTTCCAACACCACCCGACTGGCAGGCACTTGCTCGCCCACCGCCACACTCAGGGTTTTGACACGCCCAGTGGCCGGTGCCAGGTGCAAATGCTCCATTTTCATGGCTTCGAGGGTGAGCAAGGTTTGGCCTTGTTGCACCTGATCGCCCACGGCCACCATGACCGCCACCACCCGCCCATTCATGGACGCACGCACTTGACCGTCGCTGCTGCCTTGGTGTTGCCGCTGGCTGGCGGCACGGGTCAGGTCGGTGAAGCTCCAGGCCTGGCCCATGGCATGCAGCCACAGCTGGTCGCCGTCACGCACCCAAGTGGCTGAAGATTGCACACCGTTGCAGTCAAAGCGCGCTTGGGCGGCTTGCAAGTCCAACAAATTCAAGCTGAGTTGCTCGCCTGGTGCAAGCACTTGGTAATGCCGCTGGCCCAGGTGCTGCAAAGACAGGCTGTGCGTGTGCCCGCCCAAGCTCAGCCGCACAGAAATGGGTAATCGGTGCTGCCAGCGGCGCTGGTCGGCTTGCCAGTGCACGCCCTCGGCGGTTTCAAGCATCAGCACCGCCGCCAAGGCCAAGGCCTGTTGCTGCAAATCGGGTGAGGGAAGCAGCAAGTCGGCGCTGTGCTGGTCAATGAAGGCCGTGGTCGCCTCACCCGCCGCAAACACCGGGTGCGCCAAACACGCACTCAAAAAAGCCTGGTTGCTGGTGACGCCCAAGACCACCGTGTCTTGCAAGCCCTGGAACAACTGGCGTCTGGCCTGCTCGCGGCTCTCGCCGTGGCTGATGAACTTGGCCATCATGGCGTCGTAATAGGGCGGAATGTCTGCACCTGAGGCCAAGGCGTGTTCCACCCGCACATGCGCAGGCACCGCCCAATGCCGCAGGCGGCCGCTTTGCGGCATGAAGCCCTGCTCGGCATCCTCGGCACACAAGCGCACCTCGATGGCGTGGCCCTGGAACTGCACATCTGCTTGTTGCAAAGCCAACGGCTCGCCTGCTGCGATACGCAGTTGCAGCGCCACCAAATCCAAGCCGGTGATGGCCTCGGTGACCGGGTGCTCCACCTGCAAGCGGGTGTTCATTTCCATGAAGAAAAACTGGCCATGGGCGTCCAGCAAAAACTCCAAGGTGCCCGCACCCTCATAGCCCATGGCTTTCGCCGCCGAGAGGGCCACCGCGCCCATGCGCTCGCGCAAAGCCGGGTCCACGGCTGGCGAAGGCGCTTCCTCGATCAGCTTTTGATGGCGCCGCTGCACCGAGCAATCGCGCTCGCCCAAGTGAATCGCGTGGCCGTGCCTGTCAGCCAGGATTTGAATTTCTATGTGGCGCGGTTCCTTCACCGCTTTTTCCAAAATCACGGTGGCGTCGCCAAACGCGTTTTGCGCCTCCGACTGAGCGCTTTGCAGCAATTCGGCAAAAGCCTCGGCGCTGTGCACCAAGCGCATGCCACGCCCGCCACCGCCCGCTGTGGCTTTGATCATCACGGGGTAACCGATGGCATGGGCCGCGCGCTGCAAACCTGCGGCACTTTGGTCCTCGCCTTGGTAGCCCGGGATGCAGGGCACGCCTGCGTTCATCATGAGTTGCTTGGCGCCCGCCTTGTTTCCCATGTGCAAAATGGCTTGGGGCGACGGCCCGATGAAGACCAATCCCGCGTCCGCACAAGCTTGGGCGAACTGGGCGTTTTCGGCCAAAAAGCCATAGCCAGGGTGCACCGCATCGGCGCCGGTGCGACGGGCTGCGTCCAAGATGGCGGCGATGTTCAAGTAGGACTGCGCGGGCAAGGCCTCGCCGATGCACACCGCTTGATCGGCCTCGCGCACATGGCGCGACTGGGCGTCGGCTGTGGAGTACACCGCCACGGTGCGCAGTCCCAGCGCCTTGGCGCTGCGCATCACGCGCAGGGCAATTTCGCCTCGGTTGGCGATCAGCACTTTGTGAAAAGGGGTGGCTGTCATCGCGGCAAGATCCCCATGCTTTTGCTCAAAATTTGCAGCATCACCTCGTCCGCACCGCCACCAATCGAGGTGAGCCGCCCGTCTCGGTAAATGCGGGAGATGGGGCTTTCATCGACAAAGCCCATGCCGCCCCAAAACTGCAAACAGCCATCGGCAATGGTGCGCATCAAACGCCCCGCTTTGAGCTTGGCCACGGTGGCCAAATAGGTGGCGTCGCCGCCGTCCACGATCTGCTCGATGGCCTGCCAACAAACCGCCCGCAAACATTCCAGCTCGGCTTGGTATTCGGCGAGTTTGTAATGCACGCTTTGGTTGTCCAGAATCGATCGGCCAAAGGCCTGACGCTCCCGGGTGTAGGCGATGGTGGTGTCAATGGCCCGCTGCGCCATGCCCACGTTGTTCATGGCTCCCCACAGGCGCTCAATTTGAAACTGCTCCATTTGGTAGATGAAGCCCATGCCCTCCTCGCCCACGAGGTAACGCTGTGGCACCCGCACGTTGTCGAAATGCAGTTGCGCCGTGTCCGAGGCATGCATGCCCATTTTTTTCAAAGGCTTGGACGCTGTGACGCCTGGCGTGTTCATGGGCACGATGATGAGCGACTTGTTGCGGTGCGGTGCGCCCTCGGAGGTGTTGGCCAGCAGGCAGCAAAAATCGGCTTGGGTGCCGTTGGTGGTCCACATCTTGCCGCCGTTGATCACGTAGTCGGCGCCGTCTTTTCGGGCGCTGGTTTTGATGGACGCCACGTCCGAGCCGCTGCCCACCTCGGACACGCCCAAACACGCCACCATGTCGCCTTGGATGGCGGGCGTTAAAAACTCGGCCCGCAACTCGGCACTGCCATGCTCAGCCAGGGCGGGCGTGGCCATGTCGGTTTGCACCCCAATGGCCATGGGCACGCCGCCGCAATGCACATGACCCAGCGCCTCGGCCAGCACCGCGCCAAAGGAGTAGTCCAGCGCGAGGCCGCCGTTGTCCACGGGCTTGCACAAACCCAGCCAGCCCATGTTGCCCATTTGCTTGAACACCTGGTGCGCCGGGAAGATGCCCGCCGCCTCCCAATCGTCCACATGGGGGTTGATCTGTTCGTCAATCCAACGCTTGACCGAGCGTTGGAGTTCATGGTGTTCGTGGCTGAGTTTCATGGGCGGGCGACTGAAAATTGCATGGGCTGAGGTTGGCGTGCATCTGCTTGGCGGCACACCGCCAACACCAAGGCCAGCACGCTGCGGGTGTCACGCGGGTCGATCACACCATCGTCCAACACATGGGCGCTGGTGGTGAAGACGCTCATTTGGCTGTCAAAGCGCTCGATGATGCGCTGCTGCAAATCGTCCAAGGCCGCTTGGTCCACCGCCCCTTTGCGCTTCATGGCGGCCTCGGTGACGATGGCCATGGTCTTGGCGGCTTGCTCGCCGCCCATGACCGCGGTTTTGGCATTGGGCCAGCTGAAACAAAACCTCGGCTGAAAGCCGCGCCCGCACATGCCGTAGTTGCCCGCGCCAAAGGACGCGCCGCAGTAGATGGTGATTTGCGGCACGGTGGCATTGGTCACGGCCTGAATCATCTTGGAGCCGTGTTTGATGATGCCGCCCTCCTCGAAGGCCTTGCCCACCATGAAGCCGGTGGTGTTGTTCAAGTACACAATGGGCGTGCGGCTTTGGCAACAAGCTTGGATGAAATGCGCCGCTTTGCTGGCCCCCGCCACGTCAATCGGGCCGTTGTTGGTGACGATGCCCAGTGGCCAGCCTTCCAGCTTGATATGGCCACACACCGTGGCGCTGCCGTAGTTGGCTCCGAATTCCAGGAAGTCGGAATCGTCGGCGAGACGAGCGATGACCTCTTTCATGTCCACTGGGCGTTTGTGGTCCATGGGCATGATGCCCAGCAGGTCCTCGGCGTCATGGCGCGGCGCTTTGTAGGCGCGTGGCGTGTCTTGGGCCACGCGGTCCCAGTCGATATGGGCCATGATCTCTCGGGCCATGCGGATGGCGTCGCGGTCGTCCTCGGCCAGGTAGTCCCCCAGGCCTGAGATGCTGGTGTGCATGACCGCGCCGCCCAACTCTTCCTCGGTGGCCACCTCGCCCGTGGCGGCCATCAGCAAGGGCGGCCCTGCCAAAAAAGCCCGCGAGCGGTCGCGCACCATGATGATGTAGTCGGACAAACCCGTTTGGTAAGCACCGCCCGCGGTGGACGAGCCATGCGTGACCGTGACCACCGGCAAGCCAGCGGCCGACATGCGGGCGATGTTGCGAAACAAACTGCCGCCGCGCACAAAGTCTTCCACCCGGTAGGTCATGAGGTTGGCCCCCGCGCTTTCCACCAACTGGATGAAAGGCAGCTTGTTCTCCAAGGCCAGTTCTTGGATGCGCAACTGCTTGTCCAAGCCCATGGGTTGCAGCGCACCCGCGTCAATGCCCGAGTCGGAGACATTCACCATGCAACGCACACCGCTGACCACGCCAATGCCCGCCACCACACCGCCACCAGGCACGCTTTTGGCCAGGTCTTTTTGGTCCAAGCCCAAACCCGCCAAGGTGGACAACTCCAAAAACGATGTGCCAGGGTCCAGCAGCAGTGCCAGTCGTTCTCGCGGCAAGAGCTGTTGGCGTTTGGCAAACCGCTCGCCTGAAGCCGCTGACTTGAGCACCGTGCGTTGCTCGTACTCGCGCACTTGGGCCAGCAGTTTCAACATGCCGTCACGGTTGGCCTGGAATGCATCGCTGCCTGGAAAAACTTGGGGTTCGAGATGGGCCATGGTGCTTGAATGATGAAAGTGCGAGCTTAAACGGCTGCGGGCGAAGTGTCTTGCGCCTCTTGGCTGAACCGCAAACGGTATTTCGAGAGCAAATGCGTGGGTTGGTAAGACAACTTGGTTTGCCGCAAATTGGCCAATCCCAAGTCTTGCTCGAAATTGAGCCAATTCAGGCTGGGCGTGGCTTGGCAGACATGCTGGAACATGTATTGGTAAATGCCCGTCAAATGGTCCATGCCTTTGGCAAAGCGCATCACCCAAACATCGGGGGCCAGGCTTTCCGCCAGCACAAAGCCCGCAGGCTCGCCATCAGCCGTGAAGAAAAAACCCTGCAAACCCAGCTGGTCTGCCATGCGCAGCGCCTCCAAGCAGGGTCGCTCGTCGGCCTCGCCTGCGGCCTTGCCTTTGGCCCGCATCCAATTGGCCAACACGGCATCTGCCCCCTCGATGCAAGCCGCGCTGTAGGGCTGCACGGTCAGCTCATGGGCAGACAACAGTTGTCGCACCAAGTTGCGTTTTTTCTGCAACACGCTGCCTTGGTAATGCCTGAACTGATCGGCGCTGTAGACATAGTCCGCATCATCTCGATTGGCATGCCCATCAAACTGTTCGGGCTTCAAATCAGCCACTTGCGCTTGGGCCAAAGGGAACAACACCGCCTCGGGCAGGGCCAAGTTGGTTCGCAAGGCTTGCAACATCGGCAGTGACACATGGCGCACATCGAAAAGTGGCAGCAAGTAGGCCTCGCCGTCATAGCTCACACCGACCAAGCAAGGATAGGCACCTGGGGCATAGCGGTATTGGTGCGCATCCCTGAACAAATAAAAATTGGCGAAGCTGTAATCCGACAACGCCTGTGCGCCCTCACCCCGCTTGAATGACCCCAAGGCCTGTTCAATCTCGGCTTGGTGCTTCAAGGACAACGGTTCCATCATGAGGACGACTCAGACCCGCACACCCGCCATGGGACCGTCTGCAGGGGGTCCGGCAAAGCACTGGGCAATCAACAGCCAGTCTTGCACACCCTCGCCTTGGTAGCGCAACGCCGTGTCGTTCAAGTGCCTGCGCTGGGTGACCAGCAAGGCAAAGTCTTGAGCACTGCCTTGCACCACATGCGTCTGTGACTCGGGGTTCCAGGTCCAGGTGTTGCCATCAGGTGCGGTCAACACCACATGGGGCAGCACCTCGGGCACAGGCCGTTGACGGTTGACAAAGGTCCACTTGAAGGTGGTCACCCCCAGATGGGCAATGTGTTTCAAACGCGAACTGGCAGGTCGAGGCCGTTTCATCAAATCCCAAATGTCTTGGCCGTGCGCCCATGTTTCCATCAAGCGCGCTGAAGCGAATGAGCGCGCACTCATGGGCGGCCCGTACCACGGCAGGCGGTCTTTCACATCCAGCGTCGACAGCGCTGTCACCAAAGCCTGGTGCAATTCCCGCCAATGGCTCAACAGCGCGGTGCCATCCAGGTGGGCAAAACGCTCGCGGGCGATGGCGCTGATCTGCTCACCCGCATACAGACGCTTGGCAAGCGGCAGTGCGGCTTGGTTGAAGGCATCAGCTTGGGTGGCGGCTTGCAAACCCGTTTCGTCAAAGTAGCAAAGGTGGGCGATTTCATCCCAAGGCGTCCAGTTGTGAAACTGGGTGCGCTGTTGCCATTGGTCAGCTGTGAGCTCTTCGCACAAAGCAGCCAGTGATTGGTATTCGGCCAACAGGTCTTGGCAAATGCTGTGCATCTCACACTCCTTGCTGACGGGCAGCCAAGTCTTTCAGTATTTCTTCAGAACCGCCGCCAATCATCATCACCTTGACCTCACGGTAAATGCGTTCGCTGCGGGTGCCACGCATATAGCCCATGCCGCCCAAAATTTGCAGCGCTTGATCGGCGCAAAACTGCAGCGCTTGCGTGGCCAAGACCTTGGCCATGGCAATGCGCGCCACCAAGGCAGAGGGGTCGCCCAGTTGGTGTTGAATGCGGTAGGCGAGTTCGTGCACATGGCTACGTGCTGCGTCAATGCGCAGTTGCATGTCCATGAGTTTGTGGCGCACCACCTGCCGCTCGGACAAGGGCAGGCCAAAGGTGCTGCGTTGTCTGGCCCAGTCCAGCGCCTCTTGCAAACACACTTGCGCATGGCCATAAGCTACAGCGGCCATGAACAAACGCTCGGCGTTGAAATTACTCATGATGGTTTTAAAGCCATGGTGCTCCTCGCCCACCAAATTGGCCACAGGCACTCGGCAGTTGTCAAACCGCAGGTGCGCCGTGTCCGAGCACCACCAACCCATTTTTTTCAAGGCGGTGCGGGTCAGGCCCGGTGTGTCGCCGTCGATCACCAAGACCGAAATGCCTTTGGACCCTTTGGACTGCGGGTCGGTGCGCACCGCCGTGGTGATGAAATGGGCCCGCATGCCTGAGGTGATGAAGGTCTTTTCGCCATTCACGATGTAATGGTCGCCATCGCGCACCGCCGTGGTTTTCAAAGCGGCCACGTCCGACCCCCCTGTGGGTTCGGTGACCGCGAGTGCGGGAATCTTGTCACCACGCAACACCGGGGGAATGACCCGCTGTTTGAGCGCTTCAGAGCCGGCCATCAACAAGGGCGGCAAGGCGATGGTGTGCGAGTTGAGCGCGGCTTGCATGCCGCCACTGCCGCAACGCGCGTATTCCTCGGCCAAGATGATGTTGTAGAACACATCGGCAGGTGTGCCGCCATAGGCCTCGGGGTAACCCAAGCCAGTCACGCCCAAGTCGGCCACTTGTTTGTAGAGCGACAAGGGGAAGGTTTCGGCCTCGTCCCATGCGTTCACATGAGGGGTGATGTCACGTGCAATGAACTGGCGCAGCGTGTCTCGGAACTGTTCGTGTTCTGGCGTGAAGTAATGCGCGAGAGGTGGGAGATTGAAGAAGTCCATGGGACATCCTACTGCAGCGTCATCTCGAGTTTGTCGGTGTTCAAACCTTGGGCACGCAAGCGAATCAGCAAGGCTTCATAGGCCTTGGCGTCCACCTGCGGGGTGCGGGACAAGACCCACAGGTATTCGCGTTGGGGCTCGCTCACCGCCGCCAGTTGGTAGTCGGCGTCCAGGTCAATCACCCAATAGTCCCCCCAGACAAAAGGCAGCAAGGACAACCACGAGGGCGCAAAACGCACTTGCAATTTGGGCGAGTTGCTGGGGCCGATTTGCTTGGCCACACCCTCGGCGCTGTCGTCCAAGCCATCGGCCAAGCGACAACGGTTGAGCACCTTCACCTGGCCATTGGCTTGGGGGCTGTACTCGGCCACGGTGTGGCTGATGCATTTTTTTTGAAACCAGTTGGGGAACTTGGCAATCTCGTACCAGCGCCCCATGTAGCGGGGCACATCCAGGTTGTCGATGGTTTTCAGGGGTGCATCTGCAGCCCAAGATGAGCCCATGACGCCACACAAGAGCAAGGCCAGAGCCCCCTGTTTGATAGCGATATTCAAGACCATGTCAGCCGAAGGCAAAAGCCGACAAAGTGGTTTCCATCACCCGGTCTGAGAACACCTTGCGGCCCAGCGAGTCGCCTGCAGCACCAGCGACCGTCATCAAAGGAATCAGGTGTTCTTCGGCACGAGCTGGGTGGCAGTCGCGTGCGCGAGGCGCTTGACTCCATTCGGCCAGCAATTGGTCTCTTTGTTGCGGGTCAGACTGCACCGCTTGGGTCAGCCAGTTGTCAAACTCGTCTGAGATGGGGGCGTACTGCGGATTGCCATAGGCGCGCATGTTGTGAAAACTCATGCCGCTGCCAATGATCAACACATCCTCGTCCCGCAAGGCTTGCAGCGCTTGGCCTGTTTTCAAGTGGTGCACAGGGTCTAGCGAGTTGTGCAGCGAGAGTTGCACCACGGGAATGTCGGCGTTGGGAAACATGAGTTTGAGCGGAATGAACATGCCATGGTCAAAGCCGCGCTTGGCGTCAGCACCGCTTTCAATTTGGGCGGCTTGCAACAGTTCGAGGATGCGCGACGCCAACGCAGGTGAACCAGGCGCGGGGTAGGTGAGCTCGTAAGTGTGAGGCGGGAAGCCGTAGTAGTCGAAGATGAGTTCGGGCTGCGCCGCACTGGTGACCGTCACTTGCGGCTGCAACCAATGCGCCGACACCAACACGATGGCCTTGGGAGGGCGCGGCAAGGTGGTGTAAGCGTTTTTCAGATAGTCGGCCATGCGGTCCCAGGCGTCGACCGGGTTCCAGTCCATGAAGAAGCAGGGGCCACCACCGTGGGGGATGTACCAAGTGGGCCTGCGGGTGTGGGTGTTGTTCATGTTGGCCGCTTTCTTGAATCATTCAACCGTCACCGACTTCGCCAAATTCCTAGGCTTGTCCACATCCGTGCCCCTGGCACAAGCCGTGTGATAAGCCAGCAACTGCAAAGGTACCACGTGCAACAGGGGCGACAACTCCCCGTAGTGCTCGGGCATGCGAATCACATGCAAGCCCTCGCCTGACTCGATGCGTGTGTCGGCGTCTGCCAGCACATACAGCACGCCACCACGCGCCCGCACTTCTTGCAAATTGCTTTTGAGTTTTTCCAGCAAGGCATCGTTGGGGGCCACGGTGACCACGGGCATGGCACTGGTCACCAGCGCCAAGGGGCCGTGCTTGAGTTCACCTGCGGGATAGGCCTCAGCATGGATGTAGCTGATTTCTTTCAGTTTCAAGGCGCCTTCCAAGGCAATGGGATAGTGCAAGCCACGCCCCAGGAACAAGGCGTTTTCTTTGCTGGCAAAGTCTTGCGCCCAAGCGATGAGCTGGGGCTCCAAAGCCAACACACTTTGCAGCGCCACAGGCAAATGGCGCATGGCTTTGAGGTGCTGTGCTTCATCGGCGGCGCTCAAGCGGCCCTTGGCTTTGGCCAAGGCCAATGTCAACAAGAACAAGCCCGCCAATTGGGTGGTGAAAGCCTTGGTAGAGGCCACGCCAATCTCCACGCCCGCACGGGTGATGTAGGCCAAGGCGCATTCACGCACCATGGCCGAGGTGGCCACATTGCACACCGTGAGGGTGTGCTGCATACCCAGGGATTGCGCGTGGCGCAATGCCGCCAAGGTGTCGGCCGTCTCTCCCGACTGGCTGATGGTGACCACCAGGCTGCGCGGATTGGGCACCGAGGTGCGGTAGCGGTACTCGCTGGCGACTTCCACTTGGCAAGGGATGCGGGCCAAGCTCTCCAACCAGTACTTGGCCACACAGCCGCTGTAGTAACTGGTGCCACACGCCAGAATCAACACCGAATCCACGTCGGCCAACACTTGTGCTGCATGGCCTGCTCGGGGTGATGCGGGGTTGTCGAACAACTCGGGCACGATGCCTTCTATGCCTTCGAGCGTGTCGGCAATCGCACGGGGTTGCTCGAAAATTTCTTTTTGCATGTAGTGGCTGTAGGGCCCCAATTCGGCTGCACCACTGTGGGCATTCACGGTTTGCACCAAACGCGCCACTGGCTGGTGCTGGGCATCAAACACTTGAAAACTGTTCAGCTGCACATCCACCACATCGCCTTCAGCGAGGTAGACAATTTGGTTGGTCACACCGGCCAAGGCCATGGCGTCGCTGGCCAAAAAGTTTTCGCCTTCGCCTTTGCCAAAAATCAGCGGTGAGCCAGCACGTGCGCCTATGACGCGATGCGGCTCATCCTTAGCCATGACCGCAATGGCAAAGGCCCCGCGCAATTGTTGGGTGGCTTGCAAGACAGCTTGCAACACATCGCCTTGGTACAGCGAGTCGATCAGGTGCGCCATCACCTCGGTGTCGGTTTGGCTGACAAAGCTGTAGCCCTGGGCTTGCAATGCGGCACGCAATTCCTCATGGTTTTCAATGATGCCGTTGTGCACCAGGGCAATGCGGTCGCGGCTGAAATGCGGATGAGCGTTGTGCACCGCAGGTGCGCCGTGCGTGGCCCAGCGGGTGTGGGCAATGCCTGTGAGGCCTTGCAAACCAGAGACACTGTCGTTGACTTGCTCGATCAATTCGGCCACACGTGCCGTGCTGCGGGCGCGTTGCAAGCCAGGGGCCTGGCCCATTTGCATTTTCGTGCTGTTGACCGCCACGCCACAGGAGTCATAGCCTCGGTATTCCAATCGTTGCAAGCCTTGCACAAGAACAGGAACGATGTTGCGCGTAGAGACCGCGCCGACGATGCCGCACATAAATGTCCTTATGTCTTTGTTTTCACCGGGCGTTGCCAATTGGCAATGCTGGTTTGTTTGCCACGCGCCACGGTGAGTGCGCCAGGGACAGTGTCCTTGGTGATGGTCGAGCCACCGGCGATGGTGCCGCCTGCGCCCAAGGTCACGGGGGCCACCAACACGCTGTTGCTGCCCACATGCACATCGGCTTCAATGACGGTGCGGTGCTTGTTGGCACCGTCGTAATTGGCGGTGATGCTGCCAGCACCGTAATTGACCCGCTCGCCTATGGTGGCGTCACCCAAGTAGGCCAAGTGGTTGGCTTTTGAGCCTTTGGCCATGCTGGAATTTTTCACTTCCACGAAATTGCCAATGTGCACCTCTTCGCTCAAGTGCGCACCTGGGCGTAATCTTGCAAACGGGCCGATGCGAGCGTCTTGACCGACGGTGACACCCAAGGTCTCGCCGTCGATGTGGGTGAAGGGATGGATGATGGCACCCGCTTCAATGACCGCATTGGCAATGACACAGTTGGCCCCAATGCGAACCCCATCGCCCAAACGCACCACGCCTTCGAACACGCAATTGACATCAATCTGCACATCAGCACCGCAACTGAGGCTGCCCCTGACATCGAAACGAGCAGGGTCCCCTAAACGAACACCGGCAAGCATGAACGTCTGGGCCTGCAGTTGTTGATAGGCACGTTCGAGTTGCGCGAGTTGCACGGGGGTGTTCACCCCTTCCACCTGCCAGGCTTGGTCGATGCAATGCGCCAGCACGTGGCAACCATCGGCCACGGCCAACTTCACCACATCGGTGAGGTAGTACTCTTGCTGGGCGTTGTGGTTGTCCAAGCGCGCCAACCAAGCACGCAGCAACCGGGTGGGCACGGCCATGATGCCGCTGTAAATTTCTTGAATCTGTCGTTGTTCGGGCGTGGCGTCCTTGTCTTCCACGATGGCTTGCACCGCTGAGCCTTGTCGAACCAAGCGGCCATAGCCATGGGGCTGGGGTGTTTGCAGGGTGAGCAAGGCCAGGTGCTGGCCATCGCACAAAGTCAACAAGGCTTGTAGTGTGTAGGCTTGAATCAGCGGCACATCGCCAGACAACACCAAGGTGATGCCATCGTCATCAAGCACTGGCACAGCTTGTTGCATGGCGTGGCCTGTGCCGAGTTGCGGCATTTGGCGCACGCATTGCAAATGCGCTTGACCCTGGAGCGTGGCTTCCACTTGCTCTGCCCCATGACCGGTGATGACCACCACCCGCCTTGCCTTGATTTGCATGGCCGTGTCAATCACGTGCTGCAGCAATGCGCGGCCACCCAAATGGTGTAATACTTTGGGAATACTGCTTTTCATGCGGGTGCCTTTGCCCGCAGCCATCACCACCACATCCACGAATGCCATGAAGTTGCTTCCTTGTGTTGCTCGGATTATCAGTCAGCGCTTGTCGGACCTCAGTCGCTGTTCCAAACTGGTCTGGGTGGCGACCTTACTCGGCATGAGCGCATGCAGCCTGGTCGCCACTGGCTACAACAACGGCCCGCAATTGATCATGTTCACCTGGATCAACCCGCACCTGGACTTGACGCGCGCACAAGAGCGACAAGTGCTGGCGGACCTTGGCCAGATTCAAACCTGGCACCGCCAACAACAGCTGCCGCTGTACCTTCAATGGCTGAAAGACATGCAAGCGTTGACACCGCAAAACATCCAATCGGCCCAAGTCTGCAAACTGTTTGACGAGATGCGTGAAAGCTTGAAGCCTCTGGCGGGGCAACTGGAAGAGCCCACGGCACGCTTGGCGCTGAGTTTGCAAAGTGCACAGCTGAGCCACTTGAAGCAACGGTTTGAGAAGGACAACAAGAAATGGCGTCAAGAGTGGCAATTGGATGCTTCCTCTGAAGAACAACTAGACGTTCAAACAGACAAAGGCCAGGACAATGCCGAGCGTTTCTATGGGCGCTTGGATCGTTCGCAAAAAAACCTGTTGCGCCAACTGGCCAAAGAGTCGGGGTTTGATGGTCCCAAAACCGCCAGCGAACGATTGCGACAACAAGCAGACGCCTACCAAGTGCTGCAAACCATTGCCATCAACCAACCCGCTCAGCGAGAAGCCAATGCCATGGTCCACGATTGGTTGGAGCGCAGTTTGCACACGCCTGACCCGATTTATGCAGCTTATTTGAAAAAGCGCCTGGACACCAATTGCGAGGCAGCGGCAACTTTCCACAACACCACCACCCGAGAGCAGCGCCAACATGCCATCAAAGTGCTCCAGGGCTATGAAAACGATGTGCGCCAGTTGATGCGCACACCGGGCTAAGGTTCAGGACTGCAAAGACGCCCACATGTCTTTGTCACGCTGAGCGGTCCAAATGCGGGGATTGCTGATGCCTTGCGCTTCGTCATAAGCGCGGCTGACATCAAACGGCAAGCAGTGTTCGTAGATGAACACCTGACCAAACACCGGGTCCATGTGTTGGCGGGTATGGGCCATGGCCGCCTTCAAGTCCAGGCCCTGGGCCACGGCTTCTTGACCACACTTGAACAAAGTTTCCACCCACTGCTTGGTGTAGTCCAAAGCCTTGTTCACATCCGCATGGCCGCGCATGGCTTCACCGCGTCCTGGCACGATGGCCTGGGCATTCAAGGCCCGCAAGGCCTCCAAGGTGGCAGGCCATTGCGCCAAGTGCGCGTCACCTGTGTAAACACCGGCTTGGTATTCCACCAAGTCTCCGCTGAACAACACTTGTTCAGACTCTACCCAAGCGATGGTGTCGCCGCTGGTGTGGCCTGCACCAGGGTGCCAAATGTCCACTTGAACACCACCCAAATCGATGCGCAAACTGCCCTGACGACCAGGCCGACCGTCGCCTACGACCATGGTGGGCCAAGTCAAACCAGGCACGCTGTCGGCACCTCTGAACAAACGAGGGAAGCGATCCATCTCGCTTTGCATGTCTTCAGCGCCACGCTCAACGATCAAGTCGTAAGTGCCCTTGCTGGCAATGATTTCAGTCGCCCCTTCAGCCAGGTAGGCGCTGGCACCCAGGACACGCACCGCGTGGTAGTGGGTCAACAACACGTACTTGATGGGCTTGCTGCTCACGGTGCGGATTTTGGCGATCAGGTCTTGGGCCATCAAGGGCGTGGCCGTGGCGTCGCTCACCAAAATGTATTTCTCACCAATGATCACGCCCGAGTTGGGGTCGCCCTCAGCTGTATAGGCCCAGCAATGCGGGCTGAGTTGGGTGAAGCTGATGGTCTTGTCGCTCAGATCGCTTTGGCTGGCAAACGCTTTGGTGGGATTGGTGGACATGCAATACCTTGGTCTAGGGAAGGAACAACCAAAGCATCATAAGCAATTTGCCACTGCACCCATAGCAGGTCTTGAGGGTCACGTGGCCAAGGTTCCAGCACCAGGTGCTGACCGGCTGCAACCCAAAGCGTTTCGCCTTCGAGGAGAAAAATGTCTGGGTTGTCTTGCTCCAACTTGCCGGACAAGGTCACCCAGGCTCGGCCTTGCACCACTTTGAGCACATGGTTGGTGTCGGGCCTCAAGGACATGACTTTGTTGATCTGCAGCTGTTCAATGTGATGGGTATTCATGGCAATCAGCTCCTTCATCTGATGTGCTGCAATCATGCAAATCTCGCCAACACATGTCCAATGCTAAAAATGCTGTTGTTTGATGCACAATTTGCAATGATGACCGCGTCATCACCCTTTAAGCTTTTCGCATGAGTCGTCTACGCACCCGCCCTTTGTCCATCGGTCCACTGCGCACGTTTGAATGCACCGCCAGGTTGCTGAACTTTCGCGCTGCCGCAGATGAATTGTCTTTGAGCCAATCCGCAGTCAGCCGTCAAATTCAATCTTTGGAAGAAGAACTGGGCGTGGTTTTATTCTTGCGACATTCGCGCACGGTGGAACTCACCGAGGCAGGTGCGCAGCTGCTGCGCACCACATCGACCTTGCTCCATCAGCTGGACAACACGGTTCAGCAGGTTCGTCATTCCAGCCAACGCAAATCCATCGCCGTCACCACTTTTGCGTCTTTTGCCTCCATGTGGTTGATTCCTCGCTTGGCCAATTTCCAAAGCATGCATCCTGAGATTGACATTCGCATTGATGCCAGCGACAAGCCCATCGACCTGAGTGCGTCGGACATTGACATTGCCATTCGTTATGGCCCAGCCTCTCGCATGCCTGCCAATGCCGTGCACTTGTTTGCCGATCAATTGGTGGCCGTGGCCAGTCCACAGTTGCTCAGGCAAGCAGGCAACATTCATTCCCCAGCAGATTTAGCCAGATTCACCCTGATTGAAGCGAGTGAACCACATGTGTCGCACTTGGATTGGCTGACCTGGCGTCACTGGCTGCAAGCGCATGGTCTGCAGGGCTTGCAACCCCAACGTTGGATGCATTTCAACTATGCCTATCAAATGGTGCAAGCAGCCTTGAATGGCCAAGGCGTGGTCTTGGCCAGACCCCCCTTGATTGCAGAGAATTTGGCCAACGGCGATTTGGTGGAAGTATTGCCTGGGATTCGCAACGACTCGCCCATGGCCTATTGGTTGTTGGTGGGCAGCGGCGGCCCTCAACGCATACAGGTGCAAGCCTTTTGCGATTGGATCAAGCTAGAAGCCCAACAAACCCAGGCGATCATGGACGACGCACCAACTCAATAAGCCACAGGCCAGACCACACCGTTTTCGTTGAGCAAGGCGTCCAATGGGACATCATGGGGTTCAGGGGAAAAATCTGGCAAGAAACCATTGGTGAAGCCCAAACCCACCGTGAACGGTGGCGGCTTCAATTGCGCCAAGGTGCGGTCGTAAAAGCCACCGCCATAGCCCAAGCGGTAACCGCCAGCCCCATAGCCAACACAGGGCACAAACAACAGCGTGGGCACCACCACTTCGGTGTCCTTGGGCTTGGGAATGTTGTAGGCGTCCTCTTCCATGTCGCAACCCGGATACCAAGCATGAAATTGCAGCGTCTTGGTTTGCTTGTCCACCACGGGCAAGCCAATGCGGCGCAACACCGGGTCGTCCAACAACTCGCCATCCTCTTTCCAACGGTGCAAAGCGGGCAAGGGATCAAACTCACCTTTGATCGGCCAATAAGCGCCAATGACCGTGTCCTTGCGGTCGAACAACCAAATGCGCATCACCCTTTGCAACAAATCGGATCTTTGAGCGCGGTCTGGCAAATCTAGTCGAGCTTGAAGGAGTTCTTGGCGCAAGGCTTTTTTGTCCATGGGAGAATGCACCTCTTATGTTGAGTCTCTTGATTGTGTCATGGTCGCTTTCTTAGTTCGAACCAAGCTGGTGGTCTGGCTTTGCAGCAGTTTGGTTTTAGCAACCCAAGTTCACGCCGCCACGCCCACCCCCGATAAAAATGATGCCGTGTTGCTGGACATGGCCAATGCCTTCAGTCACAACGATCGCAAAAAACTCAGCCAATTGCTGCCTCAAGCCCGTGGTCATGTGCTCGAACCTTGGGCCGCCTATTGGGAACTGAGGGCGCGCCTGGGGGACGCCTCGGACTTGGAGGTGAAAGAATTTTTAAACCGTTTTGCTGGCAGCTACCAAGAAGACCGATTACGCAATGACTGGCTCCTGGTCTTGGGTCAGCGGCAAGAATGGGTTCAGTTTGAGCGCGAATTTGCTCAATACCGCATGCGCGACGACAAGGAAGTCGAGTGCTATGCCGCTTGGCTTGAAAGCAGTCAGAAAAAATTCGTTGGCACGGCAGCACAAGAAGAGTTCATTCGCAAAACCTGGTTGTTGCAGCGACAAGCTGACGACGGCTGCACATTTGCAGTGGAGCAGTTGCTGTTGGCCAAACGCGTCCCCGCCTCCGATGTTTGGCGCAAGGCACGCTTGATGGTGGAGTTCAACCGCAAACAGGCTGCCCGAGACGCATTGCGCATGGTTTCTGGCCACAGCATGAGTGTCTTGGATGAAGTCATGAGCAGCCCACCGCGTTTTTTGGTCTTGCGCGGTCCCTCCTTGGGCAAGGAGTCTTCCGAATGGATGACCTTGGCATTGGTCAAAATGGCTTCCAATGACTATGAGGTGGCCATCAAGCAGTTGAACGGCAAAGCAGGCCAAGCGCTCAATGGCGAACAAAAGCAATGGCTTTGGGGTGTGATTGGTCGTCAGTCGGCCATGAAACTCGATAACAACGCCTTGTCTTATTTCGCGCAAGCCGGCAATGGCACAGGTTTGACCGATGAAATGCTGGGCTGGAAAGCACGTGCTGCATTACGAGCCGACGACAAGCCGCGTTGGTCCATCGTCGAGTCGGCCATCGAGGCCATGAGCCCTGCTGCTCAAAAAGAACCTGTTTGGTTGTACTGGCATGCACGAGCGGCTTTAGCCCGCACCACGCCCACAGCCAGCAGCACCTCACAAGCATTGGCTGCCTTGCAAAGCATTGCAGGGCATCAAGGTTTTTACGAGCAATTGGCCGAGGAGGAATTGGGTCGAAAAATTGTCGCTCCTGCTCGCCCTGCACCGCCCACGCCACAAGACATGAATCTCGTCAAAAGCAACCCCATCTTGCAAAGGGCGGTTTACGCCATTCGCATTGGTTTGCGGCCAGACGGTGTGCGCGAATGGAATTACGGCACAGGCTTGGTCGACAGTCAAGGCAACAAAGGTCGCATGAACGACCGAGAAAAACTCGCAGCGGCCCAATGGGCCTGCGACCTTGAAATTTGGGATCGTTGTATCAACACCAGTGAACGTACTGCACAAGCCGATGTGTTTCACCGCTTCCCCACGCCTTACAAATCGGAGGTTCTGGAAAAAACCAAAGACATCAAGCTCGATCCAGCCTTTGTTTATGGTTTGATTCGACAAGAAAGCCGATTCATCACGGATGCAAGATCGAGTGTGGGCGCATCTGGTTTGATGCAAATCATGCCGGTCACCGCCAAATGGACTGCCAAAAAACTGGGGCTCAAAGGTTTTCAAGTGGACCAACTCAACCAACGCGACACCAACATCGCCATCGGCACGGGTTATTTGAAATTGGTGCTCGACAACTTTCAAGGCTCCATGGCCATGGCAGCGGCGGCCTACAACGCTGGCCCCAGTCGTCCTCGCAAATGGCGCAACGGCCCCATGCTCGAAGGTGCCATTTGGGCCGAGTGCGTGCCTTTCAGTGAAACACGCGACTATGTGAAAAAAGTCTTGTCCAACACCACCATGTATGCCGCTGTATTGACAGGAGAGCCTCAATCCTTGAAAGCGCGACTGGGCAAAATTGGCCCACGCGACAGCGAAGCTCCTCCTGAAGACACCGAGTTGCCTTAACTCGTTTCTTCTTGGCTTTGCTGCAAAGACCACATATGGGCGTATCGCCCTTGGGCTGCCAACAATTCCACATGCGTGCCACGCTCAATGACATGCCCAGCATCGAGCACCACGATTTCATGCGCATCCACCACGGTGGACAAACGATGAGCAATGACCAAGGTGGTTTTGTTGTGGGCCGCATCGCGCAATTCGGCTTGAATCGCGCGCTCGTTGCTGCTGTCCAAAGCGGAGGTGGCTTCATCAAAAATCAAAATTGGCGGGTTCTTCAACAAGGTTCGGGCAATGGCCACGCGCTGCTTTTCACCGCCTGAGAGCTTCAAACCACGCTCACCCACCATGGTCTCGTAGCCTTGTGGTGTTGAAGTGATGAAATCGTGGATGCGAGCCGCACGTGCGGCTTCTTCCACTTGGGCATGACTGGCACTGGTTTGACCATAAGCGATGTTGTAGTACACCGTGTCATTGAACAGCACCGTGTCTTGCGGCACGATGCCAATGGCTTGGCGCACACTGTCTTGGGTGAGTTGACGAATCTCTTGGCCATCAATGCGAATCGCACCTTGTTGCACGTCATAAAAACGGAACAACAAGCGCGCCAAGGTGGATTTGCCCGAGCCCGATGGACCGACCACGGCCACGGTCTTGCCAGCTGGGATGGTGAGGCTGATGCCATGCAAGATTGGTCTGTCTGCTTCATATGCAAAATGCACATTCTCAAACCGCACCTCGGGCGGCTGCGCCAAACGAAGTGGCAACGCGTCTTGCGTGTCCGCTACCTCACGCTGTTTTTCAAGCAACTGGAACATGCGCTCCAAGTCAGTCAGGCTTTGTTTGATTTCGCGGTAAATCACGCCCAAGAAATTCAAAGGGATGTAGAGTTGAATCATGAAAGCGTTGATCATGACCAAGTCGCCCAAGGTCATGTGTCCTTCCACCACACCTTGCGTGGCCCTGTAGAGCATGGCTACCAGGGCAATGGCAATGATGACCTGCTGCCCGATGTTGAGTGCACTCAGGGAGTTTTGTGCCTTGATCCGCGCTTTGCGCAACTTGTCTAAATTTTCGTCATACCGCTTGGCTTCAAAGGCCTCATTGCCAAAATATTTCACCGTTTCGTAATTGAGCAATGAATCAATGGCTCGGGTGTGGGCATTGGAGTCGAATTCGTTGACTTGCTTTCTGAACTTGGTTCGCCACTCGGTGACGGTTACCGTGAAATAAATATAGGTGCCCAGTGCAATCAAGGTGATGATGGCGTACCACTTGTCAAACTTCACACCCAAGATGCTCAACACCAAGACAACTTCAATCAGGGTGGGCACGATGCTGTAGAGAGAATAGGCAATCAAGGACTCAATGCCGCGCACACCACGCTCAATGTCGCGACTCATGCCACCGGTTTGTCGCTCCAAGTGAAACCGCAAACTCAAACGGTGCAAATGCTCAAAGGTTTGCAAGGCAATGCGGCGAGCAGCACCTTGCGTGGCTTCGGCAAAAACCAACTCACGAAGCTCAGTGAATGCCGATACCGACAAGCGCAACAAACCATATGCAACAAGCAAGGCCAAAGGCACCACCAATATGGCTTGCTCTACCGAGGCTTGCGGCGTCATGCTGTCGATCAATTCTTTGAGCAACAGTGGCACACCCACATTGGCCAGTTTGGCGCCCACCATGAAAGACAGAGCCGCCACGACCCGCCATTTGTATTCCCACAAGTAGGGGAACAAGCGCTTGAGCGTGTGCCAATCTGTATCCCCAGGGGCCGCAACAGTCTGCGTTGGAATTCGGGGGTAACTTGAGCCAGGACGATGCATGAAGGACGATAATCAAAATTTCAACAACACCGATTGTGCCTGTGACACACACCACCGACTCCAGAACCACCACAACCACCCTGCCGCAAGATGCGGAATTGGTGCTCAAAGTGATTCCCATGCCTGCGGACTGCAATGCCAACGGGGATATTTTTGGCGGCTGGGTCATGGCCCAAGTGGACTTGGCAGGTGCCGTTTTGCCAGCTCGTTATGTCAACGGCCGCATTGCCACGGTGGCCGTGAATGAATTTGTGTTCAAACAACCGGTGAAGGTGGGCGACATCCTGAGTTTTTTCAGCCGCATCGCACGCATTGGCAACACCTCCATCACGGTCACGGTGGAAGTGTTTGCCGAACGCATCAGCATGCAAGGTACTTATTTGAAAGTAACCCAGGCCAATGTCACCTATGTGGCCATCGACGACAAAGGCAAACCGCGCAGCATTCAGCGTAAAGATGCTTGATATTGCTTGACTTGAATGCTCAGCCAGTCTCTGAACACACGCAGCGATGGATGAGGCTGACTACGGTGCGGCCACACCAGGTAGTAAGACGAATGATGCACAGGCTCCGCCGAACTCAAGCACTTCAATTCCCCACTTTGTAATAAATCATGTGCAATTGAGCGGCGAGTCAATGCCACGCCCATGCCACGCCTGGTGGCTTCAATCAAATGGGTAGAGTCGGTGAATTGCATCACGGTGGTGGCAGGGTCTTCATCTGTTCCCGCCTGGGTGAGCCATGTAGCCCAACTTTCACCCGCATGCAGCCAGGGAAATTTCCAAAGCGACTTGATATTTTTGAATGAGGTGTTGGCAACCAAGTCAGGGGAAGCCACTACCACCAAGCTGTCACCCATCAAGCGCTCGGTTTGTAAATTGGGCCACTGGCCGTGACCAAAACGCAAAGCCGCATCAATGCGTGTTTTGTCAAACGCCATGAATTGCATGCCTGCATGCAATTGCAAATGAAGATCGGGATGTCGATCACGAAAGTCATTCAAACGCGGCAACAACCAATACATGGCAAACGAAGGCAGCACGGTCAACGACAGCGATTTGTCATTCACGGGTTCGCGCAGTTGGCTGGTGGCTTGCCCCAATTCATCCAGGATCTGTCGCACTTGATACGCATAAGTGCGCCCCGCATCGGTGAGCGTCATTGAGCGTGCTTGGCGGTGGAACAAGGGCACACCCACCAAATCTTCCAGACTTTTGATTTGATGGCTGATGGCACCGTGGGTCAGGTTCAACTCCTTGGCCACGGCCGTGACACGCTCTAGACGCGCCAAAGCCTCAAAGGCCCTCAGGGCGCTGAATGGGGGGATGCGTGTACTCATGTGAGAAAAATTCACCAAGTCCTGAAATAAATACAACCAACAAATTCATGAAACTCGCATCAAATTCATTTGTCTTTTCCAACTCTTGAAAGCTTCAAATGATTCACGACGAAATTCGCGCCTTCCTCACCAACTACTTTGATGTCTTGCAAAACCAAAACATGGCTTTGTTTGACCGCGTGTTCCACCAAGACTGCGTGCTTTATTCCACCCAAGACGGACAAACTGTGGTCAGGCCATTTCAAGTCTATCGTGAGATGGTGCAAGGCCGGGCATCGCCCGAATCCGTGGGTGCACCACGCCAAGACCACATCACCATGATCGATGTGCTATCAGATGAAATGGCTTTGGTCAAAGTTCAATTGCGCCTGTTTGACAACATCATGATGGACTACTTGAACATCAACAAAGTCAATGGCAAGTGGATCATCATGGCCAAGCACTTCACGCGCAAAGGTTCTGCTATTTGAAGACAGGCTTTCGCTTTTCCATGAAAGCACTGAACGCCTCAATGGCCGCAGGTTCTTTGAGCATGCGGCCAAACGACTTACCCTCTGCTTGCATGCAAGCCAGAACAGCAGGTGTTTGGTTCGCTTTCATCAAGCGCTTGGTTTCCATCAAGGATGACAAAGGTTTGCTGGCTATTTTTTGAGCCTGTGCTTGGGCATAGGCATTGGCCTCGGTGGGTGGCAAGACCCGACTGACCAAGCCCATCTCCAGCGCCTCATCAACCTGAAAAGGTTCACCCATCAACAAGGCTTCAGCAGCACGGTGGTAGCCCATGAGTTGCACCGCCAACAAACTGGAAGCCGCCTCTGGGCACAAGCCCAGGTTGACGAAGGGCATGGAAAAAGCAGCGTTGTCGCCCGCATACACCAAATCGCAATGAAACAACATGGTGGTGCCCACACCCACCGCTGGTCCACACACCGAGGCCAACAAGGGCTTGGGAAAGGTGGCAATGCCTCGCAGAAAACGGAAGACAGAAGACTCTTCGGAGGCAGGTGGTTGTTGCAAAAAATCGGCAATGTCATTGCCTGCGCTGAACACGGTTTCATGACCTTGCAGCAACACCACTTTCAAGCTGTCGTCTTGACCCGCCTCTTGCAAAGCCGTGGCCAAGGCCGCGTACATGTCAGCCGTGAGCGAATTTTTTTTATCCACCCGATTCAAGGTGAGGGTCAGGACTGACCCTTCTCGGTTTTGAAGAACAGGTGTCATGGTTTTTCTGGTTGGACACGAAGCCAAACCTGGGTGCGGTAAAAGGGGCCAATGTAGCCACGAACTTGCATTTTCTTGCCGCCTTCGATGGGTTCCATTTCAACGGTGTACACCTTGCCATTGTTGGGATCCAAAATTTTCCCCCCGCCTGCCCACAAGTTCTTGTTACCTTCTTGCTTCAACCCTCTAACAAATTCCATTCCAATGATGGGTTTGTCTTTTCGGTCGTCCTTGCACAAATCGCAGATGGTTTTGGCCTTGGGATCGTCTTGCAATCCACGGCCAATCACACCAGTGAGTACACCATTGCTTTCTGTGATGGTCACCTCCCCTTTGGGTTTATGGGTTTCATCGTCAATCGTGTGCCAAGTTCCAACGGGCGTCATTTGCGCCCAAGTTGCTGCGGCCCAGAAACAGCTGAGGGCCAGAATAGCTTTCTTCATCATGTGACTCCAGTCATGGTTCAAGCAAACACATCGTCGGTGTCCATCAACACCTCACTACCCGCACGGGCAAACTGCATCAGCGACGCAGTTTCGGGGAACAACTTGGCAAAGTAAAACCGCGCTGTTTGCAATTTTGACTTGTAAAACGGATCTTTGCTGCCCTGCTCTATTTGCTTCAAAGCCACTTGAGCCATGCGTGCCCAGAAGTAGCCAAACACCAAATGCCCTGCCACTCGCAAATAGTCCACAGCCGCGGCGCCCACTTCATCGGCATTGCCGAGTGCTTTCATGCCAATTTCACCCGTGAACTGCGTCATTTGTTGTCCCAACTTGGCCAGCGGTTGGATGAAGGGTGCCATTTCTTCGTGATCTGATTCAGCAGCCACCAAGTCAGCAATGAGCTTACCGAATTTCTTCAAGGTAGCACCTTGATTGCCCAAGACCTTGCGACCGAGCAAGTCCAGACTTTGAATGGTGTTGGTGCCTTCATAAATCATGTTGATTCGGGCATCGCGCACATACTGCTCCATGCCCCATTCGCTGATGTAGCCGTGGCCTCCAAAGACTTGCAAGCAAGATGAGGTAGCGGTCCAAGCGTTGTCGGTGATGAATGCTTTCACGATGGGCGTGAGCAAGGCCACCATTTCTGCTGCATCTTTGCGCACCTGCTCATCGGGATGGTTCAACTCTTGGTCAATCAGCAAAGCGCAATACAAACTCAAGGCACGACCACCCTCGGCATAAGCTTTGGCTGTCAAGAGCATTTTGCGTACATCGGGATGCACCAAGATGCTGTCTGCTGCTTTCTCAGGGCTTTTCACGCCCGACAAACTGCGCGACTGAATACGGTCCTTGGCATAGGCCAAGGCATTTTGATAGGCCACCTCGGTCAAACCCAAAGATTGCATGCCCACGCCGATTCGGGCTGCGTTCATCATCACGAACATGGCAGCCAAGCCCTTGTTGGGCTGACCCACCAAGGTGCCGACAGCATCTTCCAACACCATTTGACAAGTGGCATTGCCATGAATACCCATCTTGTGTTCCAAGCCGCCGCAGTGAATGCCGTTGCGCGCGCCCAAACTGCCATCCGCATGGACCAGGAATTTGGGCACCACAAACAAGCTGATGCCTTTGCTACCAGCAGGTGCATCGGGCAAACGTGCCAAGACCAAATGAACAATGTTGCTCACCAAATCATGCTCACCTGCACTGATGAAAATCTTGTTGCCTGTGAGCTTGTAGCTGCCATCGGCCTGTGGTTCGGCTTTGGTGCGCAACAACCCCAAGTCGGTGCCGCAATGCGCCTCGGTCAAACACATGGTGCCGGTCCACTCGCCACTGGTGATTTTGGGCAAGTACATGCGCTTTTGTTCTTCTGAACCATGTGCATGCAAACATTCGTAAGCGCCGTGTGTCAGGCCGGGGTACATGGTCCAGGCTTGGTTGGCGCTGTTGAGCATTTCGTAAAAACATTGATTCACGACGATGGGCAAACCTTGACCACCATAAGCCGGGTCACAACTCAAAGCTGTCCAGCCGCCTTGGGCAAATTGCTGGAATGCTTGCTTGAACCCATCGGGCGTTTTCACTTCGTGGTTGGTGGGGTTGAGTTGACAACCCTGTTGGTCACCGATTCGGTTCAGGGGGAACAACACTTCAGACGCGAACTTGCCGCCTTCTTCCAACACAGCATTGACGGTATCGGCATCGATGTCCGCGTGGGCCGGCAAGGTTTTCAAAACGTCAGGCACATGCAAAACTTCATTCATCACGAATTGCATGTCTCGCAATGGTGGGGTGTATTGAGGCATTTTGATTTCCTAAGGTTGGGTTGCGCCGTAGCGCAGGAGAATTTGTTCAAAGCCATGTTTGGCCCTGTTGAAACTTTTGGCAGATTTCAAAAACCTGGCCTCGTAATGCAGAGCCAAAATCAAGCCATGTATTTCAAACACCATTTGCGAGGCATCCATGTTTTTGTTCAGGTGGTGTTCATCTCGGGCTTGCACCACAGCACGGTGCACCGCTGACAACCATGTTTTCACTGAACTGGCCAAGGCGTCCCGCACTGGACCGGGCCGATCGTCAAACTCTGCGGCGCCGCTGATGTACAAGCAACCTGAGTCAATCTCTGCGGAAGTGCGTTTCATCCAGTTGGCGAACAGCGCTTGAAGACGAGGCAGTCCACGGGCTTCTTGCATGGCAGGGTAGAACACTTCCGACTCAAATCGATGGTGGTATTCACGGATGACCGAGATTTGCAATTCTTCTCGTGAGCCAAAGTGCGCAAATACGCCCGATTTGCTCATCTGCATCACTTCTGCAACCGCGCCAATGCTCAAGCCCTCAATGCCAATTTGGGTAGCCAGACCTAAAGCCGCGTCGACAATCGCGCTTTTGGTTTGCTGCCCTTTTTGCATTAACCGAGTCCTACCGTTGCCGGCCTCTGCATCGGTCATGTCAGTCGTAGAGAGTTGAGAAGTCACAGGTTTTTCTTAAAAATAGAACGACCGTGCTATTTTGCACTATTTGTCTTTTCTAAAATCAGCCCTTATAGATATGTTGTGATACTATAGTTCTATATATATGTATATGAAAAAATTTATCTTCTTTATAGTGGTGGCTTTTGTTATGGGAATCTATCTGGGTTTTCTTATTCATGATTTTTATTACACAGACCTCTGCCTTGATTCAGGGGGCGGGAAAAATCCTGGAAATTATCCTGTGTGCGTTATAGAAAAATAGATATCGGCACTTAAACTCGCCCGCATGAAAATCACACGCATTTTGGCCATTCGCCACGGGGAAACAGCTTGGAATGTGGACACCCGAATTCAGGGGCAAATAGACATCCCCCTCAATGACCATGGGCGTTGGCAGGCACAACAACTTGCAAAAGCCTTGGCAGATGAAGACATTCATGCCATCTATGCCAGTGATTTAAGCCGCGCGTTTGATACGGCTCAGGCCGTGGCCTCGACCAAACAGATACCGATTCAAGCTCGCCCCCAGCTTCGTGAGCGTCACTTTGGTGATTTTCAAGGCCATACGTGGGAAGACATTCAACACCAATGGCCAGAAGACGCCGAGCAGTGGCGGGTGCGTCACCCTGAATGGACACCACAAGGCGGCGGCGAAAGCTTGGTCATGTTGCACGCCCGTATCGCTGCATTGATTGACGATATGGCATCACCTCATGTGGGTCAGCAAGTGCTGTGGGTCACCCATGGCGGTGTTTTGGATATTCTTTATCGCATGGCATCACGGCAAGATTTACAAGCCGCGCGAACCTGGGGTTTGCGCAATACCGCCATCAATCGATTGCTCTGGACGCCTGAGGGTCTGCAAATCGTGGGCTGGGCTGATGAGGCCCATCTGGATGCCGCGAAGGACGAGTCCAGCGCTTAAGGCTCACTCGCCAAACAAACCGCTGTCTCGCTGGGGCGCTGCCACACCCAAGTGACGATAGGCCGCCAAGGTGGCGATCCGGCCACGCGGTGTGCGCTGCAAAAAGCCTTGCTGAATCAAAAACGGTTCAATCACATCTTCGATGGTGTCGCGCTCTTCACCGATGCTGGCAGCGATGTTGTCCAAGCCCACAGGGCCGCCGTCAAAGCGGTGAATCACGGCCTCCAACAACTTGCGGTCCATCAAATCGAAGCCTTGCGGATCCACATCGAGCATGGCCAACGCCGCTTGCGCCACCGCTTGGGTGATGCGCCCATCGGCCTTGACCTCGGCGTAATCGCGCACCCGGCGCAGCAAGCGGTTGGCGATGCGCGGCGTACCGCGTGAGCGACGGGCGATCTCAAAACCGCCTTGCTCGTCGAGTTGCGCTTTGAGCAAGCCGCCGCTGCGCATGACGATGCGCTGCAACTCCTCGGCGCTGTAAAACTCCAAACGCGCCACGATGCCAAAGCGGTCGCGCAGCGGGTTGGTCAACATACCGGCGCGGGTGGTGGCCCCCACCAAGGTGAAGGGTTGCAAATCGAGTTTGATGCTGCGCGCCGCCGGGCCTTCGCCGATCATGATGTCGATTTGGTAATCCTCCAAAGCAGGATACAAAATTTCTTCCACCACGGGCGACAAGCGGTGTATTTCATCGATGAACAAAACGTCGTTTTTTTCAAGGTTGGTGAGCAAAGCGGCCAAGTCTTTGGGCTTTTCCAACACGGGGCCACTGGTTTGGCGCAAATTGACGCCCAGTTCTTGGGCAATGATGTGACTCAAGGTGGTCTTGCCCAAACCGGGTGGGCCAAAGAGCAACACATGGTCCAAGGCTTCATCCCGGTTGCGTGCCGCACCAATGAAAATTTCGAGTTGCTCGCGCACCTTGGCTTGGCCCACATACTCTTGCAGCAGCTTGGGCCGCAGGGCGCGCTCGATGGCTTCCTCTTTGGGGCTGACCGCCGCGGCTGACACCACACGCGGCTCGGAGGCAAAGTCGTCGGTTTGAATGCTCATGTTATTTGGCCAAGGCCTTCAAAGCTTGTTTGATACCGTCGCTGACCCCAATGTCGACTGGCAGTTGCTTGAAGGCGGCAGAGGCTTCTTTGTCGGAATAGCCCAGTGTCATCAGGGCTTGCATGATGTCGTTTTGGGTGCTGTGTTGTGCAGAGACAGGACCCGTGCCCAAATCTGTGCCCATCTTGCCTTTGAGTTCCAAGAGCAGGCGCTCGGCTGTTTTCTTGCCCACGCCAGGTATCTTGACCAAGCGGCCAGCCTCTTGCAATGAAATGGCTTGGGCCAATTCGGTCACACTCAAACCACTGAGCACACCCAAGGCCATGCGAGGACCTACACCTGAAATTTTGATCAACTGGCGAAAAGCGGTGCGCTCTTCGGCACTGGCAAAGCCATACAAAATTTGGGCATCTTCACGCACCACGAAATGTGTCAACAAGCTGATCTTGCCTCCCACCGAGGGCAAGTTGTAAAAAGTGCTCATGGGCACATCCACCTCGTAACCCACACCGTGGCAGTCCACCATCACCTGTGGCGGGTTCTTTTCAATGAGGATGCCGCTGAGTTTGCCAATCATGTTGTGGGTCTGTGAGTTTGTTCATGATTATCGGCGCGAAACGCGCAGGAGCTTGGCCCATCGCACACAGTGCATGGAGTATGCTTTGGCCACCATCAAAACCCTTTGGAATCAGTCTCATGCCACTCGTCAGAATTGACCACGGAAAACACCATCCCGCCGGATTTGGAAAAGCCGTTGGCGACATCGTTTACCGCGCCATGATCGAAGAAATCAATGTGCCCGCAGACGATAAATTTCAGATCATCACCACCCATGAGGGCAGTGAATTGAATGTAGCCCACAGCTATTTGGGCATCGAATACTCGGCAGACATTGTGTTCATCCAGATCACGCTCAACGCTGGTCGCAGCGTTGAACTCAAAAAGAAGTTTTATCGCCGCATTGCAGATGACCTGTCCAAAGAACTCGGCATGCGCCAGCAAGATGTGTTCATCAGTTTGGTGGAAGTCGCCAAAGAAAACTGGTCGTTTGGCAACGGCGAGATGCAATACGGGCCCACCTCTTGATACTTCGACACCAATTCAGCCCCGCTAACAACACGCGCTTAGGCCATTTGTGCGGCGCCTTGGACGAGCACTTGCGCACCATCGAATTGGGCTTGGAGGTGAAGATCGCCCACAGCCACGAGAAATTCAAAATCGACGGCCACAAAGCCAAAGCCGAACGTGCTTTGGAAGTCCTGCAAGCTTTGTATGAACGTGCGGGCAAACCCATTGCCAAAGAACAGGTTCAACTCATGTTAGCGGGTGACGAGCACATGCCGGTGAATGCCGATGGTGCTTCCACTCTGGCAACACGAAGGCACGATGTGCGAGCCCGCACACCTACCCAAACCCTGTATTTGGACAACATCGCCCAGCACGACATCACCTTTGGGATTGGCCCTGCAGGCACTGGCAAAACCTATTTGGCTGTGGCCAGTGCGGTAGATGCCTTGGAACGCAGCGCGGTGCAACGCATCATCCTCACCCGCCCTGCGGTGGAAGCTGGCGAAAAACTCGGCTTCTTGCCCGGTGATTTGGGTCAAAAAGTCGACCCGTACTTGCGCCCCCTGTACGACGCTCTTTATGAGTTGATGGGTTTTGACAAGGTGCAAAAAGCTTTTGAGCGCAGTGCTTTGGAAATTGCACCCCTGGCCTTCATGCGTGGTCGCACTTTGAACAATGCATTCATCATTTTGGATGAAGCCCAAAACACCACGCCCGAGCAAATGAAGATGTTCCTCACACGCATTGGCTTTGGGGCCAAAGCTGTCATCACGGGTGATGTGAGTCAAATTGACTTGCCCAAAGGCAACCCCAGTGGCTTGGTGGATGCAGAACGTGTGTTGCGGCGCGTATCCGGTATTGCCATCACCCATTTCACCAGCAAGGACGTGGTCCGTCACCCCTTGGTGGCTCGCATCGTGGACGCTTACGACAAGCAACGCAAAGCAGACTGAACATGGCACTGGCAAAACTTCAACTGTCCTTGCAATTTGCCGACATTCCCTATGCTGCCCGGCACCGTTCAGCTTTGCCTAGGCATTTCGTCACGCGTTGTCTGCGCCATGCATTGGCACGGGATGCTGAAATCACAGTGCGCATAGTCGGTTTGGACGAAGGCCGAGCACTGAACCACAGCTACCGTAAAAAGGACTACGCCACCAATGTGCTGACCTTTGACTATGCACAAAGCCCTGTGGTGCTGGCTGATTTGGTGTTGTGCGCGCCTGTGGTGGCCCAGGAGGCCAAAGAACAAGGCAAAACCTTGGCTGCCCACTACGCCCATTTGCTGGTGCATGGCTGTCTGCATGCTCAAGGTTGGGACCATGAAACGTCGCTGAAAGATGCTCATGCCATGGAAGCGCATGAGGTGAGCATCTTGGCAGGCTTGGGACTGCGCAACCCCTATCGCTGAGTATCGTCGTCCAGCAAACGAACTCGAACGGTTTTGCCTTTGATGCGTCCCTTGGACAGCCGCTCAACCGCTTGTGCTGCAATGGTACGGGTCACCGCCACATAGGTGGAAAACTCGTTGACATTGATTTTGCCCACCTGATCAGCGGTGAAACCCGCTTCACCTGTCAAAGCGCCCAAGACGTCACCTGGGCGAATTTTTTCTTTGCGACCACCCACGATTTGCAAGGTGCGCATGGGGGCTTGTAGTTTGTCACCTTCTGTGAGCTCAAGACTTGACAGTGGCGCCCACTCAGACGCTTGACCTTGCAAGACCTCGATGCGCCCCACCGCCCCCATCTCGTCCAAACTCGCCAAAGTCAGCGCCAAACCCTGGGCGTCGGCTCGGCCGGTGCGGCCAATGCGGTGGATGTGCAATTCGGCGTCGGGCGTGACATCCACATTGATGACCGCGTTCAACTGGCTGATATCCAAGCCCCGCGCCGCCACGTCGGTGGCCACCAGCACCGAGCAAGATCGATTGGCAAACTGCACCAGCACCTGATCGCGCTCGCGCTGCTCCAACTCGCCGTACAGCGCCAGCGCATCAAAACCTTGGGCTTGCAGCACCGCCAACAACTCGCGGCATTGCTGCTTGGTGTTGCAAAACGCGAGTGTGGATTCAGGCCTGAAGTGGTTCAAAAGCAAAGACACCGCATGCAAGCGCTCGTCTTCACGCACCTCGTAAAACACCTGGCGGATTTTGTCGGCCGCATGCACAGTTTGCACTTTCACCGTTTGCGGCTCACGCATGAACTGCGCCGACAACTTGGCAATGCCTTCGGGGTAAGTGGCCGAAAACAGCATGGTTTGACGTTTGACTGGACACTGCTGTATGAGCTGCTTCATGTCGTCAAAGAACCCCATGTCCAGCATGCGGTCAGCTTCATCCAACACCAAGGTTTTGACCGAGTCCAAGCGCAAATTGCCACGGGTTAAATGGTCCAAGATACGTCCTGGGGTGCCCACCACCACATGGGCACCATGCTGCAAGCTTTGTTCTTGGCCACGCAAAGCCACACCGCCGCACAAGGTGACCACTTTGATGTTGGCGGTGGCTCTGGCCAAGCGGCGAATTTCGGTGGTGACTTGATCGGCGAGCTCACGCGTGGGACACATCACCAAGGCTTGCACCGCATGAAAATTGGCTGTGAGTTTCTCAACCAATGGCAGACCAAATGCAGCGGTTTTGCCGCTGCCGGTGCTGGCTTGGGCGATCAGGTCTTTGCCTGCCAGCGCCAGCGGCAAACTTGCCGCTTGAATCGCGGTCATCTCGGTGTAGCCGAGTTGGTCGAGGTTTTGAAGGGTTGCAGGAGAAAGTGCGAGCGATTTGAATGAAGCGGTCATTTCAGGTCCCGCACATCATCGAAATGTGCTTCCACATCATTCGGCAAGAGTTGAATGCTGGCACGCAAACCAGGCACTTCACTCATCAGGGCTTGCTCGACACTGGTGCGCAGCGCTGCGGCTCTGCCCAAGGACCAAGTTGACGGCATGTGCATGTGCATGTCCACAAAGCGCCTTTGCCCTGCTCGTCGTGTGGCCAGATGGTCAAACCGAATGATGTGAACCTCTCCGCGTTGATGCTCAAAGCCTTCAAGGACTTGCTTGATTTGCGCCAATACTTCAGGCTCCAAAGCCTCATCCATCAGGCCTTGAGAAGAGCGCCAAATCAACTCGACGCCTTCTTTCAAAATGTTCAAGGCCACACCCATGGCAACCAGGGCGTCCAGCCAGAGCCAACCTGTGAAGTACACCAAACTCAAACCCGCCACCACACCCGCCGAGGTCCACACATCGGTGACCAAGTGCTTGGCATCGGCTTCTAAGGCGATGGATCGATGCACTTTGGCCGCGCCAAACATCACCCAAGCGAGGAAACCATTCAATGCGGAACTGGCCACCGACAAGGCCAAGCCCCAGCCCAATGATTCAACTGGTTGAGGATCAAAAATGCGGTGTGCTGAAGCCCAAATGATGGCCGCAGCCGCTCCCATGATGAGCACGCCTTCAAAGCCAGAGGAGAAATACTCGGCCTTGTGATGGCCGTAGGGATGTTCTTCGTCAGCGGGCTGTTGGGCCACGGTGACCATGAGCAAGGCAAAAATAGCACTGGCCAAATTGACGAACGACTCCATGGCGTCTGACAGCAGGCCCACCGAATCGGTGATGTACCAAGCCAAGGTTTTCATCACGATCGTGATGATGGCCACCACCACGGAGGCCCAGAGCAAGGTCTTGGGGGATGTATTGGAGAACAAGGTCATAAGCGGCTGATTGTCAGCTCAAATGCACACGAGCAAATTTGCGCTTGCCCACTTGCACCACATGAACCCCCGCTTCGAGCTTCAATGCTTTGTCGCTGACCACCTGTCCCGCCACCCGCACGCCGCCGCCGTCGATCAATCGACCTGCTTCGCTGCTCGACGGTGCCAAGCCTGCGCTTTTCAATAAAGCCGCGATGCCTAATGGCGCGCCTGTCAGCGTGATGTCTGGAATCACATCGGGCACGCCGCCCTTGCTGCGGTTCACAAAGTCTTGTTCAGCGGCGTCGGCCAAGGCAGCTGAGTGGAAACGGGCGGTGATTTCTTTGGCCAACATCACTTTGGCGTCACGTGGGTTACGTCCAGCTGCAACCTCAGCTTTCAGCGCTGCGATGGCTTCCATGCTTTGAAAGCTCAGCAAGGTATACCAACGCCACATCAGGGTGTCACTGATGGACATGACCTTGGCGAACATGGTGTTGGGCTCTTCGGTGATGCCGATGTAGTTGTTCTTGCTCTTGGACATTTTGTCCACGCCGTCCAAGCCTTCGAGCAAGGGCATGGTCAAGATGCATTGCGGCTCTTGCCCATATTCTTGCTGGAGGTGACGACCCATGAGCAAGTTGAATTTTTGATCGGTGCCGCCCAATTCCAAATCGCTCTTCAAGGCCACACTGTCATAGCCTTGCATCAGGGGATACAAAAATTCGTGCACGCTGATGGACTGCCCGCCATGGAAACGTTTGTGGAAATCGTCACGTTCCATCATGCGAGCCACGGTGTATTTGGCTGCCAGTTGAATCATGCCGCGAGCACCCAAAGGGTCGCTCCATTCGCTGTTGTAGCGAATCTCGGTGCGAGCAGGGTCCAGCACCATGCTGGCCTGCTTGTAATAAGTGTCGGCATTCGACTTGATTTGCTCTGGCGTCAAAGGCGGGCGGGTGCTGTTGCGGCCAGAGGGGTCGCCAATCATGGTGGTGAAGTCGCCAATCAAAAAGATGACCTGGTGACCCAAGTCTTGCAACTGGCGCATTTTGTTGAGCACCACGGTGTGACCGATGTGGATGTCTGGCGCTGTGGGGTCCAAGCCGAGTTTGATGCGCAGGGGTTTGCCTGTGGCCTCTGAACCTTGTAACTTTTTAATCCATTCTTCTTGGGGCAACAATTCTTCACAGCCCCTGCGAGAAACCGCCAAGGCATGTTCAATGCTTGTAGACAGTGAAGTTTGTGTTTCAGGTACTTGATTCATATATTGTTTTGAAAATGGCAATGGGGAAATTGGCCTGTATACTGCACCCCCCGAGCTTGGATGTGGCCTTTAGCGCTATTCCAAACCCAGTTGCACGCATTCTAAAGCGCCAGCCGTCTTCAACGGCGCCTTGGACACATTCAGGACATACTTTGTCAGTACACCCACCTTCCGATTTGAACGACGACTTGCCCAGCGCCAAAACTTGGCTGCCCAGCATCGCCGTGATATTGCTGTTGGTCACTGGTGGTGCTTTTGCGGTGGCCGGTCTCACGGTGGCTGACCAACCCGTTGCGGTACGCCAATTGGTAGAAACTGTGAGTTCCTTGGGCATGGACGCGCAAATTCAAAGCCTGAGCACCAGCAGTTTGCATTTGTTCCGCACGGATACCTCCAGAGCCAGTGACACCGCCGAAAGCATGTTGGCCCGCATGGGCATGACCGACAAAGCGGCCGCAGACTTCATGCGCAGCAACCCTTTGGTTCGACAAGGTTTGTTGGGCCGTGCAGGTCGTTTGCTCAGCGCGGAGACCGACGAAGACAACCACTTGCTCAAACTGACTGCTCGATGGGCAACAGACAGCAACAACCATTTCCAACGCTTGGTCATCGAGCAAAACGGACAAGGTTTTGTTGTCCGACTCGAAACTGGCGAACTCAAAGCCTCGATCAAACTGTCTGGCGGCCTTATTCAAACCTCCTTGTTTGCTGCCACAGATGATGCGCGCATCCCTGACAGCATCGCCATGCAGTTGGCCGAAATTTTTTCTGGTGAAATCGATTTCCACCGTTCTCTGCGCAAAGGTGACCAATTCACGGTCATTTACGAAACACTGGAAGCCGATGGTGAACCGCTGAAACCGGGCAAGGTGTTGAGTGCTGAATTTGTCAATAAAGGCAAGCCTTACCAAGCCATGTGGTTTCAGGAGTCTGCCGACAAGCCAGGTGGTTATTACAACTTGAGCGGTCAAAGCCTTCGTCGCGCTTATCTGGCTTCACCCCTCGCGTTTTCTCGTGTGACCAGTGGATTCAGCATGCGCTTTCACCCCATTTTGCAAACATGGCGCGCCCACCTGGGCGTGGACTATGCAGCACCGCAAGGCACACCGGTTCGCAATGTGGGCATAGGCGTGGTGGAAAGTGCTGGTGTCATGGGCGGCTATGGCAATGCCGTGGTCGTCAAACACAACAATGGACACAGCACGGTCTATGCCCATTTGAGCAAGATGTTGGTCAAACGCGGTCAAAGTGTGAGCCAAGGTCAAACTCTGGGCCTCGTAGGCGCCACCGGTTGGGCCACTGGACCGCATTTGCACTTTGAATTCCGCGTCAATGGCAAACACCAAGATCCGCTGTCATTGGCTCGTCAAAGCGAAACCATCCCTGTGCCTGCCCACGCACGTGGTCGTTTCGACATCCAAGCCAAAGAAGTGGCACAACAGCTGAATGCCCCTGCTGTTGCGTTTGCCAATACCAACCCCTGATCGGTCTTCATGAGCACGCTGTTCCTGGGCGTGATGTCAGGCACCTCACTCGATGGTGTCGATGCAGTGTTGATGGATTTTGCAAATGGCATGCAGTCCAAGGGACATGCATCGTTGCCCATGCCTGCCGCTTTACGCGACACCTTTGCCCAACTCAATCACTCTGGTCCCAATGAACTGCATGAAGCAGCTTTGGCGGCCAATGCCTTGGCTCAGCTTTATGCGCAAGTGGTTCATGACCTGCTAGATCATGTTGGTTTGAAGGCTGAAGACATTTCGGCGATGGGTGCTCATGGACAAACAGTGAGGCACCAACCCCTGTTGCACGATGGCATTGGCTACACCTTGCAACTCAACAACCCACCATTGCTGGCAGAACTGACCGGCATTCGTGTGGTGGCAGATTTCCGTTCGAGAGACCTGGCAGCTGGTGGGCAAGGGGCCCCCTTGGTGCCTGCTTTCCACCAACATCTGTTTGCCCGCGAGGGGGAAACGGTGGCTGTTCTCAACATCGGCGGCATGTCCAACATCAGCATCTTGCGAAACCAAGAAGTGATTGGCTTTGATTGTGGCCCTGGCAACGTTTTGATGGATCTGTGGTGCCATCAACAGACTGGCCAGCACTTTGACCAAGATGGTCAATGGGCGGCTTCTGGCCATGTATCCGATGCACTTTTGAAAGCACTGCTGAGCGATCCTTTTTTCAGCATGCCCCCACCTAAAAGCACAGGGCGTGATTTGTTTCATGCAAACTGGCTCCATCGCCATTTACAAAGTTTTTCATCTGTACCACCGGCTGACGTGCAAACCACGCTCACTGCCCTCACCGCACACAGTTGCGCCAACGAGGTGTTGCGACATGCGCCTGAGTCAACTCATTTGCTGGTCTGTGGTGGTGGGGTGTTCAACATGGTGTTGATGCAGCAGCTGCAAGCACTGTTGCCAACTGTCATGGTCTCCAGCACCGAAGCTCACGGCTTGCCGCCCATGCAAGTAGAAGCCGCGGCGTTTGCTTGGTTGGCCCGCCAAACCTTGCTCAACTTGCCTGGCAACTTGCCAGCCGTGACAGGCGCTAGAGGGCCACGGGTCCTTGGTGCCATTTACCCTGCTTGATCTGGGGCTCAAGACATGAAAAAACCCGCCTATGAACTGACCCCCTATAGTTGGACGGTTTAACTAGGCTACTTTAAGGGACTGAATTCTGTATTGCACAGGACTCAGTCCCTTTAGTTTTTCCTTGATCCGATCGTGGTTGTAATACTTCATGTATTCATCCAACCCCGTCTTGAACGCCTCCACGCTCTCGAA
>CANGHG010000002.1 GCA_947453645.1 Comamonadaceae bacterium
ATTGCTTTTGAAAATGGTTGTATTGTGCTGAGAAAGTCGGCCAAAGGTGTTCGAGTGGGTTGGGCTCAAGCTGCTGCAGTGGCCGCCCACGGTGATGACGATTTGCCAGGCTATTGTTAAAACACTGTTCTGTCTCGCCAAAAACCATGAGCTTGGTTTTAGCCACACTGCAAGAAGTATTTGCACCATAAATTTCTAAACCCCGCCCCTCAAACCACTTTTGCTTGGGGCCGCAAACCCAGTGCCACCTTGGCTCATGTGCGAGCGAGGCTGCTGGGCAAAAAAGTGGTGCACCTAGAGGATGGGTTTTTACGCTCCTACCGCCCCGGCGCCGCTTACCCCGCCTTGTCTTTGGTGATGGACGAAGAGGGCGTGCATTACGACTGCACCCGTCCCAGTCAACTCGAGACCCTGCTCAACAGTTCGCACGATCTGTCTGTGCCTCAGCAAGAGGAGGTTTTGCAGTTTTTGTTGCAGCACCGCTTGAGCAAGTACAACCATGCGCCTCCATTGGATACGAGATTGCTTCGTCGCTTTGCTCCTCGCAATGACGGTGGGGGATTGCTTCGTGGCTACGCCCCTCGCAATGACGGTGGGGGATTGCTTCGGGGCTACGCCCCTCGCAATGACTACGGGGGATTGCTTCGTCGCTTTGCTCCTCGCAATGACGGTCATTGCGAGCGAAGCGAAGCAATCTTGGTCATCGACCAAACCTTTGGCGACTTGAGCGTCACCTGCGGCGCAGCGAGCCCCCACACCTTCCAAGCCATGTTGCAAGCGGCCTTGGACGATAACCCTGACGCCACCATTTACGTCAATACCCACCCTGAAACAACTGCAGGCACCAAGCGCGGTTACCTGACACACACACCCTCTCACCCACGCGTGGTGAAGTTGACCCAAGCGGTCAACCCCATGCAACTTCTGCAGCAGATGGACAAGGTGTATGTGGTGAGTTCCACCATGGGCTTTGAAGCTTTGTTGATGGGCAAACCCGTGGTGTGTTTCGGGGTGCCGTGGTACGCAGGGTGGGGCGCAACCGTTGACCGCTGCACCCATTCACCTGCAGCGCCACGACGCACCCGCAAACGCAGCGTGGCCGAGTTGTTTGCAGCGGCCTACCTGCAGTACGCCCACTACCTCAACCCCCTCACGCACCAGCGTGGCACAGCCATGGACCTCATGCCTTGGTTGGTCTTGCAGCAACGTACCGCCACCCAACTGCACGGCGCGTCATTGAACCAACGCTTGGTGTTCATGGGGATGCGCCGTTGGAAGCGGCTGCACATGCAGCGGTTTTTTGGTTTGCACCCGGAGCTGGTGGCGTTTGATGTGACGCTGCAGCCCACAGACCAAGTGGTGGTGTGGGGCTCTGAAGCGCCACTGAATGCATGGCGTGTGGAGGATGGGTTTGTGCGCTCGGTTGGCTTGGGCTCGGACCTGATTCCGCCCATGTCCTTGGTGCTGGACAAGCGAGGCATGTACTTCGACCCCACCCGCCCCAGCGACTTAGAGCATCTGCTGCAACACCATGTCTTCAGCGATGAAGAGCTGCAAGAGGCACAGAAGGTGCGTCAGTTCATCGTGGAGAACGGGATCACCAAATACAACCTTGAACCGCTGACCCCTGTGTCGTGGCCCAGTGCAGGGCGGCGCGTGGTGTTGGTGACGGGTCAGGTGGAGGACGATGCGTCCATTCGTTTGGGGTGCACGCAAATCAACACCAACCTTGGCCTGTTGCAAGCCGTGCGGCTGGCCCACCCTGATGCATTCATCGTCTACAAACCCCATCCCGATGTGGCGACGGGCAACAGGGCTGGGCGCTTGGACATGCAGCAAGCATTGCAATGGGCCGACCATGTGGAAGCCCACGCCTCGGTAGTGAGTTGCATCCATGCTTGCGACGAGTTGCATACCTTGACGTCCCTGAGTGGTTTTGACGCATTGCTGCGCGGCAAGCCGGTCACCACCTATGGGTTGCCGTTTTACGCGGGTTGGGGTTTGACCACCGATATGGCGCGGGCGCATCCTTGTTTTGCGCGGCGAACCCGTCGCCTGAGCTTGGACGAGTTGGTGGCGGGTGCTTTGTTGCGCTATCCGCTGTATTGGGACCACGAACTCCAGGGCGCCACCACCTGCATGGCGGTGTTGCAGCGCATCTTGGTTCGGCGCGGGGTTTTAGAAGCGCAAGGGCGTTTGCAGTACTTGAGGCATGGGTTTTGGCGCAGGTTGTGGCGAAAGTTTGTCAACCTGATGGGGATTGCAAGCTGGCAACGCTGTCTCCAATGATGGGCGGCAGCCATGACAGCAGGGAAGCTGGAACTGATTGCCTATAAATACTCATTTTCATCATTCTTTCACTAAAAATTACTCATTATTTTGGTATGGTGTAGCCCTAGAAGCTGACATTGAGTTTGTGCCATGACTTACACCATCCAAGACTTTCAAACTTCTTTGTTTGAGCCCACCCTGTTTCGCTCGGACCTCGAAGGGGTGCTGCTGGAAACGCACTTTCCCATTGACATGCTCTTGAGAGCGGCTGCCTTCAGGCGCAGCCTCATCATGACCGGGCTCACCCGTTTCAACACGGTTGGCGGTGCTTGGCGCAGGCCCGTCAATGTCCAGCGGGTCATCTTGGTCATGGGGCAGGTGGAAACCGACGCCTCGCTGCGTCTGGGCGAGCACAGTATTCGCAGCAATTTGGCCTTGCTCAAAGCGGTGTGCCAATCCCATGCTGACGCCTACATCGTCTACAAACCCCACCCCGAGGTCTGGGCTCGAATGCAAGCCCAAGGCCAAAGTCCCAAAGACCTTCAGTTGTGGTGTGACGAATGTGTGCCAGATGTGCCTCTGGCGCAGTTGCTCCCCAAGGTCAACGAGGTGCATGTCATGACGTCTTTGGCAGGTTTTGAAGCGCTCATGCGCGGCAAAAAAGTGTGTTGCTACGGCCAAGCTTTCTACGCAGGCTGGGGACTCACCAGCGACATGGTGCCCATGCCCAGCCGCCCCCGCCAACTCAGCGTGGACGAATTGGTGGCTGGTGCGCTGTTTTGCTACCCAGGCTACATGAGCCGTTTTGCGCGTCATATCAAGGTGGCCGAGCCCGCCATGACCACCTTGCCACCGGTCACCAACTGGCGAACAGCCCCCCGCAGCCTGTCAGCCAGAACCCGAGCCTGATGGACCGTGAAAACCCTGATCTGGTCCATCAGAAAATGGCTTAATACTTCACCCAAACTCAGGAAGGATCACACCCATGTTTTTCCCTGCACCTCACGACACCAAAGACGCCATCTCCAAATTCGCAGGTTTTGCGGGCATGGTGGTCAGCATCACGCTGGCCCTCAACCTCATCCTGCCCCATAGCGGGGCTCTCTCAAGCGGCGCCAAGCTGTTTGCTTGCCTTGTCATGGCGCTCATGGTGAGTCTGCTGTCCTTCACCATCAAACTGAAGAAATAAAAAAAACCGCCTCACCCTTTGCAGGGCTGGCGGTTTTTTTGTGGGCGCTTGAAGCTTAAACGCGCTTGCGGTACTCGGCTGTGCGGGTGTCAATCTCCACCTTGTCGCCTTGAGCAACGAAAATGGGCACGTTGATGTCAAATCCAGTAGAGATTTTGGCGGGTTTGAGCACTTTGCCAGATGTATCGCCTTTGACAGCAGGCTCGGTCCAGGTGATTTCACGCACCACGCTGGTGGGCAATTCCACGGAAATGGCCTTGCCGTCATAAAACACCACCTCGGCGGCCATGCCGTCTTCCAGGTAGTTGAGCGAATCGCCCATGTTCTCGTTTTCCACCTCGTATTGGTTGAACTCGGTGTCCATCCACACATACATGGGATCGGCAAAGTAGGAGTAGGTGCACTCTTTCTTGTCCAACACGATTTGGTCCATCTTGTCGTCAGCCTTGAACACCACCTCGGTGTTGAAGTTGGCAATCAGGCTTTTGAGCTTCATGCGCACGGTGGCAGAGTTGCGTCCGCCACGGCTGTATTCGGTTTTGAGAACGACCATGGGGTCTTTGCCGTGCATGATGACGTTGCCGGCGCGAATTTCTTGAGCTATTTTCATAAAGGTAGGGGCTTGGAAAAGCGGCTATTTTAGCCGTGCGTCGCCACGAAGCTTTCCAAGCGGCTGACAAGGTCGGTTTGGGCTTGCAAACGCAGCTTCAAAGCTTGCGCCCAAGCAGACCATTGCGCCAGATGTTCAGGGGTGAACAAGGGCAGGGCGGTGGGTTCATCGGCGTTCCAAGCCCAGTGTGCTTGCACCACCACATCTGGGGCTTGGGTGGTTTGCAAAAAGGCTTGCAACTTTGGCACATGGGCCCCATCGTCTTGCGGGTAGATTTGCCACAAAAACGCTTGGCCTGCCCAGATGGCCCGTACCAGCGAGTCCTCGCCGCGCACCAGGTTCAGGTCTTGCGAGGCCAGCATCTCGTCAAAAGCAGGGTGGCTGAGGTAGGGCAGTTCTGTCACTTCAAATTGAGGCGGGGCTTGCCATGAACCCAAGGCCAGCCGCACTGCTTGGGTGGCCCGACCCGCGGTCACACTCAGCTGAACCTTGGTCGGCCATTGGTTCAGTTGTTCAAGCCACAGACCCAGGCTGGCGGGTTCGTAGCAAAACAGGCTGATCTTGAGCGGCTGCGTTTCCTGGGCCGACGCCTTCAGGGCCTTCAGGGTATTAGGGCCACCCATCACCCCGCCACTCTCCTGCGTCAAACCCGGGTAGTAAAACCATTTGGTCAGGCCCTTGGCTGGGCCGCTCATCACAGGCGAGGGCAGGCCGTGATTGCGCAGCGCGGAAGTTTCAGCGCTGAAATACTCCAAGTTGATCCACACGGGCGCTTGCGGCCATGTGGCCATGGCGGCTTGAAAAGCAAGGGGCAGTTCGCAGCCAAAGGCTTCCATCACCACATGGGCTGGATCTTCCTGGGCAACTGAAGTGTGTTCTTCTGGCCAAGGGTGCAGCGCCACGCCCTCCATGCCTTCGGGGGCCATCCAAGCCAAGGCAGAGGCGTCGTCCACGTAGAGCCGCACCGAGTGTCCCCGTGCTGCCAACTGACTGGCCAAGCGCCAACAAACGCCCAAATCGCCGTGGTTGTCCACCACGCGACAGAAAACCACCCAGCGCTGATGGGTGTTTACCCGAGACATGGGTTCAGAGGGTGTTCAAGCTCAAGCAAAATGCTTGTTTTTCTCAAAAGGACAGCGGTCATGCCCAAAGCTTATTTCATTTCCACCTACCAAGCCGTTCACGATGCCGATGCTTTGGCGGCCTACGCCAAGCTGGCGCTGCCCGCCATCCAAGCCGCTGGCGGCACTTTCATCGCGCGTGGCATGCCCGCCGTGGTGAAAGAGCACGGCCAGATGCAACGCACCGTGCTGATTGAATTCCCCAATCTCGGTGCGGCCAAGGCCGCCTACGACAGCGAGGGTTACAAAGAAGCGCTGCGTGCCTTGGGTGAGAACTCGGTGGTGCGCGACATCCGCATCATTGAAGGCGTCTAAGCCATGACACAGCTGAGTTTGCGCGCCCAAAGCCTGGGCACAGAAAACGCGTTTGTGGTGCTGGCCGAGGTGAACAAGTTGATCCGTGAGGGACACGACATCATCTCGTTTTGCATCGGGCAGCCCGACTTTCACACTCCGAAAAATATCCAAGACGCTGGCATCAAGGCCATTCAAACTGGCAAGCACGGCTACACGCCCTCAGCAGGCATTCCCGAGTTGCGCCAAGCGGCAGCCGACTATTTCAGCCGCACCCGTGGGGTGAAAGTCGACGCCGATGATGTGGTGGTGGGCGCGGGTGCCAAGCCCTTCATTGGTTACACCATCCAGTCGGTGACCGACCATGGCGCGGGTGACGAGGTGATTTACCCCGTGCCAGGTTTTCCCATTTATGAGTCGCAAATCAAGGCCAATGGTGCGGTGGGTGTGCCCATTTATTTGCGCGAAGAACGCAATTTCAGCTTCGACCCGCAAGAACTTGCCGACAAAATCACGCCACGCACCAAACTGTTGATATTGAACTCCCCGCAAAACCCCACGGGCGGCATTTTGACCAACCAAGACTTGGAGGCCATCGCCGAAATTTTGCGTCGGCACCCTCAGGTGTGGGTGTTTGCCGATGAAATTTATGGTCAGCTGGTGTATGACGGCGAGTTCAAGTCCATTGCCGCACTGCCTGGCATGCAAGAGCGCACCATCTTGTCCGACGGTTGCTCCAAAACCTGGGCCATGACCGGCTGGCGTTTGGGCTTCACGGCCAACAAAAAACTCGCGCCTTACTTCACCAACTGGATCACCAACACCGAATCTTGTGCCTCGCACATCACCCAATGGGCGGGAGTGGAAGCTTTGAATGGCCCGCAGGACGATGCCCGCCACATGCGCGAGGTGTTTTTGAGTCGCCGCAATTTGATCGTGGGCTTGCTGAACCAAGTGCCTGGCGTGACTTGCAAAAGCCCAGGCGGTGCGTTTTACGCTTGGCCCAATGTCACCGAGGCCTGCCGAATGACTGGTTGCGCCGACTCCGAGGTGCTGCGCAAGCGCTTGTTGCTGGAAGCTGGGGTGGCGGTGCTGGCCGATATTCACTTTGGCCCCCGTGTGCCTGGTGACGGACAGCACATCCGCTTCAGCTATGCGGCGTCTGACGAGGCCATCAAGGCAGGCATAGCCCGCATGGCCGAGTTCATCAAGGCCAATACGCTTTAGGCAAACACAGGCAGGGTGTCGAACTTGCCATTCAGCAAAGTCTGGCTGTTCGCCCCCATCCATTTCTCCATGACCGTGGCGTAGACACGGCGAAAGTCGGTGGTGTGCAGCACATTGCCATCTGCATTCAGGTTGGTGAGGCTGGGCGCTTGGCCGTAGTGACCGCCTTTCACAGGCTGTCCAATCAGGTACACATGGTTGGCCGTGCCGTGGTCGGTACCAAGGCTGGTGTTTTCAGCGGCGCGGCGGCCAAATTCGGAATACACCATCACGGTCACGTCCTTGTCGCGGCCGATGCGCTTCATGTCTTGCATGAAACCACTCACGCCATCGGAGACATAGGTCAGCAAGCGTTGGTGCTGTTCGGCCTGATGCACATGGGTGTCAAAGGCGTTGTGTCTGTAGGCCGTGTGGTAGATGCGGGTGGGCAATTTGGCGTTGATCATGGCCGCCACCTTGGGCAGGTCCATGGACAAAATGCCATAGTCCACGGGCGTTTTGTAGTTGTGCCAAGCAGCGCGCACTTGTTCGGAAGCTTGTCTGGCGCTTTGGGCCACGTCTTCCAAAAATTGTTGCGACACATTGCCCTTGGCCTCAAAACCACCCAGGTCCTTGTCAATCAGGGGGCGGCTTTGGAACAGGCCCTTGCGGCCAAAACGCTCGGGATCGTCAAACACCACGGGGACATGTTTGGCCGCACGCACCGCCAGCGACTGACGCTCGTCGATGTTCATCAAAAAATTGGGCGTGAGTTCTGGGTCGATGGCGTCGGCCAAGCGGCCTAGCCAGCCATAGGGCTCGCCGCCATTGGGCGTGCCGGTGTGCCAGTAAGCCGCCGAGGTGAAGTGCGAATACGAGGGGTTGTCATAGCCGCAGCCATGCACCACCGCCATTTGTCCGTCCTTGAACAAGCGTTCAAATCCGGCCATGCCTGGGTTGAAACCATGGCTGTCGTCAATCTTGCGTAGCTTGCCCGCGCGAATGCCCAGCTTGGGTCGCAAGCGGTAATAGGCGTCATCGGCATAAGGCACCAAGGTGTTGAAGCCGTCATTGGCCCCCGTGAGTTCCACCACCACCAAGATGCGTTGGCTGTCGGCAGCCAAGGCTTGTTGCCCCAAGGGCAGCGTGGCACCCAGGCACATGCTGGCCAGGGCTTGCAAAAATTGACGGCGGTGCAGTGTGTCGTGGTTCATGGCTCAACCCAATTGGTAAACAGGCAGCGAGAGCAAGACATGCAAGGCGTTGCGTAAAGCGTCTTCCATGTAGCTGTCGGCTTCTTTGATGCGGCGGGTGCCCAGGTCTTGGCTGAGCATGTTGGCGATCGTGGTTTGCACCTCGGCGGGCAACTTCACCGACAAAAAGCGCTGTGCCAAGTGCGCCACCACCTCGTCGGTGGTGTTGCAGTGCGCTTGGCGCACCAGCTTGGACACATTCAGCTGCGCCGTGGCACGTTCTATGGGTTTGACCTTTTCGATGGCTTTGCGCCAAGCGTTGTAACTGGCCAAACGGGTGTTGAAGTCCTCGTCACGGTCGCCTTGGTTGGACATGGACATCTCGCCCATGGTCTTGCCCTCGGGCTTGGTGGCCGTGGTCACGTCCAAGCCTTGCGAGAGTTTGTCAGCCACGGGGTCGATTTGGTAGAGACCATTGGCCACCCGGTCGGGGGCCACAAAGTTGATGGGCGGGTACACCGTGTCGTAAATCACATTGCCACGGGCCAGCAACAGCCCTGGCGTGATCCAACTGCGGCCGTTGGCCCAACCCGCCACGTTGGGCGGGTAGAACAATTTTTGCCCCAGCAACTCGGATTGCTCATTGAAGTCGGGGATGCCTGGCACGGCTTGGAGTTCCATTTTTTTGTAGGTGGAGATCAGCAACTCCACTGGTGGTTTGATGCGCGTGGCCACCGATGCCGGGCTGTAAAAGTCTTTGGACAACAGCAGAGTTTGCATGAAAGCCGCGATGTCGTAACGACTGTCTCTGAGCACTTGCCCAAGTTGCTTTTGCAGCTCGGGCGACAGCTCCTCGCGCACAAAGTAGCGGTACATCTTGCCAGCCAAAAACTCGGCGGTGACAGGTTGGGCCATCAAGATGTCAATGACCTGCTCGCCTGTGAAGCGGCCTGTTTGGTTGAGCACGGTTTTCACTTCATCATCATGCTGAGCTGGGTTGATGACGTAGGTCAGCCCTGTGTAGTTCCAACCCGTGAAGGCGCGCGCCGCCTCTTTGATGTCTTGCTCGGTGTAGTTGCCCACACCCATGGTGAACAACTCCATGATTTCACGGGCGAAGTTTTCGTTGGGTGCGCCCTTGAGGTTCACGCCTGCGTCCAAGAAGGCCAGCATGGCGGGGTCTTTGGCGACCGCCACCATCAAGTCTCGGAAATGACCCGTGGCGTGCTGGCGGAGCAATTCGTTTTGAATTTGCAACTTGCGGTAGTCACGCACTTTTTCTTCAGTGGTTGCGAAGTGACAGTGCCAAAACAGCGTCATCTTTTCTTGAAATGGGCGTGGCGTGGTCAGCATGCGGTTGGCCCACCAATAACCCAAGCGGTGTGTTTCCAAGCGCGAGGCACGCAGCCAGTAGAGGTAGCGGTCGGCCACTTGCTGGGCTCGGCGGTTGCCATCGGGCTTGACTTTCACCCCCAGCGATTCACCCGTGGCTTTGGCCAAATCGGTGGCCGCAGGACGCGACACAGCAAAAGGTTCCAGCCCAGCGTCGTGCGAACCTGAATCTTGAAACGGCGTGAATTTGTCGGGGGTGTGTTGATAGCGCACCAAGCTTTTCACGGCCTGCGTGGGTGTCATCTTGGCCAAGCGCTGCACCTCTTGTGGCGTGCCACCAAAACCAGCGCGTTCCAGCAAATGCGCCGCTCGCTCGACATTCCAAGCCGAGGCCGGCAGGGGATTCAAATCGTTGACCCAGTTGGCATCCTCGGCGGAGGCGGCGTGGGTGACGCCAGTCAGTAACATCAGGCTCAAGGCCCAAGGGGCGAATGTCAATGGATACAAGGTCTTCATGGAAAAAATCATAACCCTCGACCACCCCCCAGGTTTCATGAAAATCGCTAGTCAAAGCCTGTTCGCTGTGGCCTGTGTGATGGGTGCAGGCTCGGTGTTGGTGGCGGCCTTGGCCGCCCACATGGGGGCTGAGTTGTCACCCGTGGCTTTGCGCTCGGTGCAGTCGGCGCTTCAGTTTCACCAAATTCACGCCCTGGCGCTCTTGGTGGTGGCCTGGATGGCCATGGGCCCCAGAGGCTGCAAAGTGCATGTGTTGAGCGGCGTGTTGTTCTTGGCGGGCTTGCTGATGTTCAGTGTGAACATCGAGTTGAACCACTTGGCAGGCCTGGACCAATTCAGGGCCGCCACGCCTTATGGCGGCATGGCGTTGGTGGCGGGTTGGCTCAGTTTGTTGCTGGCCTTGAGGTCCAAGCCCTGAGCTACAACCACATGGTCACACAGCCTGCGCCAATCATGGCCAGCAAACCTGCTGTGACCAGTCGACCATAAGCACGGCCACCTGAAGCAAAAGCGATGCTGGACTTGGCCACGGCACTGCTGGCCAATATGCCCATCACGCCCCAGCGCACCGTGTCGGGTTGGTTGGTCCCTGTGACCGCCAATTGCGCCACGCTCACCGCTGCTGCATGGATCTCGGCCAAACCCACCACCCAAGATGCCACCAAGGTGCCGCTGTCACCAAACAACTGGCGCAGCCAAGCCGACAGCAGCGTCACCAAACCGATGGTGGCGGCAATGATCAAGGCATGTGAAATCTTGAAGGCGCTGGTGGCCGTGTCCACTTCGGGGGGCACATGCACATCGATTTGACGCAAACAAAACCCCGCGACCAAGATCACGGCCAGGGCGGCGCTGCTCAAGGGCAGCAGCATGGACAGCATCAGAGCTTCGGAGGTGGCACCCAACACCATCACAAACAAGAGCAATGAGGACAACACCGACAAGAGTGCAGCGGCACTGGCGGCATACAGCAAATGCGGCTTTTCTTTCACATTGCGCCCCAAACTGACCACGCTGGCCGTGGACGACACAAAGCCCGAGAAAAAACCTGCAATGGGAAAGCCCCAGCGTGTGCCGGTGGCCCTGAACGCAATATGCCCAAACATGCCCACAGCCATCACCAACACCACGATGCGCCACAAGGCATAGGGCTTGAGCGCACCCCAAGGATCGATGGCGTGGTTGGGCAACATGGGCAAGATGACCATGGCCGCTGCCGCCAGCAGCAACACGTCCTTGAGTTCATCTTCTCGTATCAATTCACGGCCAAAGCGTCGCAAGGGCTCTTTGGCAAACAAAATGCCAGCCACCACCACCGCGATGCTGGAAGCCAAGACGGGGTTTTGCATGGCCAAACCGGCCAGCATCAAGGTCACCAAAATGGACACTTCACCTGTCATGCCCAAGCTGGTTTTGGCTGATTGCTGATAACCCACCACGGCCAAGGCACCCACCATCACCACAGCGGCCACAAAAGCTGCCATGCCTAAGTTGAAACTCACCGAACCCAGAATCGCGACCAGTGTGTGGGTGCGAATGCCCGCCATGGTTTCAACAGGTTTGTGCAGACGTTCACGGACCGTGCCAATCATCAAGCCCAGGCCCAGTGCAGTCAGCAAACCTGTGAGGGCGTTTTCCCATTCCATCGCAAACCTCTTTTCTTCTAATCGTTCAAATCTTGACCGCGTGTCTCGGGCAACCAGAAATAACACACCAACAAGGCCAACAGCAGCAAGCCACTGGGGTAGACCAGGCCGATCAAAGGCACGCCTGTTTGACTGGCAATCAAGCCCACCACATAGGGCGACAGACCGCCCATCCAGCCAGCGGCCAAGTTGTGTGGCAAACCCACGGCGGTGTAACGGGTGCGGGCATTGAACAACTCCGAGAGCAAGGCCGTTTGAGGGCCAGTCACCAGAGACACGGCCAACACCAAGATCGACATCAAACCGAACACAGCCCAGAGTTGGTCGGCCACCAGGGGCAGCAAGCTGTAAATGGGCAGCACCGCCATCAGGCCCAACAACAAACCCGACAACACAACAGGTCTGCGCCCCATGCGGTCAGACCAAGCGCCTGCCAGGTAGGTGAGTGGAAACAGGCACAAGGTGCTGGCCATACTCAACCAACCCACGGTGACAGGGTCCATGTGCACCACGGTTTTCAAATACACCGCGATATACACCTGGGAGCTGAAAAACAAGACGCTGCCACCTGCGGACACGCCAAAGAACAACAGCAGCATGCGAGCCCTGGTGGTGGGGTCACGCCAGCAGTCTTTCAACGGCGATCGGCTGAGCTTGTGCTGGGTTTGCAGGTGATTGAAAACAGGCGACTCCAACAGGGCAAGACGCGCTTTGAAGCTCAGCAAAAGCAAAACGGCAGAGAGCAAAAAGGGCACACGCCATCCCCAGCTTGAAAATGCCTCGGGGCTGAGCCATGTTTGCAACAGCACGATTTGCGCGGTGGAGGCCAAGATGCCCAGACCACCCATCCACTGCAACACACTGGTAGCCGCACCTCGTTGCGCCACTGGCGCGTGCTCTGCCAAATACACATTGGCGCCGCCAATTTCACCGCCCATGGCCAAACCTTGAATCAAACGCAGGGCGAGTAACAGGCCAGTGGCCCACCAACCCCATTGGGCATGGGTGGGCAACAAGCCCACTGCGAAGGTGGCCAGGCCCATGATCCCAATGGTGGCGATGAACACCTGCTTGCGCCCGAAACGGTCGCCATATGAGCCGAAGATTGCCGCACCAAGTGGACGCACCACCATGCCCATGCCGAATGTGGCCAAGCTGTAGAGCATTGCTGCAACAGGGTCATCGCTGGGAAAGAAGAGCGTGGCAAAGTGAACCGCCAATGTGGCGAAGGTGAGAAAGTCGTACCACTCGATGAAAGTGCCAAAGCAGGCAGCCAAGGCAATGCGCTTGTAGTAATGAACTTCAGACATGCTTTCATTTTGACTCAATCCGATTGCCTTGCTTTAGATCAAATGGTGTCGAGGTACTGAGCTCTACCATGCTTCGTTGTTGATCAGGTTTCTCATGGCGCTCAAATTCCCACCCTTTGAATACAAATACCTGCTGGTGCTGCTGCTCATGGGCTTGCTGGCATGGGCCACGCCTCGGTTGGTCTATGGGCCTGAAGTGCCAGTGGTCTTGGTGCGTCAAGCTGATCTGGTGCGCTCCTTGGTCGCCAGTGGTCGGGTGGTGAGTCCGCACCGGGTTGAGATTGGGGTTCAGATGACCGCGCAAGTGGCCGCAGTACCCGTGGCCGAAGGTGATCAGGTCAAGGCTGGTCAAGTCTTGATGGTCTTGGTTTCTAATGAAACCCGAGCCGCATTGAACCAGGCTTTGCACGCGCAGGCACAAGCCCAAATCCGTTGGCAGCAAATGTCGCAGTTGCAAACCCCTGTGGCCCAAGAAGTCCAACTTCAAGCTGAGTTGAATTTGGCCAATGCCAAGCGCAATGTGGAGCGCAACAGCTTGTTGTTTGGCCAGGGTTTCATCAGCGAGGCCGCCAAGGAAGATGCTGAACGCGCTTTGCAATTATCGCAATCGCAACAACAAACAGCCCAACACCAATTGAACAGTGTTCAAGACGGCGGCTCTGAAAGGGCCGCTGCTCACGCCGCTTGGATGACCGCCCAGGCTGCCGCTCAAAGCGCACAAGCGCGTTTGGCCTACACCCAAGTGACCGCGCCCATGGCGGGCACCTTGATTGCACGTAGCGTCGACCCGCTGCGTGGCTCGGTTGAAGTCAAACTCAACGTCAGCACCCCCCCAGATTACTTGCGCCAAGACATGACCGTGTCGGTGGACATGGAAGTTGAGCGTCGCAACAACGTCTTGCTGATCCCCATGACTGCCGTCCATGAATTGCCGTCTTTGCATCCTTGGGTGCATCTGGTGCGTGATGGTCGTGTGGTGCGCCAATCACTGGTGCTGGGCATGTCCAGTGCAGGTGTTGTTCAAGTCGTTTCAGGCTTGCGGCAAGGTGAGCAAGTGGTGTCGCCTGCCAATCCAGAACTATCCGAGCAAGCACTTGTGCGGCCAAGTGCTGTGGGCGACAAGCTGTGAACTTTGCCAGCTGGTGGCCTTTTGAAGCCATCGTGGCATTGCGATTTTTGCGCGAGGGCAAAGTTCAAACAATGTTCATCGTGGTGGGCATTGCCATTGGTGTGGCGGTCATCGTGTTCATGTCTGCCTTGCTCACAGGCTTGCAATTCAATTTCATCAAGCGCGTATTGACAGGGCAAGCCCATATCCAGCTCATGCCCCACAAAGAAACGGTGCGATCCCTCAGGCTTGGTGCACCGAGCTCGGTGCAAGACGTCATCACCCAAGCTCCATTGCAGCGTCTGAAAAGTTTTGACCAATGGCAACAAGTTCAAACCATGGTCAGGCAGATGCCCGAGGTGCAAGTGGTCTCGCCTGCTGCGACAGGCTCGGCACTGGCGGTGCGCGGGGACGCCAGTCGTGCGGTCTCGTTGGTCGGTGTCAAGCCTGAGTTGTATTTTCAAATCGTGCCACAGGCGCTTCCAACACCCTCACAGTGGCAGGCATTTTTGACTTGGGCAACAAAGGCGCCAATGCGCGCAGTGTGTTCGTGTCCTTGCGCACCGCGCAAAGTTTGTTGGGGCTGATTGGCGGGGTGACCCTGCTGGACATCACGGTGAAAGATGTCTACGCGGCACAGGGGATCGCCCAGCAATTGAACACCTTGACGGGCTTGCAAGCAGACAGTTGGATCAAAACCAATGAGCAATTTTTCACGGCCGTGCGGGCACAAACCACGGCCAACACAGCCATTCGTTTTTTTGTGGCAATGTCGGTGGGCTTTGGCATCGCCAGTGTCTTGGTGGTCTCGGTGGTGCAGCGTTCACGAGAAATCGGCATCCTGAGAGCCATGGGCATCAGCCGTGGGCAAATACTGCGGGTGTTTTTGTTGCAAGGCGGTTTGTTGGGTTTGGGCGGTGCATTGGTGGGCACTGCCATGGGTGGCATGGCCTTGGCACTATGGCAACACTGGCAGCGCAACCCAGATGGCAGTGTCATGTTCCCCTTGAGCATGGACAGCCAATTGCTGATGCAGGCTGTGTTGTTGGCCACGCTCACGGGTTTGTTGGCGGCTTTGGCGCCTGCGCTTCGGGCCGCACGTCTAGACCCTGTTGTCGCCATTCGAGGTTGATGCTGATGCATGTTGCCGCCACACCCATCGTGAATTTGCAAGCCATCCACAAGTCGTTCAATCGGGGTGAGTTCAATGAGACCGAGGTTTTGCACGGCATTGATTTGCAACTCCAAGCGGGTGAATTTTGTGCCGTGGTCGGTCCCTCGGGTTCTGGCAAAAGCACCTTGCTCAATTTGGTTGGCTTGCTTGACAGGCCCACACAAGGTCAATTGCAAATTGCAGGGCAAGAAACCACCTTGCTCGTCGACAGTCACCTCACGCATCTGAGAGGTCACAGCATTGGTTTTGTGTTCCAACACCACCACCTGATCAGCGCATTCACTGCGGTTGAAAACGTCATGCTGCCCATGATGGCCGATCGTGGTTTCACCACCAAGGCCATGTATGACCGGGCGGTGGGTTTGCTCGACAGCGTGGGTTTGCTGCCTTGGCTGAATTCGCCTGCCGCACGCCTGTCGGGAGGGCAGCAGCAACGGGTGGCGGTGGCCAGGGCCTTGGCCATGTCGCCTGTGTTGATCTTGGCGGATGAGCCCACAGGCAACTTGGACACCAAAAGTGCTGATGCTGTGTTTGAGTTGCTGCGCGGCGTGTCGCAACACCAAGGCACCAGTGTTTTGTTTGTCACCCACAACCCCTTGCTGTCGGCGCGTTGCGACCGAACCATTGAGGTGGTGGACGGGCGTATCAGTCAGGTTGAAGTCACACTGGCCATGTCCAATCAAGATGTCCCTTTCAGGAGAAGTTGATGATAAAAAGACGCTTATGGATCTTGAGCGCTTGTTGCTTGACCAGCCTGGCCCTGGCGGCCACCCCCGAGGAGATGCTCGCCGAGTTCAGCAAGGCTTCAGGGCAAAAAGCACAAGCTGATAAGGGCCAGGTGTTCTTCACCACCACCCACGGCAAAGAGTGGTCGTGCAGCACCTGCCACACCAAACAGCCCACGGTGGAGGGGCAACACGCTTCCACCCACAAAGTCATTTCGCCCTTGGCCCCTGCAGCCAACCCCAAGCGCTTCACCGATGCCGCCAAAACCGAAAAATGGTTCAGGCGCAACTGCAACGATGTGCTGGGCCGCGAATGCAATGCGAATGAAAAAGCCGATGTCTTGGCTTGGCTCATCACCCTCAAACCCTGAACTCTGAAAGCAGATCATGAAGATTTTCAAAACCAGTGTGCTCATGTTGTGTGGCTTGGCAGCGCTGCAATCCGCATTAGCAGACGGTGTCAAGCGAGCCCCCGTGTTGGACACCTACACCCAAGAGTGCGCCAGTTGCCACATGGCTTATGCACCGGCCTTGCTGCCTGCTGCTTCTTGGCAACGCATCATGGCTTCCCTGAGCAAGCACTACGGTGTGGATGCTTCATTGGACGCCACCACGCAAAAGAAGATTGGCACTTGGCTGAGCGACAACGCCGCCACTGGCAAACGCACCAGCCTGGAACCGCCCAAAGACCGCATCACCCAAAGCGACTGGTTTTTGCGCAAGCACAACAGCCATGAAGTAGCCCCATCAGTATGGAAGCGAGCCTCGGTGGGCAGCCCATCCAATTGCAACGCCTGCCATCCCAAAGCAGCGCAGGGGGACTTTGAGGAAGACCAAGTGAGGATTCCAAAATGAACGACAGCACTTTAGAAACCACAGCCATTCGCGTATGGGATTGGCCTGTTCGGGTGTTCCACTGGTCACTGGCGTTGTGCGTGTTCATCGCCTTTTTCACAGGCGAAAGCGAGCAATACAGTTTGCTGCACCAAACCTTGGGCTATGCCGCTGCAGGCTTGATCGCCTTTCGATTGGTTTGGGGTGTGGTCGGCACACGTTACGCCCGTTTTCAAGCGTTTGTGCGCGGGCCAAAAGCGGTGTGGACTTATGTGAACAGCATTCGACAAGGCCATGCAGAGCACCATGTGGGCCACAACCCTGTGGGTGGTGTGGCGGTCTTGCTGCTCATGGGCTTGGTGGCTTTGACTGCCTTGTCAGGTTGGATGGTTGCGGCAGGTGACGCCCCTGGCTGGCAAGAAGAGTTGCATGAACTGGCGGCCAACACCTTGATGATGGTGGTCGCTATCCATGTGCTGGGCGTGGTGCTCAGCAGCCGTTTGCACCGTGAAAACCTGGTGGCAGCCATACTCAGCGGCTACAAGCAAGGCCATGCGCGTGATGGGATTGCCAGGTCTTGGTGGGTCTTGGGCTTGTTGTTGTTGGCAGCCTTGATGGTCTTTATCTGGCGTCAGCTGCTACTTTGAAGCATGGTTGAGGATTCCAAATGAACTCGAAAGCATGAGTTTCAGACTCTGGTTTCCTCTAGCCAAACCAAGGGCTTGACCGTTGTAACCTTGGGTGCATGAACAGACCACCCGACCAATACACCCAAGTCAAGGGCCACCGCATCCGCTATTGGACGCAAGGTGAGGGCGCATCCACCGTAGTGCTGCTGCACGGCATCAGTTGTTCGGTGCTGGAGTGGGAGCACAACATCGCGGCCCTGGCGCAAACGCACCAAGTCGTGGCCCTCGATTTGTTGGGTTGCGGTTTGAGCGACAAACCCGTGGACGCCGATTACGACATGCAAGCCCAAGCCCGGTTTGTGTTTGATTTCATGGACACCATGGGATTGACCTCGGTTCACCTCGTGGGCAACTCCATGGGTGGCCGCATCGCCATGGAATGCGCGGCCATGCAACCAGAGCGTGTCAAGTCCTTGGTGTTGTCGGCACCTGCGGGCATTGGTCGCGACACGCTGTTCAATTTCCGATTGGCCAGCATCCCGGTGCTGGGCGACATCCTCACCAAGCCCAGCCTGTTTGGCCTGGGCATGATTTGGAAACTCGCTTTTCACGACAAGCGCTTCGTCACCCCTGACATGGTGGCCGAGAAAGTGGCTCTGGCCCTGTTGCCCAATGCCCAAACTGTGTTCCTCAAAACGCTGCGAGGCTTTCTGAGCTTTGGTGGCTTTCTAGAGTCGCCGCGTCGGGCTTTTCTGCAGCGTATTCCCAGCATCAAGTGCCCCAGCTTGGTCATTTGGGGGCAACAAGACCAGTTTTTGCCGGTCACCCATGTGCAGGTGCTCAAGCCCTTGTTGGCGCATGCCCAATATGAGTTGATCGACCACTGCGGCCATGTGCCCATGACCGAAATCACCGATCGCTTCAATCAACTGACCAACACCTTCTTGAACCAACAAGCCGCATGACCCACGCCCAAGCCATCGTCTTTGAAGCCCCGCAAGTGCTTTCAGTGCAAACACTGGAGGTCAAGGCTTTTGAACCCCATGACATCGAGGTGCAGGTGAGTTTCAGCGGCATCAGCACCGGCACCGAGCGTTTGTTGTGGGACGGCAGCATGCCGCCGTTTCCAGGTTTGGGTTACCCCTTGGTGCCAGGCTACGAAACCGTGGGCCAGGTGGTGCGGGTGGGCGAGGGCGCTTCGGTGCAAGTGGGTGACCATGTGTTTGTGCCAGGTTCCTACACCTTCCAAGGCGTGCGCAATATTTTTGGTGGTGCGGGCTCCAAGCTGATCGTGCCGCACGACCGTGTGGTGAAAGTGCATCCCGACCTGGGGCCCAAAGCGGTGTTGTTGGCCTTGGCTGCCACTTGCTATCACGCCATTGCATTGGGCGGCAAGCGCTCGCCCATGGTGTTTCCCGATTTGATCGTGGGCCACGGCGTCATGGGCCGTCTGCTGGCTCGCATTTGCGTAGCCATGGGTCAAGCCGCACCCACCGTGTGGGAAACCCAAGCCTTGCGTCAATCGGGTGCGGTGGGTTACAGCGTGGTTCATCCTGATGACGACCCTCGCAAAGACTACAAAGCCATTTATGACGTGAGTGGGGACGCCTCCATTTTGAACAGCCTCATCATGCGCTTGAGCCCTGGGGGCGAAGTGGTGTTGGCCGGGTTTTACAAGCAAGACATTGGCTTTGCGTTTGCACCCGCTTTCATGCGTGAAGCCGAAATACGTGTGGCGGCGCAATGGAAAAAACAAGACCTGTTGGACGTCACGGCCTTGGTTGAGAGCGGTGCTTTGTCACTTGAGGGACTCATCACCCACACTTTTTCCGTCTCCAGAGCCCAAGAGGCTTACAAGATCGCTTTCTCCGACCCACAGTGCCTCAAAATGATGATGGACTGGCAAAACTGATAATCAAGACTTCACCATGAAACAACAACCTCAAACATTTGAAGATTTCACGGCCATTGCCATCGACGAGGGCTTCGACGAAGTCTTGGTGCGTGAATGGACCCCTGCTTTGGTGATCGACACCCACACCCATCCTTTTGACGTGAGCGCTTGGGTGGTGCGTGGTGAATTCAAACTCACTGTCGGTGACAAAGAAATCAAGCTCAAAGCAGGTGACCCTTTCCGATTGGCACGAGACATTCCCCATGCAGAGCACTACGGCCCAGAAGGCGCCACCGTGTGGGTGGCCAGGGCCAACCCATGAGCGACACCGACAAACCTTCTTTGGAAGACCGTGCGCTCAAATACATCGAGAGTCACAACAAGCAAATCTGGATCGCCATTGCCATCCTTGCGGTGGTCGTGGTCCTCATCAAACGCAGCAACGCTTGAGGGCGCTTAGTCCAGTTTCACTTTGCTCAAATCAAACGTGGGTTTGGGCATGCTGAGCTTCATGCCCTCCAAAGTGTGCACCAACAACTCGGCTAAAAAATAATCACGGTAAGGCTTGCTGTCGGCAGGTACGATGTACCAAGGCGCGTTGTCGGTGCTGGTGGCCGCTAAGGCGTCTTGATAGGCCTGCATGTAGTCCGACCAAAGGACGCGGTCTTCAAAATCCGAGGCCTGCAGTTTCCAGTGCTTGTGCGGGTCGTCCAAGCGCGCCTGCAGGCGTTTTTTTTGTTCTTTTTTCGAGATGTGCAAATAGCATTTCAACACCGTGATGCCTTCATCGTGCAGCATGGCTTCGAAGTTCAAAATATCTTTGTAGCGACTTTCAACGGTTTTGGCTTTGATCCAACCCCGCACCCTCGTCACCAGCACGTCTTCATAGTGACTGCGGTTGAAGATCACCATGTCGCCGCGTCCTGGTACTTTGCGATGGACACGCCATAAAAAATCGTGACGCTTCTCTTCATCATTGGGGGCACTGAAGGCGTGTGCTTGCACGCCCAAGGGACTGATGTGCGAGAACACACGGCGAATGACACCGTCTTTGCCTGAAGTGTCCATGCCTTGCAGCACCAGCAACAAACCGCGTGACTTGCCTGCATACAAAGTGGTTTGCAACTTGTTGAGCTTGTCAAACAAGGGCTTCATGTCCTGAGTATCAGCATCAAAGTCTTTGGCCTCAGCGGGCAGGGTCTTCACCTCTTCCAAGTTGAAACCACTGTCTTTTTTCACCAGCCAAGGCTGAAAAAAATCTTTGCTCATCAGTGGCTCGAATGCATGTGTGCAGCTTGGGTGCTGCCATGAGTGTCTTTGGATGCCCCGTTGAACAACAGGTTCAACAGCACCGCACTCAAAGAGGCCAGCAAAATACCCGATTCAATCAGGGGGTGCCAAGTGTGGCTCATCCATTGTTTGAAATTGGGCGCAACCAAGGGAATCATGCCCATGCCCAAAGACACGGCCACGATGAACAAGTTGTTGCGGTTGTGGGTGAAGTCCACACTGCCCAAGATGCGCATGCCAGTGGCGGCCACCATCCCAAACATGACCAAACCAGCGCCGCCCAACACAAAAGTGGGCAAAGACTCCACCAGGGCGGCCATCTTGGGAATCAGGCCCAGGGCAATCAGGATCAAACCAGCAGCCACGCACACAAAGCGGCTGCGCACGCCTGTGACACCCACCAAGCCCACGTTTTGTGAAAAGCTGGTGTAGGGGAAGGTGTTGAAGATGCCGCCAATCAAGGTGCCCAAACCATCGGTGCGCAATCCGCGAGACAAGTCGGCTTGCTCAACTGGCTTGTGGGTCATTTCACCCAGCGCCAAAAACATGCCGGTGGACTCGATCATCACCACCACCATGACCAAGCTCATGGTGAAAATCAAGACAGGGTCAAACACGGGCGTGCCAAATTGAAACGGTGTGACCAAGGCAAACCAACTGGCTTTGGCCACTTTGTCAAAGTTCATCATGCCCAGGGCGACTGCCACCACGGCCCCCACCACGATGCCCACCAAGACCGACACATTGGCCAAAAAGCCTTTGGCAAACTTGGCCACCATGAGGATGGACAACAGCACCAAGGCCGACATGCCGATGTTGGGCAAGCTGGCATACAGCGGATTGGGTTGCGAGGGCGCGATGTTCATGCCTGCTGGTGGCGCAGTGATGGTGGCGCCAGTGGCTTGTGCGGCTTCGGTGATGCTGGCCATCCATTGCACATGTTCAGGGTTGACGATTTGCGGCGCTGTGGGTCCCACAGGGTTGCCAAACACCCAGTTGATACCAATGCGCATGAGAGAAATACCAATGACGGTGATGACCGTGCCTGTGACCACGGGCGGGAAAAAGGCGAGTAAACGGCTCATGAGCGGCGCCAACAGCATGGCGATAACGCCTGCACCCATGATGGCGCCAAAAATCATTTGCGCACCCAGTTCACCCGGATGCCCATTGGCGATGGCCAACATGGGGCCAACAGCGGCAAAGGTGACGCCCATCATGACCGGCAGTTGAATGCCAAACCAGCGGGTGACTCCCCAAGATTGAATCAGGGTGACCAAACCACAGCAAAACAAGTCAGCGGAGATCAGCATGGCGACTTGTTCGGGGGACAGCTTCAGGGCGCGGCCAATGATGAGTGGTACCGCAATGGCACCTGCGTACATGACCAACACATGTTGCAAACCCAAGGTGCCTAAGCGAAGCAAGGGAAGTTGTTCATCAACTGAATGGGTGTTGGAAGTTGACATCTTGGGCCCTTAGGAAAAATAGTTGATTCAGTGTAATGAAAAAAGCCCCTTCAAATTGAAGGGGCCTTTGGGGAATCGCAAGAGATCACAGCGTGTGGGTTCTGCTCTTGATGTCTTCCTCTGACAACAAAACCAATTCGTCTGCGCGCTTCGCGCTGATCCAATGGCGAGCGACCATCAATTTCAGGATGGTTTCTCGTGTCGCTGAGGGTTGATCTTCATCGGTCATTTGTTCACCAAACAGCAAGACCATGATGGTTTTGCCCACGATGTTCAACAAAATACCAAACAGTACCAAGCCCAGCAACATGGTCACGCCTGCAATCACCCGACCTCCAAAAGTGAGCGGGAACATGTCGCCGTAACCGGTGGTGGTCAAGGTCACGATACACCACCACATGGCAGCAGGAATGGACGTGTAGAAGCGCTTGTCTTCAGGGATGGGGTTGCCACTGATGGGGTCCAGCGGCATGAACTTGGAGGCCTCAGGGGGTGCGTCAGCAGGCAGGGGGTTGGCCGCGATTTGCGCGTCCAGCGCAGCTTGCCCAGTCGCCAGGGCTTCAGCCGAGTACAAGTTACCTTCAACGTAGTACATCAGGGTGCTGGAGATCATGACCACCGAGAACAAGGCGATGAAGTAAATCTTGAGGTTGGTCAGAATGGGGTTGGAAGTCTCCAGGCTTTCGCTGATTCTTTGTAAAGCAATCCGTGCCATTTTGAGCACTCGAAGCACCCGCACCACACGCAAGACCCGCAATACCTTGGAGCCTTGCAAGGCGGTCAGGTTCATGATCATGAGGTAGGTGGGCAAAATCGAAATCAAATCCACCAAGCCCCAGAAGCTGAAGAAGTACTTCACCCGGTCTTTGGCGAAGTAGAGGTTGCCCAGGTAGTCGATGGTGAAGAAGAACACCGCGAAATATTCAATCAATTTGAATAAATTTGCATGTTCAGTGGCATAGGGCTCGACGGTTTCACCCGCCAAGGACAAGCAAGAAATCAAAATGGCCAGGTTGATGACACCAACCCAACGTTGGAAAATGTTGGAGGTCGGTTCGGTGAACATCAGCTCCAGCAGCCCTTTGTCCGCTGGGCTGGAATGAACGGCTTGATTCATGGGAAATTCCTTGTCAATAATTGATAAATAAGGGCAACTTGTGCATTTTGCCAAATTTGAAGGAGATTTTTGAAATTATGGTCAATTGATATCAAATTTGAAAATTTTTCAGACTTCTCTATCCCATACTTGCCAGCTCATTGCCAATGAAAGCCCCATGCCATGACCACCTTTGATACAGCCGCCCAACAACTTTTACCCGCATGGCTCAACAGCCAACAGTTGCCTGGACTCGACCCTGGCCACAAGCCACAAAACCGCGCACAGGGCTATCAGGTTCAGCAAGCCTTATTTATCGCAAGCCAAGACAGCACTTGGGGCTGGAAGATCGCAGCCACCAGTCTGGCGGGGCAACAGCACATTGGGGTGACGGGTCCATTGGCGGGGCGTTTGCTGCATTCCAGACGCTTGGCACCAGGGGCGGATGTGTCGCTCAAGGGCAATGTGATGCGGGTCATGGAAGCGGAGTTTGCCTTTCACATCGGCCAAGATATTCTTGGCGCATCCCATGCGCTGACACAAGATGAGGTGATGGCCTGCGTGGACGCACTTCACTTGGCGATTGAAATTCCCAACTCCAGGTACAGCGACTTTGAGCACGTGGGCGAGGCCTCCTTGATTGCCGACTTTGCTTGTGCAGGCCATGTGGTGATGGGCCCCGAGGTGACCACGCCTTGGCGCGACAAAGCCCTCAATCTGCATGCGGTGCAAGTGCTGCGTCAAGGCGAGGTAGTGGGGAAGGGCACGGGCGCGAATGTCTTGGGTGACCCTCGTTTGGCGCTGACTTGGTTGGCCAATGAGTTGATTGGCCATGGCCTGCATTTAAGGACGGGCGACACCGTCATCACAGGCACTTGCGTGGTGCCTGTGCCTGTGGCCGAGGGCGATCACATGGTGGCTGACTTTGGCGATCTGGGGCAGATCACGGTTGCGTTCACGGTTTAGCGCAAGCCTTTTTCCACATCATCTCCAGCGCGCTGCCCGCAGTGAGTGCGGCCCAAGGCTTGGCTTCGGTGTCGGTGTTCAAAGCCCCACCGTTGGCCATGTTTTCGGGGTAAATGCTCAAGCTCAGTTGACGTGTTTGCTTTTTCTCACAGTCAAATTCGTTCACAAACTTGGCGGACAAGTAGTCCACGCCACCCCAGTGTTGTTGCTGATGAAAGTCTTGCGAACCTTCAGCTTTGATGAGGGCGCCATTTTTCTCTGCGCCGTCGAGGTTGATGTAAATGATGGACTCTTTGGTTTCACCCACCAAGGCCAAGCCCGCGTGGGCTTGAAAGGCCGTCAGGCCAGTGGCTAAAACAACAAGTAATTGGCGCATCAACAGTCCTTTGCTCATTCAGTGGCCAGCGGCAGGCGAGTGCAAGCCAATCATATTGCCCTCGGTGTCCACCACGTGCGCGATGAAACCGTAGTCGCCAATGGGCATTTTGCTGTGCTCAACTTTGCCACCAGCGGCCTCCACGCGAGCTTCTTCGACAGCGCAGTCTTGGCAGTAAAAATAAATCAAGGTGCTGTTGCCCACGGGCTTGAAGCCTTGCATGCGCACCAAGGCCCCATTGACGCCATAACTGTTTTGGTCGCCGTCAAAAGCCAACATGCTCAGGTGTGGAAGTGGCGAGGGCAGGGGTGTGAGTTTGAGATTGAAAACCGTTTCGTAAAAGGTCTGCGCCCGATGCAGTTCGTAGACATAAATTTCAAACCAAGACGCAGGGTTTTTCATGTTCACTCCAATCCAATCAACGGCATCAAGCTTTGCAAGGCCAAGCCGGCCAATGCGCTCAAAGCGATGACCAGCATCACATTCAGCTTCAAGCGCATCAGTGCCAGTGCTGCCAACACCATCATCACCGCAGAGGGCAGTTGGAAAGGGCCAGCCAAGCCTTGTGGCCAAAGCAAATGATAGATAAAAAACACCGCCAAATTCAAGATGACACCAACCACCGCTGCCGTGATGGCGCTCAGGGGTGCTGTGAACTTCAATTGGCGGTGGGTACTTTCCACAAACGGCCCGCCGCCCAAGATGAAGATGAACGACGGTAAAAAAGTAAACCAAGTCACCAGGCACGCGGCCAGCGCACCTGCCATGAACAATTGATTTGGTCCCAGCACCGCATGGGCATACGCACCCACAAAGCCGACAAAAGCCACGACCATGATCAAGGGGCCGGGGGTGGTTTCACCCAGTGCCAAGCCGTCCATCATTTGCAAGGGCGTGAGCCAGGCAAACTGTTCCACCGCGCCTTGGTAGACATAGGGCAGCACCGCATAGGCCCCGCCAAATGTGAGGAAGGCGGCCTTGGTGAAAAACCAAGACATTTGCGTGAACACATGGTCCCAACCCACACTTCGCCACAGGAACCACATGGGCAATACCCACAAAACCAAACCAGACAGCAGCACCAGCATCAGCCGCCGGGTACTGAACAAGGCATGGGTCGGCGTGGGGCTGTGGTCGTCAATCCAAGCTGGCCCATCAGCGGCCTTAGAGGCCGCGTGCCCTGCCTTCATGGCAAAGGCTTCGGGGTGCCAGCGCCCCAGCAACCAACCGGTCAATGCAGCCAAACCGACGATCAATGGAAAGGGCAGATGCAAGGCAAAAATGGCCACGAAACTGGCAGCCGACACGCCCCACATCCAGCGGTTTTTCAATGCACGTGAACCCAATCGATAGCAGGCTTGCAAGACCAAGGCCGCCACTGCAGGTTTGATGCCAAAGAACAAACCTGCCAGCACGGGCAAATGACCCCAAGCCATGTAGACCCAAGACAAGCCAATCAGCAACAAAAGAGATGGCAACACAAACAAAACGCCTGCAAAGATGCCGCCCCAGGTCTTGTGCATCAGCCAGCCGATGTAGGTGGCGAGTTGTTGGGCCTCAGGACCTGGTAGCAACATGCAGTAATTGAGGGCATGCAAGAAACGCTGGTCGGAAATCCAGCGTCGCTGATGCACCAAGGCTTCGTGCATCATGGCAATTTGCCCCGCAGGTCCACCGAAGCTGGTCAAGCCCAATTTCAGCCAAAACCACAGGGCTTGTTGCAAGGAAACAGGGGCTGGTGTCCCAGGTGTTGTGGCGTCTGAATTCATGCGTGAATCATAAGAGCCTAGGGTTTCCCCTCGATAGAACAAGCGGTGATAGAGTGAATCGCATGCAAGAACTTCAGGTCATTTTGAGTGGCATCGCACAAGGCTGCATCTACGGTCTGATTGCGCTTGGGTTCGTGCTGATCTACAAGGCCACCGAAACCGTGAGCTTCGCCCAAGGCGAACTCATGATGCTGGGCGCGTTCTGTGGCCTGGCCTTCGTGACTTATTTCAAATGGCCCTTTGCCCTGGCCGTGCTCGCTTCCATGGTGGTCATGGCGGCTTTGGGTTGGTTGATTGAGCGGGTGGTCATCAACCCGGTGCTGGGTGAGCCTGCATTCGCCATCGTCATGTTGACCATTGGCATTGGTTATGTCATTCGCGGCCTGATCACCATGATCCCCGACATTGGCACTGAAACCCACACCTTTGAAGTGCCCTACAAAGACCTGTCTTTCGAGTTGGGTGGTTTGGTCTTGGGGGCCACGCAGTTGGTGGTGATTGGCAGCACGGCTGTGCTGTGCGCCGTGCTCTATGCCGTGTTCAAGTATTCCCGGGTGGGCATTGCCATGCAAGCCACTTCGCAAAACCAATTGGCCGCTTACTACATGGGCATCCCAGTCAAAGGCTTGAACAGCATGGTCTGGGCGCTGGCGGCGGCGGTGGCGGCGGTCGCGGGTTTGTTGTTGGCCCCCATCACGTTTGTGCATGCCAACATGGGCTTCATCGGGCTCAAGGCCTTTCCTGCAGCGGTGGTCGGTGGCTTTGGCAGTTTGCCAGGGGCCATCGTGGGCGGCATCGTCATTGGTGTGGTGGAGGCCACCTCCGGGTTCTGGTTGCCCGAGGGCTTCAAAGACGTGGCGGCTTATGTGGTGGTCCTTTTGATGCTGGTCTTCAAACCCAATGGTTTGTTCGGCGAAAAGCTGCGCAAAAAGGTCTGAGCCATGCGATTCATCTTCAAAACCGCTTACGACCAAGACATCAATTTAGCCAAACACGGCGGACATGTCGTGGCATATGGCTTGCTGGCCTTGTGCCTGTGTACAGCGCCTTGGTTGCTGGAAGAGTATTGGTTGGCGCAACTCACCTTTGTGCTCATTTACGGCATTGTGGGTTTGGGCCTCATGCTGCTCGCAGGTTTCACGGGCTTGTTCTCCATCGGTCATGCCGCCTTCATGGGGGTGGGCGCCTATGTGGCGGCAGTCATGTCGGCGCATGGTGTGTCTTTCCCAGTCAGCGTCTTGGCCTCTGCGGGTTTGTCGGCGATGGTGGGCGCGGTGGTGGGGTTGCCTGCACTGCGTGTCAAAGGCATTTACCTCGGCATTGCCACCTTGTCTTTTGGCTTCATCGTGGAAGAGGGCTTGGCCCGCTGGGAAAGCGTGACAGGGGGCAACGCCGGCATGCATGTGAAAACCATCCAGGTGCTGGGTTGGCAAGCCGACAACGGCAACAAGTTTTACGCGGTGTGCCTGGTGTTGGCCGTGCTGTGTACTTTGGCCGTGTTGAACCTGTTGCGAAGTTCGACAGGGCGTGCGTTTGTGGCCATTCGAGACTCTGAAATTTCAGCGCAAAGCATGGGCATTCACTTGGCCCGATACAAAACCTTGTCTTTCATGTTGTCTGCTGCATTGGCGGGTGTGGGTGGGTCCCTCTATGCCCACAAAATGCAGTTCATCAGCCCCGATCAATTCGGCATCTTGCAATCGGTGGACCTGCTGTTGATGGTGGTCATAGGCGGTTTGGGGTCGGTGCATGGTGCATTTTTGGGGGCCATCTTCCTCATCACCATGCCGCAACTCATCACCTTGGGCAAAGATTTTTTACCAACCTTCATTGGTCAAGCGCCTGGCTTGCAAGCCTTGGTGTATGGCGTGGTCTTGATTGGGTTTGTCATGTTCGAGCCCATGGGTTTGTATGGCCGATGGCTCAAGGTGCGCACTTGGTTTGAGTTGTTCCCCTTCTACCGCCAAGGCATGTTCAAGCGGCAAAAGAGTTTCCAAAAATCGGACCGACTCAAATGAGCGACATCCTCCTCAGCGCCCACGATTTGACCGTCCGCTTTGGTGGCGTGTTGGCGGTCAATGGCGTGAGCTTTGATGTTCGTCAAGGCGAGGTGTTCACCCTCATCGGCCCCAATGGTGCGGGCAAAACCACGGTGTTCAACCTGATCAGCCGCATTTACACACCCACCTCGGGCCACATCAACTACCAAGGTCAACGCCTCACCGACATGGCACCACATGCGGTAGCGGGAATGGGCATTGCGCGTACCTTTCAAAACATCGAACTCTTTGAACACGCCACGGTGTTGCAAAACCTGTTGATTGGCCGCCATGTCCACAACCACACCGGTTTTTGGAGCCAGCTGTTGTTCACCTCCAGTGTTCGTGCCGCCGAACGTGCCACCCGCCACAAGGTGGAGGAGGTGATCGACTTCCTGGATTTGCAGCATTACCGCGACACCCTGGTGGCAGGTTTGCCCTATGGTGTTCGCAAGGTGGTTGAGTTGGCGCGGGCCTTGTGCACCGAACCTCAATTGCTGTTGCTGGATGAACCGTCTTCGGGTTTGAACGTGGAAGAAACCGCCGACATGGCGTTTTGGATTCAAGATATTCAGCACGACTTGGGCATCACGGTGTTGATGGTCGAACACGACATGAGCTTGGTGTCCAAGGTCAGCAACCGCGTTTTGGCCATGAACCAAGGCGAGGTCTTGGCCATGGGCGAGCCAGCGCAGGTGCAAGCCAACGAGGCGGTGATTGAAGCCTATTTGGGCGGCGGTTTTGACGCCGCCAATTTGCGGCGAAAGGTCTGACGCGATGGACAACTTGCTGCAACTCAACAATGTGGAGAGCGCCTATGGCCCAGTGCGAGCCATCCGAGGCGTGAGCTTGAATGTGCAGCGCGGGCAAATTGCAGCGGTCTTGGGCTCCAACGGTGCAGGTAAAACCACCATCCTCAAAACCATCTCGGGCATCATCGATCCGCGCAAGGGCAGCATTCATTTCAAGGGCGAGAACATCGCGGCCATGGACCCTGCACACATCGTGCAGCGTGGCCTGGTGCATGTGCCAGAGGGGCGCGAGGTGTTTCCTTTGCTGTCGGTGAAGGACAACTTGCTCATGGGTGCCTACACCCGACAAGACCGCGATGCCATTGCCAAAGACATGGAATTGGTCTACAGCTACTTTCCTATTTTGAAAGAGCGAGCCCACCAAGATGCGGGCCTGCTCTCGGGTGGGCAGCAGCAAATGTTGGCCATTTCACGCGCCTTGATGAGCCAGCCTGACATGATGTTGTTGGACGAACCAAGCCTTGGTCTGTCGCCCAAACTCACGCAAGACATTTTTGAAATCGTGGTTCGCATCAACCGCGAGCGCGGCACCACCATTTTGCTGGTCGAGCAAAACGCCAACATGGCGCTGAACGTGGCCGACCAGGGCTTTGTGCTGGAGTCGGGGCGCATCGTCATGGAGGACACTTGCGAGCGCTTGCGTGAGAAAGACGACATCAAAGAGTTTTACCTGGGCCTGAAAGAGGCGGGTGCCCGCGACGAACGTCGTTGGAAAAAGAAAAAGACCTGGAGATGACATGAGTCAACTTTGGAACACCGCCCATGCACAAGGCACGACCCAAGTGGTGATGCCGGGCGAGACCATGGTCGAGATATTTTGGAATGCCGTTGCCCAGCGCGGGGCTCGCTTGATGATGCGCGAGAAAAAACTCGGCATCTGGCGTGGCTGGACCTGGAACGAGACCGGCGACGCGGTTCGACAAATCGCGATGGGCTTGGTCGCCCACGGATTCCAGCCAGGCGACTGCGCTTCTATTTTGGCCAACACCCGTTTGGAATGGGTCTTGGCAGACATGGCAGTGTTGAGCGCTGGCGGTGTGTCCAATGGCATCTATCCCACCGACGCGGCCTCGCAGGTCCAGTACCTTTGCGCAGACTCGTCCACCACGGTGTTGTTTGTGGAAGATGAAGAGCAACTCGACAAAGCCTTGGTAGCCCGCGAACATCTGCCCAAGTTGAAATTGATTGTGGTGATGGACATGGAAGGCCTGACCCGCTACACCGACCCCATGGTGATCAGCCTAGACCGCTTGCGGGAGATGGGTGAAGCCCACGACGCCGAGCAACCCGGCGTGTTTGAACAAAGAGTGACCAGCCGCCGTCCTGAAGACCTGGCCATCTTGATTTACACCTCGGGGACCACCGGCAAACCCAAAGGCGCCATGCACAGCCACGCAGCACTGGCTTACATCGTGCGGGGCTACAACCAGGTGCTGCGTCAAGATGAACACGACGAACGCATGTTGTTCTTGCCACTGTGTCATGTGGCCGAGCGTTTGGGCGGGCAGTACTTTTCCATTTACACCGGCACCATTTGCAATTTCGTGGAGAACCCCGACACCGTGCCTGAAAACGTGCGGGAAATCGCGCCCACCACATTCACCGCGGTGCCCCGTGTTTGGGAGAAGTTTTACTCGGCCGTCACCATGGCCGTTGCCGAAGCGGGTGTATTTCAGCAATGGGTTTACAAGCGGTGCATCGGCATTGGTTATGCAGTCAGCGATCGGGTGCTCAAGCAACAAGCTGTGCCACTTTGGTTGAAAGCCGCGTTCCATCTGGCCAATCTGGTGGCGCTCAACAATGTGCGGCGCATGATGGGCATTCAGCGTGCCCGGATCTTGGTGACAGGGGCGGCACCCATTTCGCCCGAACTGGTTCGCTGGTACTTGGCCTTGGGCTTGCCCATGTTGGAGGTGTGGGGGCAAACAGAGTCCTGTGGCGGGTCCACTGCCATGCCTGCCGGTCGCATCCAACTCGGCAGCATTGGCACGGCTTGTCCTTACAACGAGGTGAAGGTCGACCCCCTGACTCAGGAGCTGTTGATACGCGGCCCGAATGTGTTCATGGGCTATCTGAACCAAGCCGAGAAAACCGCCGAAACCGTGGACGCCCAAGGGTGGCTGCACACAGGGGATGTGGGCAGTGTGGATGCTGATGGCTATTTCCGCATCACCGACCGCATGAAAGACATCATCATCACGGCGGGTGGCAAAAACATCACGCCCAGTGAATGGGAAAACGAGTTGAAGTTCTCGCCCTATGTCACCGACGCCGTGGTCATTGGCGACCGCCGCGCGTATCTGACGGTGATCATCATGATCGACCTGGACAATGTGGAGAAATTTGCACAGGACCGTGATGTGCCGTTTTCCAACTACGCCAGCCTGACCCGCGCCGCTGAGGTGCAAGCGCTGATTCAAGCCGAGATTGACAAGGTGAACCGCAAGTTTGCAAGGGTCGAGCAAATCAAACAATTCCACTTGCTCGACACCCAACTCACCGCCGAAGACGATGAACTCACGCCCACCATGAAACTCAAGCGCAAGTTTGTCGAACAAAAGTACAGCGGCGTGATTGAAGCCATGTACCGCCCATCCTGAACCCCACCCACTTTGAGGAGAACTTTGATGAAACTGAAAACCACTTTGCTGCTATTGGCCCTGGCCGCTGGCGGCGTTCATGCAGAGCAACAAGGTGTGAGCAAAACCGAGATCACCATCGGCACCATTCAAGATCTGTCAGGTCCTTTGGCGGGATACGGCAAAGCCGTGCGCAACGGCATGCAATTGCGGATTGATGAGTTGAACGAGCAGGGCAGTTTGCATGGCCGCAAGCTCAAGTTGCTCACCGAAGACTCAGGCTACGACCCCAAACGGGCGGTGCTGGCTGCACAAAAGTTGGTGAACCAAGACAAAATTTTCATCATGGCAGGACACATCGGCACGGCTCAGAACAACGCCGCCATGCCGGTGCAGTTTGAGAAAAACATCATCAACTTCTTCCCTGTGACGGCCGCACGTGAAATGTATGAGCCGTTCAATCGCCTCAAATACGCCATCTTCGCCACCTATTTCGACCAAATGCGCGCCGCTGTGCCGGCCATGGTCAAAGAGAAAAAAATCACCAAGGTGTGTGCCATTTACCAAGACGACGAGTTTGGCCTGGAGGTGTTTCGAGGTGCGGAGGCAGGTTTGAAAGCCATCAACATGGAGTTCGCAGAAAAGACCACCTTCAAGCGCGGTGCCACAGACTTTTCCTCGCAAGTGGCGCGCATGAAGTCGGCGGCTTGCGAGTTGGTGGTCTTGGGTACCATCATCCGCGAGACGGTGGGCACGATTGCCGAGTCACGCAAAACAGGGTTCAACCCCCAATTCATTGGGACCAGTGCGGCCTACACCGACTTGATTCACAAACTCGGCGGCAAGGCCATGGACGGCATGTACGCCACCATGACCGTGCCTCATCCTTATTTGGACGAAGCCTCCAAGCCCATCAGCTTTTGGGCCAACAAGTACAAAACCAAGTACAGCGAAGACCCGACCGTGTTCTCGGTCTATGGCTACTTGATCATGGACAACTTCATCAAAGCCGCCCAAAAAGCAGGCCCCAACTTGACCACCGACAGCTTTGTGGCGGCCATGGACACCATGACCTTCTCCACCGACTTCTTCGGCGGCCCAGAGGCCAAGTTCTCGCCAACCAAGCACCTGGGCTCGAACCGCAGCCGTTTGGCGCAAATTCAGGATGGCAAGTGGAAGGTGATTTCGGACTATTACAAGCTGGATTGAGCACTTCTTGCATCGTCATTGCGAACTGCTTTGTGATTGCGAGGCCGAAGGCCGACGCAATCTCAGCTAGCCCGCCAAGGCGAGCTCATCTACCGCTCACCGCAGCAAAGCTGCGATGTTCGCTACGCAGATGAGCCCACCCTGTCGGTCTAGCAGGGGGGGCATCTCATTCGCCATCGTTATGAGCCCTCATTGGCCGCCGCTCAACCGCACACTGGCGAGGGAGCGTGGATTGCGCAATGACGTATAAAAACCAAGGCCTTCTATGAGGATTTGTGGGTTGTTTCTAGCAGACCCATATATAAAGACGTGTCCACCACCCTGAATGCCCCATGTGTCCAAATTCATTTACACCGCATTGATGCTCTTTTGTTCCTCTGTGTTCGGTGAAGACCTGAGTTCTTGCACCTTGAAAAAAGAGGAAGACCAGAGGAACTATTGCAAAGCTTCCTTTGCCGGCAGCGGCACTTTTTGTGACATGATCAAAAACGGCGAATTGAAACGGGATTGCACCTTCATGGTCATCCGTATTCAGAGGGAGAACGCCTACAAAGTGCGCAATCCCAAGAAGGATGTGGTGGCAGCTGAATAGCAAACTCAGCGCGGCTTTTCACCCTTACCAAGAGCCGTCTTTCAGCACCCATTAAACACCGCAGCTCTTTTCTCAATGAAGGACCGCACGCCCTCGGCCGCATCGGCGCTGTTGGCGAGTTTCTTCTGAATGTTTTCAAACTCGGCACGGGCTGACAAGGGCCCTTGCTCGATGCCCTGAACCACAGACTGTCGTGTGGCCACCACAGCCAATGGCGCTTGTGCGGCAATGCTGTGGGCAATGCGCAAGGCCTGCGCCAATTCGGTGCCTGCTGCCACCACCTGCTGCACAAAGTGCAAACGCAGCGCCTCGGCGGCGTCAAATTCATCCCCGGTTAACAGGTGCAACAAGGCGTTGCCCGCTCCTGCACGCTCGGCCATGCGCAAGGTGGCGCCGCCCGTGGCCATGATGCCGCGCTTGACTTCGAGTTGCGAGAAACGGCAGTTGTCGGCGGCCACCACGATGTCGGCGGCCAGCATCAGCTCAATGCCCAGGGTGTAGGTGATGCCTTTGACCGCCACCACCAGGGGTTTGCTGCGCCGTCGCAGGCCTGGGGTGCTGAGGTCCAAGGGGTCCACTTCACCATCGGCAATGGCTTGCTCGCCACGCTGCATCAGGCCCGCGAAGGTGGGCAGCTCCAAGCCGGCGGTGAAATGCTCGCCAGCCGCGCACAAGACACCCACGCGCAACTGCGGGTCGTCTTCCAAGCGGCTGTAGGCCTGAGCCAACTGGGCCAACATGGCGGGTGTGAAACCGTTGCGCTTGGCCGGGCGATTGATGGTGATGAGCAGCACATGGTTTTGCACCTCATGGTCGATGCGCCCAGCATGGTCGCTGTCGGTGTTCATGCCTTGACCTCGTGCGCCTCGCGGTGCTCCAAGCGGCCATCGGCGTGGCGGGCAAAGCGGCCAGCCTCACGCGGATGCACCGGGTCTGAGGCCCCCCAAGGCCAGCCACCAAATTCGGTGCGGCGGTAGTCCTCGAAAGCCTGGTGAATTTCCGCCTGGGTGTTCATCACGAACGGGCCGTATTGGGCCACGGGTTCGGCAATCGGGCGGCCTTGCAGCATCAGCAACTCGGTCACCTCGGGGCCGTTGTTGAACACGGCCAAATCCGTGTCGGCCTTGACTTCCACCACCGAGCGTTGGGGGATGGTTTGGCCATCGAGTTGCAAGCCTTGGCCTTGGAAGAAATAGAGCTGTCGGCGGGTGCCTGTGTGGGCCTTGGGCAAAGTCCAGCGAGCGCCTGGGGCCATGCGGATGGTGAAGATGGCCAGGTCGGAGCCGTCTTGGCTGGCCCAAGAATGGGGCGGGGGTGGCAGACCTTGGGCACCGTCCAAATGGCCTGCGACCACCAACACTTCGGTGCTCAGGCCCTGGGCGTCATGGTGGGTGACGGTTTGGATGTCCTCGCGCCAAAACATGGTGAAGTGCGGCTCGCACATCTTGTGTTTGGCAGGCAGGTTGAGCCAAATTTGAAACAACTCGCAGGGGTTGTTTTGGTCTTGATGCCGCAGCGGGAACATCTCGCAATGCACGATGCCCTTGCCCGCTGTCAGCCACTGCACATCGCCGTCGCCAAAACGGGCTGTGGCCCCCAGCGAATCCGAGTGGTCAATGCGTCCCTGGCGCACGACGGTGACAGTTTCAAAGCCACGGTGCGGGTGTGAGGGAAAGCCGGGAATGGTTTGCCCGTGGTACATGCTCCAGCCGTCTTTGTTGCCAAAGTCACTGCCCATTTGCCGACCCGCCAGCGAGGCGGCGGGCCCCATCTGCGCGTTGCCCTGGGGGTAGTGGTCCAGGTGGTGGACACAGAACAAAAACGGATCGATGGTCTGCCAAGGAAAGGACAGCGAGGCCACGCTCAGGATGTTGCTCATGCCTTACTCCAGCGCTTGGTAAACCAGTTGCTTGACCATGCGGCGGTAATACTGGCGCATGGGGCCAGGGGTTTGCGCCATCAAGAGGCCAATGACTTGCTCTTTGGGGTCGATCCAAAAGAAAGTGCCGCCAGCACCGGCCCAGGCGTAGTCGCCTTCAGAGCCAGGCACGCTGGCCATGCCTTGGCCTTGGCGCACCATGAAGCCCAGGCCAAAGGTGTAGCCCTGCACGCCCATGAGCAGCTCACCGGGTTGCAGCGGCGTGGCCACTTTGGGGCCGAGGTGGTCCGAGGTCATCAGCGCCACGGTGGTGCGGCTCAGGTAGCGGCGGCCGTCCAGTTTGCCGTTGTTGAGCAGCATTTGGCAAAACCGCAAATAGTCGCTGGCCGTGGTCACCAAGCCAGCGCCGCCCGAGTCATTGCCTTGCACCTTGGTCACATCCAACATGGGCGCCATGGGTTGTTGGGTCAGAGGGTCGATGGCCAAGGGTTCGGCGATGCGGCTTTGTTTGTTCGTTGGCACCACGAAGGCGGTGTCTTTCATGCCCAGGGGTTTGATGAGGCGCTCGTCGAGCATCACGCTCAAGGGCTTTTTGCCCACGGCTTCAAGCACACGGCCCAGCAAATCGGTGGACAAGCTGTACTCCCAGGTGCTGCCGGGCTGCCAGATCAGAGGGGCCTTGGCAAAGGCAGCCACTTGCTGTTCGGGCGTGAGGGTGATCCAAACAGAGGGGACCTCGTTGGAAAACAAACCTGCGCTGATGTAGGCGTTGCGCATGGCCACAGAGCGGGTGAACTCGGCGTAGGTCAGGCCCGAGGTGTGACGCAGCAAGTCGTGCACCAGAATTTGACGCGCGGCAGGCACAGTGGCACTGGCGGGGTCGGCGGGGTTGGAGAGCACCTGCATTTGCGCCAAGGCAGGCAGGAACTTGGACACGGGGTCGGCCAGTTGCAACTTGCCTTCTTCCACCATCATCATGGCCAACACCGAGGTCATGGGCTTGGTCATGGAATAGGCGCGGAAGATGGCGTCGTGCTTGACGCCAATGGCGTCCGAATACACCACAGCGCCTTTGCGCGCAATCATCACCACGGCGCCAGGCATTTGTTTAGCGTCGATTTCAGCTTGGATGACCGGGCGGATGCGGGCCAAACGCTCGGCAGAAAATCCTTTGGAGGCTGGCGAAGCCGTGGGGATGTCAGCTGCCCAAGTGGCTGCAGTGCTCAGCAGCAAGGCGCTGGCGAAAGCGCCAAGACAGGCACGGCGGCCCAAGGTGGGTTTGAACAAGCGCATGAGTCACTCCAAGGACAGATTGAAAGGTGCGGCAGAGGTTAGCAGATGACGCATCGCTTAAGCTCCAAGCTTCAGGCCAGACAAACCCGAACCAACAGGAGACCGCCATGAAACTGAATGCACAGACAGTCGCCATCGTCACCGGGGGCGCCTCGGGCTTGGGGGCCGCGACCGCGCGGCGGCTGGCCAGTCATGGTGTGAAAGTGGCCTTGTTCGATTTGAACGCCGCCATGGGCGAGGCCTTGGCCGCTGAGATTGGCGGCGTGTTTTGCCAGGTGGACGTCACCTCAGAGGATCAGGTGGACGCGGCATTTGCCAAAGCCCGCGCCGCACAAGGGCAAGAGCGCATCTTGGTGAATTGCGCAGGTACTGGCAACGCCATCAAAACCGCCAGCCGTGACAAGGCCACAGGCGAGATACGCTCATTCCCCACCGCCAATTTCGACCGCATCATTCAGATCAACCTGGTGGGGACCTTCAGGTGCATCGCCAAGTCGGCGGCCGGCATGATGAGCCTGGACCTGCTGGACGGCGAACGTGGCGCCATCGTCAACACCGCGTCGGTGGCGGCAGAGGATGGGCAAATAGGTCAGGCGAGTTACTCGGCCAGCAAGGCGGCCATCGTGGGTATGACCTTGCCGATTGCGCGGGACTTGATGGGTGAGGGCATTCGGGTCAACACCATCTTGCCGGGCATCTTCAACACGCCCTTGTTGCAAGCCGCCCCAGACAACGTGAAAGAGGCGCTGGCGGCATCTGTGCCGTTTCCCAAACGCCTGGGCCTGCCCGATGAATACGCGCACTTGGCTGAAATGCTCTTGACCAACCAGTACATGAACGGCGAGTGCATCCGCATTGACGGGGCGATTCGCATGGCGCCGCGTTGAGGGGATTGCTTCGGGGCTGCGCCCCTCGCAATGACGAGGCGCTGGCGATGCCCTAGCCGTCATGGCGAGCGCAGCGAAGCCATCCCAAAGCTATACACTTTTCAAAAAACAGGAGACCAACATGTCAGACGCATACATCGTGGCAGCCACCCGCACCGCCGGCGGCAAAAGAGGCGGCCGTTTATCGGGCTGGCACCCCGTGGATTTGGCGGCTCAGGTCTTGAACGACTTGATCGACCGCACAGGTGCAGACCCCGCGCTGGTGGAAGACGTGTTCATGGGTTGCGTGAGCCAAATCGGTGAGCAGTCCTCCAATGTGGCGCGCAACGCGGTGTTGGCGTCCAAGCTGCCCGAGTCGGTGCCAGGCACCTCCATCGACCGCCAGTGCGGTTCCTCCCAGCAAGCCATCCACTTTGCCGCGCAAGCTGTGATGTCTGGCACCATGGACGTGGTGATCGCCGCGGGCGTGGAGTCCATGACCCGTGTGCCCATGTTCAGTACCACGGTGTTGGCGCAAAAAGCCAATATGGGTTTTTACCAAAGCCCCAACATCAACAAGCGCTTCAACGACCTGGTCTTCAGTCAGTTTTTAGGCGCAGAAATGATGGCCCAAAAATACGGCCTGAGCAAAGATGAACTCGACCGCTACGCCTTGCTGAGTCACCAACGTGCGGCAGCAGCCACCCAGGCGGGCGCGTTCAAGCATGAAATTTTGCCGGTGGCCATTCTCAACCCTGAAGGCCAAGCCACGGGCGACATGCACACCACGGATGAAGGCATACGTGCCGACGCCACCTTGGAAGGCATTCAAAGCGTGAAATTGTTGCAAGAAGGCGGGGTGGTCACTGCAGCCAATGCCAGCCAAATTTGTGATGGGGCAACAGGCGTCATGGTGGTCAGCGAGCGTGGTTTGAAAGCCCTGGGCGTCAAACCCCTGGCTCGCATCCACCACATGACCATGATCGGCCACGACCCGGTCATCATGCTCGAAGCCCCCATCCCCGCCACCGAGCGGGCCTTGAAAAAAGCGGGCATGCAGATTGGCGACATCGACTTGTACGAGGTCAACGAGGCCTTTGCTTCAGTGCCACTGGCCTGGCTCAAAGCCTTGGGGGCCGACCCCGAGCGCTTGAATGTGAATGGCGGGGCCATTGCTTTGGGCCACCCGCTGGGCGCCTCTGGCACCAAGCTGATGACCACGCTCATCAACGCCTTGGGCCAACGCGGCAAACGCTATGGTTTGCAAACCATGTGCGAAGGCGGCGGCATGGCCAACGTCACCATCATCGAGCGGCTTTAAGGTTTGTGCGTGTCCGAGGGCGGCAATTCGCGCACCTCGGCCTCGATCACATCCTCTTGGCGGTGGCCGGGGGGCATTTGCTTGGCGGCTTGTCGTTGCCAATGCCTGTAGGTTTGAAACACCATGGCGATTTGCGGTTGTTGGCCGGTGATCAGCCAGCGCAACAAGCTCAGGGCCAAACCCAGCAAGGACACCAACAACACCAACAGCAGGACTGCGCCCGCCACCAGCAGAAAAAGGAAACGGACAAGCCAGTTCAAGCGCGCAGATCAACCCGGTGTGGCTTGGCAGCTTGTGGTGCTGGCTTGGCTTCGGCCTTGACGGCTTGTGTCTTGGCTGCGACCATCTTGGCCCTGGCCACCTGGGGTTTGGGGGCTTTGGCCGCTTGCACCTGGGCACGGGCTGAAGATGAGTCGACTCGCATGGGTGACATTCCTTTGAGGGTGGTGCTGCAATGCACCAGCCGATAATAAGGCAATCGACTTTTTCTTCTTTGGCCCATCTCATGACCTCAGCATCCTCCATCCTCACCCTGTCTTGCCAGGACCAGCGCGGCATCGTGCAGCGGGTTTCAGGTTTTTTGGCTGATCACGGCTGCAACATCCTGGATTCGGCCCAGTTTGGCGACACCCAGTCCAAGCTGTTTTTCATGCGGGTGCATTTCGTGCACGAGGACACCAAGCTGGTTTTTGATGAATTGCGCAGCGCTTTTGGCAAATTGGCCGACACCATGCAAATGAACTGGGACATGCACGACGCGGCGGTCAAACCCCGTGTGCTGATCATGGTCTCCAAAATTGGCCATTGCCTGAACGACTTGCTGTTTCGCTTTCGCAGCGGTTTGTTGCCCGTGGAAATCGTGGGCATTGTCTCCAACCACACCGACTTCTACCAACTCGCCGCCAGCTACAACATCCCGTTTCACCATTTCCCTTTGGCCACGGGCGCACCACCCGAGGCCAAGCTGGCGCAAGAGCACAAGATTTTGGAGTTGGTGAAAACCCACCAAGTGGACCTGGTGGTGCTGGCGCGTTACATGCAAATTTTGTCCAGCCAGATGTGCGAGGCCTTGCGGGGCCGTGCCATCAATATTCATCATTCTTTTTTACCCAGCTTCAAAGGTGCCAAGCCCTATTACCAAGCGCATGACCGAGGCGTGAAGCTGATTGGGGCCACGGCCCACTTTGTAACCGGGGACTTGGACGAGGGCCCGATCATCGAGCAGGGTGTCGAGCGGGTCACCCATGCCATGGGGCCAGAAACCCTGACCGCCATTGGCCGTGACGTGGAATGCGTGGTGCTGGCGCGGGCGGTGAAGTGGTTTGTCGAGCACCGCATTTTGCTCAACGGTCACAAGACCGTGGTGTTTTCATGACGCCTTGGATCAAAGGCGGTCAATGGTGTCGCTGGCATGCGGCGCTTCGCCAGGGCCGTCCTCGATGGCAAAACGGTCTCGGGTGGTGTTGTAAAAACTCGCACCAAAACGGGCGATGGGGTGATAGTCCCGCAGGTTGACCCGCCAGGCTTGGGTGTCGATCAAACCGTCACGTGCGGCCATCCATTTCACCCGCCCGATGAACACATAGCGGCTCTCGGTTTCCATCTTTTCGTGCAGCACGCACTCGAAAGCCACGGGGGCTTGCAGGATGCGTGGCGGGGCAATGCTGTGTGAGGGCGCAGAGGTGAAGCCCACATGGCTGAGTTCGCTCACATCCGAGGGCAGGGCCTCGCCGCAGGCGTGCATTTGTTGGGCCATGGCCTCGTCAGTCATGTGAACCACGAACTCGCCGCTGGCCAAGATGTTGGCCGCGGTGTCTTTGAGTCGCCCATCGCTCAGGCGGTTGATGCTGAGCATGAGGATGGGCGGGTCTTCACCCACCATGTTGAACATGGAAAACGGGGCCGCGTTGGCCACGCCGTTGACTCCGAGTGTGGTGACCAGGGCGATGGGTCTGGGCACAATCAAACTCGCCATGAGTTTGTAGCGCTCATAGGCGCTGATTTGCTCGAAATCGACCTCTGTCAAAGTGGAGCCTTATCCATAAAATACCGCCGATATTTGCTCTTCACACCGCTGTGACAATGCTTTGCGGTTGTTAGATGTGGGGATGACTGGCAAAAATGTGATCTCGGCAGTCAAAGGAGCGGCGCGCCAAATGTTTTGCATGCACTCCAACAGCGTCATGTCGCCATGAAAGCCGGCTGCGGTCGATAAGTGGCCTTTCGCATCTTTGTATTGAATGCACAAAGGATAGACAGGGGTTTGAGAGGTCACGGCTGCTTGAAACAAATTCGCTTTGAAGGGCAGCAGTGTATGACCTTCAGATGATGTGGCCTCAGGAAAAAAACCAAGCACTTCTTTCGCTTTCAGCATGGCGATCATCTGTTTGGTGATGTCTCGTGTGCTTGTTCTCACCGCGTTCAAGTCGATGAACAAGGCCCCAGATGCCTGCACCATTTTGCCAATGACCGGCCAATGTCGAACTGCGGTGGTGGTGATGAATTTACAAG
>CANGHG010000003.1 GCA_947453645.1 Comamonadaceae bacterium
AGGGGGTTTGCAGGCGTGAATCCACCAGCAGCAAATGGGGTTGGCGCGGGGTGCTCACGCCGCGCACATTCAACAAGGGGTTGTCTTCCAGCACGGTGCCAATGCCCGAAAGCACCGCGCAAGCCCTGGCGCGCCAGTGGTGGCCGTCCAATCGAGCGGCCTCTCCCGTGATCCATTGGCTTTGGCCATTGAGCAAGGCGGTTTGGCCGTCCAGCGACTGGGCCGTCTTCAGGCGCAGCCAAGGCGTGCCTTGGGTCATGCGCTTGAAAAAGCCCATGTTGAGTTCTGCACTCTGCTCGGCCAACAAACCAACAGACACCGCCACGCCTGCGGCTTGCAGTTTGGCCAGACCTTGCCCCGCCACTTGCGGGTTGGGGTCTTGGATGCTGACCACCACCCGCGCCACACCTGCTTGCAACAGGGCGTCACAACAAGGGCCTGTGCGCCCCTGGTGGCTGCAGGGTTCTAGCGTGACATAGGCGGTGGCACCCTGGGTGCTGTGGCCACGCGCCTGCGCGTCACGTAGCGCCATCACCTCGGCATGCGCCTGACCAGCCGCTTGGGTGTGGCCTTGGCCCAGCAGCTCACCTTGTGCATTGGTGATGACGCAGCCCACTCGGGGGTTGGGCGAGGTGATGAACAGCGCCTGCTCGGCCAAGGCCAAGGCCTGGGCCATGCGGGTGTGGTCGATGGGGGAATAGGGCATGCACAGATTATGGAGGGCCCAATTCAGGCCATCGGATGATGTTCATTGGCCCCAGCAAACTCCCGCCCCTGCTGAAGCGCCCTCCACCCCGCGCTCCCCAGCCTGGTTGAGGGTGAGGGTGGCGCAAGCGTCCGACGTTTGCGACCCCGTGGGCTCGGCTTTCAAGACAAAGGCATCCGCTTGGCTTTGCAACTGCAGTCGGTAGTGCAATTCAGCGCCTTGCCATACCGCCTCGGGCAAGTTGCTGGGGTAGCTGCCTTGTGTGCTGGCTGAGCGCTCCAGCCAAGCCGCTGCTTTGAGCAGCGCCACTTTGGCCAATGCGCGTTGGCTGCGTTGCTGCATGCCTTGGAATCTGGGCATGGCCATGCTGCTGAGCAGGCCGATCAAGGCCAAGGCCACCAGCAACTCCAGCAGGGTGAAGCCTTTGACCTGCCTCATGGCGACAAACTCAGCAGACGCTTGAAACCCGCCAGTGGCATGGGCACCGCCAACGAGGCTGCATGGCTGGGCGTGGGGTGCCACAAGGCCTGGGAGGCGAAGACTGCGTTTGGCGAGCCACCCTTGGCCAAGGCCGTGATGCGGTAAACAAAGGGCGCGCTTGCCGTGGCCAATTTGGTTTGCAAGGGCAGTACCTCCACCCAGTAGTAAACACTGGTGGTGTCCGATACCACCTGGGTTTGCGCTTGCGACAAACGGCTGAGCCAATGCGTGAAGCTGTTGCTGTCTTCTCCCAAGGGTTTGCAAATGCCCGCCACGCAGTCGTTGGTTCCCAAGCGGGTTTGCAAGGTGGTCCAGGCTTTGGTGCTGTTGGGGAAAAACACCTGAGTGGCTTTGCTGCTGCCCGCCTGGTGGCGGCTGTCGCTGAGCGGTCCTTGGATGTCTTGCACCGCCCGCAGCAGCGCCGACTGGGTGGTGTGTTGCAAGGACCATCGTTGGCTGGCGCTTTGCCCAGAACCCTCTGCCAAGGCCAGGCCGCGCCACTCGGCCAAGAGCATGACGCTGCCCATGAGTGACAAGGCCATGACCGTGGGCAATGCCAGGCCTTGTTGTTGGTGCTTCATGGTGAGTGGTGGCGCATGGCGGCCACCCCTCGCCATGCCAAGCCCTTGGCCATGGGGATACAAGGCGAGGACCCTGCTGCTTGTGGCGGCCCTTCTGCTTGGACTTGAACGCAACTCGCGACCCCGGTGACGGTCTGCCAGTCGATGACCTGCTCGGCGCTCACCCACTGCATCTGCAAGCTGTCGCCTGGCAGTGGCTGGGCATAGCGAAATTGAACCGCCGTGACACCATCGACCAAGGCCTGGTAGAGGCTGCCATCGCGCCAACTGTCTTTGCAGACCAGTTCTTGGCGGCTGCTGAGCATGAAGTCGTCCATCAACCAATACCAGTCTGAGGCCTGGTGCCCTTGGCAGTCTGCTGGGGTGAGGCTGCGCACCTGCGGCACTGACAATCCCTGGTCACTGCCTTGCAAGTCCACAGGCGGGGGCGACAAAGCTGCCTTGCCCTTGCTGTCAAACACCAACTCAGGCGCTGCGCCTCGCTGCACCCGTTCGCGCAACAGGTTCAAGCTGGTGTTCAAGCGCGCATGGGTGTCGGCTTGCGCTTGCAACTGACGGTGACTGGCTTGCAAGCAGGCAAACAAGGCAAAGGCGGCACACACCACCAACAGGGACAAGGCCATGCCCAACAAGGTTTGCGCCAAGGTGTGACCGCTTTGTGAGCGCTGAGCGTGGATCAAAGTGGCCATGTGGTTTGCCAACAGCGGTGTTGTTCGGGGCAAGCTGGGTCGCTAGCGCTTGGGGATGGGTTGGCGCGGCTGGGCCAGATTAAGGTCAGGCTGACGTTGGTCGGCAGACTGACTTGGGCAGGGCTGGTCAGTTTGGTTTCCAACTGCGCTTTGGCGCCTGGGATGCGAAGCTGCATGTCTTGTTGCCACTCGGCTAAATTGGCTTGGGCCCATTGGCTGGGGTCACACGGCTGTGCGTGGCAATTGGGGCCTTGAACCACCTCGCCCAACACCAGTTGGTAGCTCAGGGCCGCAGCGGGGTTGACTTGCATGCGTTGCCACAGGTCCTGCGCCAAACCCACGGCGTTTTGAAAAGCCAGTGCGTCGCGCTGGGCTTGCAGGGCCTGCCACTGCCAGTGCAGCAGCCCGACACCCAGGAGGTTGAGGACCAGCAAGGCGCACAGCGCCTCCAAGATGGAAAAGCCCCTAGAGCGGTTCATGTGCAACTGCCTGCGCTCACCACGCGCAGCCGCCCAGTGGTGTTGATGCAGATGCTGCGCACCACGGCCTGAGAACCACGGGGCTGCACCACCAGGCGCAAACCACCCGCCACGGCTTCACCCAGGGGGGTGATGTCCAGGCTGTTTTGGCTGGGGTAGAGCTGCACCTGCAGTTCACCAGCCAGTGGGCTGCTGAACAAGCTGCGTCCCGACTTGAAGGTCAATTGCCAGCCGCAACGCCAGTCGCCCGTGGGCAGGGGGGTGTTGAGGCAGTGGCTCAGGCGCTGCAATTGCAACAACTCGCCACGGCGCAGGGCTTGCAGCCTGGCGGACTGCAAGTCGCTGGCCCATGTTTGCACCGCAGCCTCTACCCGCAAGCGCCAAAACCATTGGCCCAAAGCTGGGGCAGCCAAGCTGACCGTGGTGGCACAGATGGCCAAGACCACGCACAGCTCGGCCAGGGTGTAACCCCCTTGGTGGGTGCGGTGGACAAAGAAAAATGGCAGCCGTTTCATGGCTGCCATCTTCAAAGAAACAGGCTTGAACAGGCGGTGTTGCTGTACCTCCAACCGTGTGCGCTTTGCACACTGCAGGCTTTAGCGCCTGAACTCGTCCACCAGGGTTTTGAACTCGTCCACATCTTCAAAGCTGCGGTAAACACTGGCAAAACGCACATAGGCCACTTTGTCCAGTTTTTTCAGCTCCCGCATGACCAACTCGCCAATGCGGGTGGACGCCACTTCACGCTGCCCCAGGGTGAGCAATTTGTCCTCGATGCGTTCAATGGCCAAGTCCACTTGCTCGGTGCTGACCGGGCGTTTGCGCAGCGCCAAGTTCAAGGAGCCCTGCAATTTGCGGCGGTCGTACTCGATGCGCCGACCATCTTTTTTCACCACGGCGGGGTAGCTCACATCGGGCCGCTCGTAGGTGGTGAAACGCTTTTCGCAGTGACTGCACGAGCGACGGCGGCGAATCGAATCGCCTTCTTCGGACATGCGGGTCTCCATCACCTGGGTTTCCACATGGCCGCAAAAAGGACATTTCATGACGGCTTATCCGTAGACCGGGAAACGGCTGGTCAGGGCGTGAACCTTGGCCCGCACCGCTGCGATGTGGGCTTCGTCGTGCGGGTTGTCCAGCACGTCGGCAATCAGGTGGGCCGTGGCACGAGCCTCCTCGTCCTTGAAACCACGCGTGGTCATGGCGGGGGTGCCAATGCGCACGCCGCTGGTGACCATGGGTTTTTCGGGGTCGTTGGGAATGGCGTTTTTATTGATCGTCATGTGGGCCGCGCCCAAGGCCGCTTCAGCCACCTTGCCGGTGATGTGTTTCGAGCGCAAATCGACCAACATGACATGGCTTTGGGTGCCGCCGCTCACAATGCGCAGGCCGCGCTCGGTGAGGGTTTGCGCCACGATTTGGGCGTTTTTCACCACCTGCTGTTGGTAGTCCTTGAAGCCGGGTTGCAGGGCTTCTTTGAAGGCCACGGCTTTGGCGGCAATGACGTGCATCAAGGGGCCGCCTTGCAGGCCAGGGAAGACGGCGCTGTTGATGGCTTTTTCATGCTCGGACTTCATGAGGATGATGCCCCCGCGCGGGCCGCGCAGGCTTTTGTGGGTGGTGGAGGTGACCACATCGGCGTGGGGCACCGGGTTGGGGTAGACGCCCGCGGCAATCAAGCCAGCGTAATGCGCCATGTCCACCAAAAAGATGGCGCCAATTTCTTTGGCCACTTTGGCAAAGCGGGCGAAGTCGATGTGCAAGCTGTACGCTGAAGCACCTGCGATGATGAGTTTGGGCTTGGTGGCACGGGCCTTGGCTTCCATGGCGTCGTAGTCAATTTCTTCTTTGGCGTTCAGGCCATAGCTCTCCACCTTGAACCATTTGCCCGACATGTTCAGCGGCATCCCGTGGGTCAGATGGCCACCTTCGGCCAAGCTCATGCCCATGATGGTGTCGCCGGGCGTCAAGAAGGCCAAAAACACCGCCTGATTGGCCGATGCGCCGCAATGCGGTTGCACATTGGCCGCTTCAGCGCCAAAAATTTGTTTCACGCGGTCGATGGCGAGTTGCTCGGCCACATCCACGTTGTCACAGCCACCGTAGTAGCGCTTGCCGGGATAGCCCTCGGCGTATTTGTTGGTCAGCTGCGAGCCTTGAGCGGCCATGACCGCAGGCGAGGCGTAGTTCTCGCTGGCAATCAGCTCAATGTGGTGCTCTTGGCGGGCGTTTTCCGCTTGGATGGCGGCCCACAGTTCGGGGTCGGCTTGCTCGACCAAGTGGTTGCGGTGGTACATGAACAGTCTCCAGGAAATGAACAGGGTCAGGGGTTGATGGGTTCGATGGTGAGCACGCGTTTGCCGTTGGCCACATCTTTGATGCGCTGTTGTTCGGCCAACACTTTGTTGATGTAGCCGCCGTCTTCACCGCTGATGGCCGCGCCCACGTACTGGCGCAAACCAGCCTCCAAAGAGCCGTTGCGGTCTATGGCTTCGCGCAACACTTGGGCGCCCACGCGCAGGTTGGTGACCGGGTCGAAGGCGGCAAAGTCGCCGCCGTAGTCGTCGTATTTGTCGCTGTGCACATTGGTGCGCACTTGCATGAGGCCCTGAGCGCCTGCATTGCTTTGGGCAAACGGGTTGAAGCTCGATTCCACCGCCATGACGGCCAAGATGAGCGAGGGTTCGAGCTTGTATTTGGGTCCCACCTCATAGGCTTCGGCCACCAAGGCGCTGAGAGGTTCAGGGGCCACGCGGTACTTGCGGCTGAGCCAAAACGCGATATTGGCTTGGTCTTTGGGGAGGTCTTCGGGGTCGGCAGCGGTGGCGCGGTCAATGGCCTCGGTGTTGCTGCTGAAGCTGAAATCCAGGCCATGGCGGGTTTGCAGCCAGTCGATGAGTTCGACCTCGGCGGAAGAGCGCAAATCGGGCTTGGCACTGAAGATGATCATGAAGCAAAACACACCCAAGCCCAGCAAGGCCAAGCCACTGTGAGTGATGAGGAAAAAACCTTGGCCCACATCCAAAGCGAAAACACGTGCGCCATGGAGGACGGTTTGTAAAACTTTCATATGGATATTTTAAGCATTGCGCTCGTGCGCCCTGTCACAATAGCCATCTTTGCCCCTACCTGGGGCGCCACTTAACGATTTGAGCCGACGTGAACACCCCTTCTTCCAGCGCACATGACTTGACTTCTTTGGATGCCCTCACCGGTGGCGCTTTGACAGCCCCGACCTCCGGCGAACGCGCCGCGCGTTTGCGCGAATGGATGGCCAGCGACCCCAGCAGCGAATTGCTGCAACAGGTGTTCAAGGAAATGAGCGCTCGTGACAAAGGCGCAGCCAAACCCTTGCGAGAAAAACTGGATGAACTGCGTCGCACCAAAAACCAAGATGTTTTGGCCGAAGAATGGGCTCAAAAAGCCCAGCAGTTGCTGGCCACGGCCCGTTTGAACTTGGCCGACGCCATGACCTGGGCGCGGGATGCCGCCAAAGCGGGAGCACCTTTGTCGCGCGAACCCCTGGCGGGCTTGCGCGTGGCTTTGGCAGATCGGGTCAAGCACATTGAAGATTTGCAGCACCGCGCCCAAGTGCTGCGTGAGTCGGCCGTGCTCATGGTGCAGCGCATCGAGGTGCTGTCCACCAAGGCCTGGAGCGAGGCCGTTGAGTTGCAAGCCAGTTTGGCTGCCGATTTGCAGCGTTTGCAAACCGAACTTCAGGCTTTGAGCGAGGACGCGCACTGGCTGAGCGTCGACCCCAAATACCCCACCAGCGTGAGCGACAGTGCCACCCACATTCAATTGGTCTGGGATGCTTTTTCTGCCGCACTCACCCAAACCCAAGCGGCTGCGCTAGACCCGGCCTTGCCCCTGCCAGCCGTGCCTGCCTGGGCCGATCAACTGCGGGCCTTGCGAGGTGAAGCCCCAGCGGTGATGGCTGCCACCCCGGCCAAACCCAAGCTCGACCCCGCCGCACAAGCCCAGGCCAAAGAGGCGCAAGCGGCTGCGACTGAGCAGGCCGCCGAGCAAAAACGCCAAGCCGATCTGCTGCGTACCGAACTGGTGGCCAAGGCCGAGGCCTTGCTCAAGCCTGTCCCTGTGGCAGCGCCAGTGCCGCCAGTGGAGGGTGAGGCTGACCCTGTCCCTGTCCCAACGCCTGCAACGCCCGAGTGGATGCCCGTCATCACAGGCCGCAAATTGCAAGACAGCTTGCGCCAATTGCGCGAGGCCTGGAAGCAAGCGGACCAAGGCGGCCAGCCTAACCATGCCTTGTGGAAACGGTTTGACCAAGCCTGCAACCGCGCCTATCCCTTTGTGCAAGCTTGGCTGGAAAAAGCCAAGGCCGAGTCCGCTGCCCACCGCGAACAGCGGGTGGCGTTGTTGGCCGAAGTGGCGGCTTGGACCCAGGCCCACGTGGGCAATACCGATTGGAAAAAACAAGCGCGTGAATTGCATGCTTTCTCTGAACGCTGGCGCAACAGCGGTCATTTGAGCGAGAAGCTGTTTGCCGAAATGCAAGCGCAATGGAAGACCGCCATGCAGGCCGCCCATGCGGCCATCGACAAAGTTCAGTCAGAAAGCGTGGCTGCACGTCGCGCCCTGATTGAAGAAGCCAAGCAATTGGGAGCCGCACCCAGCCTGCGCATTGACGCGGTGAAAGCCCTGCAACAACGCTGGCAGCTTGAGTCACAGGCCGTGCCCATTGACCGCAAACTCGCCCAAAAACTCTGGGACGCATTCCGCTTGCCCTTGGATGAGGCGTTTCAGCGCAAAACCCAAGACCGTTCAGTTGCAAGCACCCAGCCCCTGTCCGCCCATGACCAAAGCGTGCTCCAAGCCTCGCAGGATTTGGAAAAAGCCATTGCCCAAGGCGACGCCATCCAGATTCGCCAAGCTGTGCAGCATTTGAACGAGGTGTCACTGGGCCGCGCCCCAGCCCCTGTGGTGGCCCCGGTCGTTGAGCAGGCAACAGAAGCAGCCCCCGAAGTCCTTACAGAGCAGCCTGCAGACACCCCAGTCGAAGAGGCCCCCGAGACCAAAGCCCCAGCAGCACCAGCCAAAAAAGTGGTGGCGGTGCGTGGAGACGACCGCCCTGGTCAAAAGAAAACCGAACCGGTTCAAGCAGGTCGATTTGGCGACAAACCAGGTGCACGTCGCTCCGAGCGAGATGGCGCTGTGGGCCGTCGTGGCGATGCACCCCGTGGCCGCGATGGCTTTGAACCTCGTGGTCCGCGTTTGGGCGACGCTGCCTTTCGTGCCCAGCGTCACGCCTTGGAACAGGCGGATGCCGCTTTGCGTCGCTTGGCCATGCAAGCGCATGGTGAAACCTTGGTGCATGTGTTGGGTGCCTGGGAGCATCGGCAAGCCGATCAACTGCCGCCTGCCAAAGAACTGGGCAACCGCATCACGGCCGGCCAGCGCCAAAGCTGGGTCCAGGCGCTGCAGTCACCCGTGACAGCAGAAGCGGACACGGCCATGCTGCGTTTGGAAATGGCTGCCGAGGTGCCCACACCTGCCAGCCATGTGGACGCCAGACGCGCCTTGCAACTGCAGTTGCTGACCAAGCGTCATGAGGCGCCACCCGCTCAAACTTGGGCGCAGGATGTGGCCACGGTGTTGGCTTCGCCTTTCCAGGCCGAATCTTCGCGCCGACTTCAAGCCGCCTTGAAGGTCTTGCTCAAGCGTTAAACCAAGGGCCTGGTGGCAAAGCCACTGGCAGCTTCCCAGCGCAAAGATTGCAAGCGTGGCGGTTTGGCATGAGCCTCCCAATCGCTCAAGACCCAGCGCGAAAGCCCTGCAGACAAGGTGTGATGGGCGGCTTGGTGCGTGTGCCCGTGAATCAGCACATGGCAGTGGTGTTGTTTCAACCATTGTTCGGCGCTGGCCTTGTCTACATCCACCCAGCTGGGTTGCTGAGCTTTGCGGGCTTCGCTTTGCTGGCGCAGGTCACGCGCCATTTGCATGCGTTGCAACAAAGGTTGGGACAAGAACGACTGTTGCCACTGCGCCGAACGCACTGTTTGGCGAAATGCCTGGTAGTCGGTGTCGCCCACACACAGCTCATCGCCGTGGCTGAGCAGCCAGTTGTCTTGAGCGGTGTGCACCACGCAGGGGTCGCTCAGGGCTTGCATGCCACTGGCTTTGAGGGCGCGTTCGCCGACTAAAAAATCCCGATTGCCGACCAACCAATGAACGGGCATGCGTTGACTGGTTTGGTGAATCAGGGCCAGGCATTCACGCTCAAAATCGCCCTCAGGATGGTCCAGCAGATCGTCGCCCACCCAGACCTCAAACAAGTCGCCCAAGATGAACAAGGCGTCGGCTCGGACTTGCGAGAGGTAGCGCGACCAAGCCTCGAAATTGGCAGGTTCGCTGCGTTGCAAGTGGATGTCAGAAATGAACTCGATGCTGGACCAATGCCGCGCATCGATTTGGCTGAGTTCAGCCATGGTGGCGCTCAGAGCAAAACAGCTTTGCTGATGACCACATCGTCCTTGGGCACGTCATCGTGAAAGCCACGGCGACCTGTGGGGACATCGCAAATGGCATCGACCACGTCGGTGCCAGACACCACTTTGCCAAACACGGCGTAGCCCCAGCCTGAACCTGTGGGTGCGGTGTGGTTCAAAAAGCCGTTGTCTTTGACGTTGATGAAAAACTGGGCGGTCGCCGAATGGGGGTCGCTGGTGCGGGCCATGGCCACGGTGTAGCAGTCGTTTTTCAAGCCGTTGTTGGCTTCGTTGTCGATGGTGCTGGCGACTTTTTTCTCTTTCATGCCAGGCGACATGCCGCCGCCTTGCACCATGAAGCCAGGGATGACGCGGTGAAAAATGGTGTCGTCATAGTGACCTTTTTCCACATAGTGCAAAAAGTTGGCGACAGTTTTGGGCGCTTTTTCAGCGTCAAGTTCAAGGGTGATGACGCCGTGGTCTTGGATGTGCAGTTCGACTTGAGGATTGGACATGTTCATTTCACCAAAGTTGCAGATTGAATAACCACCTGTGTTTGTGGCACGTCTGATGGGAAGGGACCGCCGTGACCTGTGGGCATTTGTTTGATTTTGTTGATGACGTCCATGCCAGAGATGACTTTGCCAAAGGCCACATAGCCCCAGCCTTGGCCATTGGGCGCTTGGTGGTCCAGGAAGTCGTTGTCTTTCACATTGATGAAAAACTGCGCACTGGCAGAGTGCGGGTTGTTGGTGCGGGCCATGGCGATGGTGCCCATGGTGTTGCGTGGACCGCCCTTGGCTTTGACTTCGGCACCTTCGTGTTTGATGGGGGCTTTGGTGGGTTTTTCTTGGTACTTGGCGTCGTATCCGCCGCCTTGGATCATGAAGTTGTTGATGACGCGGTGAAAGATGGTGCCGCTGTAGTGGCCATCGCGCACGTAGCCCAGGAAGTTCTCCACAGTGGCAGGCGCTTTGTCAGCCGCGAGTTCAACCACAAACTCACCCGCAGTGGTGACAAATTTGACTTGGGGGTTGGCGCTGCTTTGGGCCTGAGCGCCAGTCAAGGCGAGCACGGACAAGAGCAAGGTCAGTAATTGGCGGCGTGATGAGTTGATCATGGTTTGGTCAGGGTGAGTTGAAGGGCAGGTTGTAGCGCTTGCAGTTTGGCTTGCAATGTCCGTGACGTGGCGCTGAGGGCTTGTGCCTTGTCAAACGAGCGCTTGGCCAAATGCAGCAACACATCGCCCAGGTTTTCGTGGGCAGTGGCGTAGTTGGGGTTGTTGCGCAAGGCGTGTTCAAACGCTTGTTGGGCTTCGTCCATCTTGCCGCGAGCCGCCAGCAAAACCCCCAAGTTGTTTTGCACTTCAGGCAGTTCTGGATAGTCTTGGGCCAATTGCAGGTAAACATCAAAGGCTTCGTCCGTGCGCTTTTGCTGCTCTAAAAGACGGGCTCGCCAAAAGCGCATTTGCGGGTCACGCGGTTGGTTTTGCAAATAGTCTTCAATCAGCCACATGGCTTTGTTCCAGTCGCGCTGGGCCAGGCTTTTTTGCACTTCCTCGTGCGGCGTGCCTTTGTAGGTTTGGCTGGTGCTGGATTGCGCATGCACTGCACCAAGGCCCATCCAGACACAACAAATCAGCATCAGAAAGGTGCGACTCAGTTGGTGCATCTGGGGAATTGAAGGAGGGAGCAAGCGCATGTATGACAGTGAGGAAGACAAGCGAGTGATGCTTGTCAATTGGCTAGATATACTGCGGGCATTGTAGTAGAGAGACCTTACGCGCCCTGTAGCGCCATTCACGCTTAAGCTCACACCATGGCCCTTCGGATTCACAACACGCTCACGCGTGATTTGCAAACTTTTGCACCCCTGCAAGCAGGGCATGTGCGCATGTATGTGTGCGGCATGACGGTTTACGATTTTTGCCACATCGGTCACGCTCGCTCCATGGTGGCTTTTGATGTGGTTCAACGCTGGCTCAAGCAATCCGGCTACCAAGTCACTTACATCCGCAACATCACCGACATTGACGACAAAATCATTCGCCGTGCCACTGACAACGGTGAAACCATTCGCGCCTTGACCGATCGCATGATCAGCGCTTTGCATGAAGACGCGCAGGCGCTTGGCATTGAGCGTCCCAGCGCTGAACCCCGCGCCACCGACCATATCCCAGGCATGTTGTCACTCATCGACAAGTTAGAGCACAAAGGCTTGGCGTACCGCGCTGCCAATGGCGATGTGAATTTCGCGGTTCGCAAATTGCCTGGCTATGGCAAATTGTCTGGCAAGTCCTTGGATGAATTGCACGCGGGCGAGCGCGTGGCCGTGCTCGACGGCAAACAAGACCCCCTGGACTTTGTCTTGTGGAAGTCCGCTAAAGCCGAGGAACCCGCGGATGTGAAATGGACAAGTCCTTTTGGCACTGGACGTCCTGGTTGGCACATCGAGTGTTCGGCCATGGCCTGTGAATTGCTGGGCGAGTCGTTTGATATTCATGGCGGTGGCGCCGATTTGCAGTTTCCCCACCACGAGAACGAAATCGCCCAAAGCGAAGGTGCACATGGTATGCCGATGGCGGCGTTTTGGATGCACAACGGTTTCATCAATGTGGACAACGTGAAGATGTCCAAAAGCCTGGGCAACTTTTTCACCATCCGCGATGTCTTTAAAAACTACGAAGCCGAGGTGGTGCGTTTCTTTGTGGTGCGCAGCCACTACCGCAGCCCTTTGAATTTCAGCGACGTGCATTTGGATGACGCCAAAGCTTCCCTGAAACGCCTTTACACCGCGCTGCATGCGGTCCAACCTGACCAGGTGGTCATTGATTGGACCGAGCCCTATGCCGCCCGATTCAAAGTGGCCATGGACGAAGACTTTGGCACGCCCGAAGCGGTGGCTGTGTTGTTTGAAATGGCCGCTGAAGTCAATCGCAGCAACTCCCATGCGCTGAGTGGCTTGCTCAAAAGCTTAGGGGGCGTGTTGGGTTTGCTCCAGCAAGACCCACAAGCCCATTTGCAAGCGGGCAGTTCAGGCGTCGACGAAGCAGACATACAAGCGCAAATTCAAGCCCGAGCCCAAGCCAAGGCTGCCAAAAATTTCGCCGAGGCCGACCGCATTCGCCAAGCCTTGCTGGCCCAAGGCATTGTGCTCAAAGATTCGGCTCAGGGTACTCAGTGGGAGCGTGCTTGATGCCTGTTCGCCCATTGCAAGTCAAACGCATCAAACCCGCCTATTGGGAAGAGGCCTGCAAGCATCTGGCCAAAAAAGACCGTGTCATGCGCCGACTCATTCCCCAGTTTGGCGATGTGTCCTTGGAGTCTAGAGGCGATGCTTTCGTGACCTTGGCGCGCAGCATCGTGGGGCAGCAAATCTCAGTCAAGGCTGCGCAATCGGTGTGGGAGCGTTTTGCCGCACTCAGCAAAACACTGACACCCGCGAGTGTGCTCAAACTCAAAGTGGACGACATGCGTGCAGCGGGCTTGTCGGCGCGCAAAGTGGAATACCTGGTGGACTTGGCGATTCATTTCTCCAATGGCGCGGTGCACACCCGCAAATGGGCCGAGATGGACGACGAGTCCATCATCGAAGAATTGGTGGCCATTCGTGGCATTGGTCGCTGGACCGCCGAGATGTTCCTCATCTTTTATTTGCTGCGACCCAATGTGCTGCCCCTGGACGATGTAGGCCTGATCAACGGCATCAGCCACAACTATTTTTCAGGTGAAGCCGTGAGTCGCAGCGATGCCCGTGAAGTGGCCTCGGCCTGGGCACCTTATTGCAGCGTTGCAACTTGGTATATTTGGCGCTCACTCGACCCGCAAGCTGTTGCCTACTGAACAGCCCTGGGCCTGACGATCAAGGAGACCCGATTGGCGAAGAAAAATTTTCTCGACTTTGAGCAACCCATTGCCGAACTCGAAACCAAGATCGAAGAACTGCGCTATGTGCAAGTGGAATCGGCGGTGGATATTTCTGAAGAAATCGATCAACTCTCTAAAAAGAGTTTGCAACTCACCAAAGACATTTACAGTGATTTGACCCCCTGGCAAATCACCAAAATTGCCCGTCATCCCGAGCGCCCCTACACCCTGGACTACATCAACGACATCTTCACCGACTTTGTCGAGATGCATGGCGACCGCCACTTCGCAGACGACTTGAGCATCGTGGGTGGTTTGGCTCGTTTCAATGGCAATGCCTGCATGGTCATTGGTCAGCAAAAAGGCCGTGACACCAAAGAACGCACGGCTCGCAATTTTGGTATGACCCGCCCTGAGGGTTACCGCAAAGCCTTGCGGCTCATGAAGACGGCCGAGAAATTCAAGTTGCCGGTGTTCACCTTTGTCGACACACCAGGTGCTTTTCCTGGCATTGACGCTGAAGAGCGAAGCCAATCTGAAGCCATTGGCCGCAATATTTTCGAAATGGCGCAACTGCAAGTGCCCATCATCACCACCATCATTGGCGAGGGTGGTTCGGGCGGTGCCTTGGCCATCAGCGTGGCTGACCAGTTGTTGATGCTGCAGTACTCCATTTACTCGGTCATCAGCCCAGAGGGTTGTGCGTCTATTTTGTGGAAAACCTCGGAGAAAGCCTCCGATGCTGCTGACGCCTTGGGCATCACAGCGCACCGCTTGAAAGCCTTGGGCTTGGTGGACAAGATCGTCAATGAACCTGTTGGTGGCGCACACCGCGACACCAAGCAAATGGCAGCTCAACTCAAGCGAGGCCTCAACGATGCGTGGCGTCAGGTGAGCGACCTCAAGACCAAGGAACTCTTGGACAGACGCTATGAACGGCTGCAAAGCTATGGCCGATTCAACGACACCAAAGCCGACGCTCGTTGATGCTTTGAGCCAGGCCGCTATGCCAGCGGCCTTGTCTCTCGAACACTTTCATCCCCCTTTGCCTTTTGCTGTGGCCTTGAGCGGCGGCGCAGACTCTTGCGCCTTGTTATTGGCTTGCGTCAAGCGTTGGCCCGGGCAGGTGAGGGCAGTGCATGTGCACCATGGCTTGCAATTGGCAGCCGATGGCTTTGTGCTGCACTGCCAGCAACTGTGTCAGCAACTGGCTGTGCCATTGGTCGTTCAACATGTGCATGCGGTCCATGCGCAAGGTGAAAGTCCCGAAGACGCTGCACGTCAAGCGCGTTACACCGCTTTCAAACAAGCCCTGCAGTCCAACTGGGGCGGGACCATCAAGCACACGGTGTTGGCCCAGCATGCAGATGACCAGGTGGAAACCATGTTGTTGGCCTTGTCTCGCGGTGCGGGTGTGCCTGGCTTGTCCGCCATGCCCGAGCGCATCGAGCGCGACGGCTTGGTGATTCACCGTCCTTGGCTCTTGGTGCCTGGACAAGCATTGCGCGACTGGCTTCTCAGCATGGGGGTGACTTGGGTGGAAGACCCCAGCAACACCAACACCCGCTACACCCGCAACAAAATTCGGCATCAACTCATGCCTGCCTTGCAAGCTGCGTTTCCTTCATTCAGAAGCACTTTTGCCCGCAGTGCCAGACATGCGGCACAAGCGCAAACACTGTTGGTGACCTTGGCCCAGCAAGACCTGCAAACCGTGGGAGAACCACCCCAGATAGCCTTGTTGCAAGGCATGAGCGAGGCGAGAGCGGCCAATTTGCTGCGTTATTGGCTCAAGCTCAAGGGCGTGCAAGCCAGTACCCGACAACTGGACGCTTTGTGGGTGCAAATCAAAGCCTGCCAAACACGCGGCCACCAGATTGACATCAAAGTGGGCGAAGGCTTTGTGCGGCGCAGTGGCGCAGTGTTGGATTGGTACAATTTCTAGCTTTTCCAGACGCACACCACTACAAGATGGCTCTCATCGTTCACAAATACGGCGGCACCTCCATGGGCTCGACCGAACGCATTCAAAACGTGGCCAAGCGCGTGGCCAAATGGGCCAAAGCAGGCCACCAGATGGTGGTGGTTCCATCCGCCATGAGCGGCGAAACCAACCGCCTCTTGGGCTTGGCCAAAGAACTTGCAGGCAACGCCCACAGCGACGCCCACTTGCGCGAACTTGATGCCTTGGCCGCCACAGGCGAGCAGGCTTCATCGGCTTTGCTGGCCATTGCCTTGCAAGCCGAAGGCATTCCAGCTGTGAGCTATGCAGGCTGGCAAGTGCCCATCCGCACCAACAGCGCCTTCACCAAGGCCCGCATTGAATCGATTGACGACCAGCGTGTTCGCGCAGACCTGAGCGCAGGCAAAGTGGTCATCATCACGGGCTTTCAAGGCGTAGACCCTGAGGGCCATGTCACCACCTTGGGCCGAGGCGGTTCAGACACCTCTGCAGTGGCAGTGGCCGCCGCCATGAAAGCGGCGGAATGCTTGATTTACACCGACGTGGATGGGGTCTACACCACCGACCCCCGCGTGGTGCCCGAAGCACGCCGCTTGCACACCGTGAGCTTTGAAGAGATGCTGGAAATGGCGTCGCTGGGCAGCAAGGTGTTGCAAATCCGTTCGGTGGAATTTGCAGGCAAGTACAAAGTGCCTTTGCGGGTGCTCTCTAGCTTCACACCCTGGGACATCGACATCAATGAGGAAGCCAAGTCTGGCACCTTGATCACTTTTGAGGAAGACGAACAAATGGAACAAGCCATCGTATCTGGCATTGCCTTCACCCGCGACGAAGCCAAAATTTCCGTCATCGGCGTGCCCGACAAACCTGGCATTGCCCACAAAATTTTGGGTACGGTGGCCGACGCGAATATTGAAGTGGACATGATCATTCAAAACATCAGCAAAGGTGGTTTGACCGACTTCAGCTTCACCGTCAACCGCAACGACCATGCCCGCGCCATGGACCTGCTCAAAACCAAGGTGCTGCCCGAACTTGGCGCACCCGAAGTGTTGGGCGACGCCAAGATTTGCAAAGTGTCCATAGTGGGCATTGGCATGCGCAGCCATGTGGGCGTTGCCAGCAAAATGTTCGCTTGTCTCAGCGCCGAGGGCATCAATATCCAAATGATTTCCACCAGTGAAATCAAAACTTCGGTGGTCATTGACGAGAAGTATTTGGAACTGGCGGTTCGTGCTTTGCACAAAGCCTTTGACCTGGAACAGAATCAGGCATAATTTACCTAGCTGGAAACGTGACCGAGTGGCCGAAGGTGCTCCCCTGCTAAGGGAGTATGGGGTGTTGAGCCTCATCAAGGGTTCGAATCCCTTCGTTTCCGCCAGCTACCACATCAAAACGCCCCTCACGGGGCGTTTTTGTTATCCACACTCCAACTACCAGTTCTTTTGAATTGAGTTGATCTTATTTGCAACTAAATCTGCCTGCTCACCTGCAGCAAACCCTGTTCAATATTTCTACAAAGAACCAGGTATTTTTTCCAGCATTGAGAAATTCAAAACAACATTCCCACGTTGATAAATGAACGGTTCAAATTGGTGATGGAGTTTAGATCCGCACCCAGGTAGAGGTTTGGGGTGAATTTGTATTTCATGCCCAGCGCCAGGCCGTGGCGCCAAGTACGCTGGCCCAGCATCTCGGCGCTGGAGAAATGATAAGCGGTCGTTGTTTCAAATCCTGGAACCCAACTGACAGATTTGAGCCCCAATCGAAGTCCAAAATCAGTGGTGCCAGGGAAAAGGGTGAACAACGCATCTGAGTGCGATACAACCGCCAGCATGTCGGTCCCTTCAGACAATGCTTGCCTGTAGCCCAAGCCCATTTTGTTTTTTCGATAGTGGTCTTCGCTGCTACCGCTGCCGGTGGATGTGTGGTCATAGCCAGCAAGCAGGTAAAAATGTTCGTTGAACAAATAACTGAGCTCGAAAGAGTAGCCTGTGTAATTGGCTTGACCTTGGGTGTTGGTCACATCTTGGGTGGTGTGTCCGATGGCCACATGGCTGTAATTCAGACCATTGGCACTAAGGGGTTCAGCATTCAACGGAAGGCATGCAAGCGTACATCCCACCGTCAGCAGCAGTGCTTTGAAGTTCAATGGATCCGTAAACCTCGCCAACAACATTATTGGAAAAAGGCGCTGTCAATCAAAACTTCCTTCGAAGTAGTCACCACAAATGTGCTCACAATCCCGGTGAATTTTTTGTCATGACTGGTACCTTTGAAAGTCCCTGTGATGTTGAAACTGATCACGCAAGTTTTCCCATTCCAGCCGTAACTGATGTTGGTGGCTGTGCCTCCGGCGCTTAAAAATTCAGAATAGTCACCGTTGTAATAAACACCAAGACCTCTTCTCACGCGCTTGGTGAATCCATTTGCAAAATCACATATTTGCTTGTACTGATTGATATTCAAGCATCTCTCGCCTGAACTATCAGTGCAAGTGCCATCGTTGTAGTATTTGTACTCGAGGCTAGGATTAAGAGTTGCTTTGGTAAGAGGTAGATTTCTAATTCTTTGAGCTTCAGCCAAGCGTTCTTTTTCAATTTGAGCTTCTTTTTCAAGTTTGGCTTCACGTTCTTTTTTGATTGAGGTGGCCGTGGCGCCATTTTTTTTCGATGCGGAATTTTTGTCTTCAAGGTATGACATGACTTCCGTTAGATTCTTTCCTTCACCATATTTGGCAGCACGAATTTCATTCAAAATTTGTTCATAGGTGGTCTTGTCCGAAATGCCGTTGGAATTCAATGTGGCGAGTACTTTGGGCGTTGCGCCAATTTGTGCGGCAAAGTCAAGATCGGATAAGTTGTTGAACCCTTGTTTTTTGGCCCAAGTTTCTCGCAGCTCAACGACATTCACCAATGTATTTATTTCATAAGCCTTGGCTTTTTGATCCCGCTCAATAGCGGTCATGAGCTGTTTTAAATTCTTTGGGAAATCAACATAGACGTGACATGCAGAATTGTCGCGTTGGTATTCTTTGTAGAAGGAATCGATATTTTTGAAAACAGTAGAGTAGGGCCGTGTTTTGTTGAAAGTGGCCTCTGCTTTGACTGCGTTTTTTCTAAAGATCGCAGAGGTATAAAAAATAACCCCTTCACCGTAAACGGAAATTGCTTGTGAGACTGGCCCAGCATATTCCGATGTGCAAATTTTCAAAGCACTATCTTGTTGAATTTTGTAACTTAGAGTGATTGATCCTAATTTTTCAAAATTGTCACTGGAGGCATATTTTTCAATATCAGATGCCCATAGCTTTTCATCATTGGCTCTTTTCTGCTGTGCTTCTTCATTTTTCTTGATCGCCAACTTTAAATTTTCTAATTTCAATTCGGAGAATAATTCAAAATTTGAAAATTCTTGCAACCCTGCCAACAAAGGAACAGCCTTCCTTTGAATAATCACAACATTGGCTGTGTTGTGACCTATGAAATCATTCCCGTTGATGCACTCAGTGCTGCGGTTTTTGATTTGTTTTTTGCCGTACAACCGAGTGATGGTATCTTCAACTTCATTTAGAAATATTTCTTGAGTCGTATCTGGATTACCAAGATTTTTGTAAGTGTCAGGAAACAACACAAAACAGTAAGAATATCCACGGCGATCTAAAGCCTCATTGTTATCTAATGTTTTGGTGCCGTCGATATTGGAAATGATTTTGAATTCATTGAAGAACTTGTTGTAATACAAAACCAAATCGGCTTCGTTATTTGTAACGGATGGGGCAGGTTTATTTTGGGCAGCAGCTGTACCTGTTATCGCTATCAAAATGATGAAAAATAAGCTTTTAAAACTTTTTAAAAAAATGTCCATATTGATCCCCAATTTGATACCTAAAATTGATCTCAGTTTTATCTATTTTATCAAATTTGGCGATAATTCAACGTCTCTCTTCTGAGCAGAGGCAGCTCATCAAGGTGAGTACTGAGATGGCGCGCCGAGTTGAGGAATGACCTAGTCTCAGGGCTTCAGCAACACCCGCATGACTTCATTCACCGAGGCACCTGGTTCACGTTCGCAAAAAACGTTGGCTTTCTCTATCAATGTTTCCACAGCAGGCATGGTCTGAAAAATATCCTGGCCGTTTTGCGCCAGTTGTGCGTCACGCCAACCGTTCACATAACCAAATAGCCATTCGCGCTGAACCGCGCTGCTGAGGTTGGCTTTGCGAGCGGTGTTCCAGGCATCGCAAGTTCTGGCTTGAAGCGCTTGCGCTTGAGCGCCCAAGGGATAAAGCATGGCGGTGAGGCATAGCGCAGAGAAAAAGCGTTTCATGGCCCACAGCAATCGGTGAGGTAGGTGCTGGCCACCCAAACCATCAGGCCGCAAGTGAAAACGGCGAAGGCGCAGGCCAGCAACAGTCTGCCAAAACGGGGTTGGATGTCTTCGGTTTCATTCATAAGCCTCATTATCAACGCCTGGCCAGGGCCCCGCTTTTTTCCCGCACAATCTGCGTTCACCCAACCACACAGGAGTTTGAGCTATGAGCTGGTTAGACCATTCCATCATGCGCCAACGTGGCGTTGCCCAAGGTCGCAACCCCACCACCCACGAGTTGAGTGAGGCCAAACAAGGCAATTACCACTACACGATTGGCCCCTACTCACAACCGGTGCTCAGCGTCAAACCAGGCGACCGAATCATTGTGGAAACCCGAGACGCTTTTGAGGGCAAGGTGAAAACCGAGCAAGACCTGCCCTCCAAGGTGCTGACCATGCCCTTTGTCAATCCTCAAAACGGCCCCATCATGGTCGAGGGCGCTGAGCCTGGTGATGTGGTGGCGGTCTACATCGAGTCCATCGCGCCGCGTGGCCCCAACCCGCGAGGCACCTGCGCCATGATTCCTGAATTTGGTGCCCTGAGTGCCACCATGTTCACCTCTTTGCTCACTGAACCGTTGCCTGAAATTGTGCGCAAAATTGATGTTGATGAAAAAGGTGTTTATTGGAGCAAGCGGGTCACCTTGCCTTACAAACCGCACATTGGCACCTTGAGCTGCTCGCCCATGCTGGACTCGATCAACACCCTCACACCTGACACCCACGGCGGCAACATGGACTTGCCTGATATGGGCCCTGGCAGCATCACCTATTTACCTGTCTGGACCGATGGCGCGCGGGTGTTCATTGGTGACGCCCACGCTTGCCAAGGTGACGGCGAGGTGTGTGGCACGGCCGTGGAGTTTCAAAGCACCACCACCATCCAGGTCGACTTGATCAAAAAATGGTCCATTGGCTGGCCGCGTCTTGAAAACGAAGAAATGATCATGGCCATTGGCAGCGCCAGACCTTTGGAAGACGCCACCCGCATTGCCTACAAAGACTTGGTGCTCTGGATGGAGGCCGAATATGGTTTTGACCGTTGGGACGCCTACATGATGCTCAGTCAGTGCGGACGGGTGCGTTTGGGCAACTTCGTGGACCCCAAGTACACGGTTGGAGCCGGCATTCTCAAAACTTATTTGAAGTAATCAGCTTCCAAGCGCAGCCAGCAAATCCTGGCTGCGAATGGGTTTCAAGAGTAAATGGTCAAATCCCGCCGAGGTCAACTGCGCGAGCTCCTCAGGCAGTGCATGCGCTGTATAAGCGATGATTTTCAGGTGTGCCATGTGGGCTTGCCCTCGCAGTTGTTGGCACAACTCCAAACCACTCACGGTAGGCATGGAAATATCAAGCAGCAGCAAATCGCAAGGGTGTTGTGCCAGCCAATCCAAGGCGGCGGCTGCACTCTCGCATTCATGGACAAGGTGACCCAGTGGCCTGAGGAACAAGCCTGGTAGCAGGCGGTTGGTGTGGTTGTCATCGACCACAAGCACGTTGAGGCTGGCCATGTTTCAGTGCTTGAACTCGCGCAAGGGCAGGGTGAAAAAGAACAAGCTGCCTTTTCCCGCTTGGGTGTTGTAGTCCAAGATGCCGCCCATCAAATCAACCAATTGGTAACTCAAGATCAGCCCCAAACCTGCACCCTCATTGGGCTGGAGCACAAAGGGTTCTTTCTTTTGCTGCTTGCGCATGAACAGTGTTTTTTGAACTTCTGCTGGTACGCCTTGCCCCGAGTCTTGAACCGAGAAGGTGATGAATTGACCGTTGGCACTGGGAGAAACTGTCAGCAACACGCTGCCATTTTGTTTGTTGTAGTTCAGTGCGTTGTCCACCAAGTTGTTGAGCACTTGGCGCACACGGTAGGGGTCGGCACGCATGCGCGAGGGGGCGTTGTGCGCCATGTTCACGCTGAGGGTGATTTTCAAATCATTGGCGCGTGCTTGGTGCAAGGCGCGCACAGACTCCACCACTTCTTGTATGTCAAATTCGGCGTTGGACAAAGTCAAGCTGCCCTCTTGAATTTTGGTGAGGTCTAGCAAGCCATTGACCAAATGCAACATTTGAAGGCTGTTCTCCAAAATGATTTTGGAGGTGAACTTGATCATGGGTTCACTGGTGCTGCTGTAAACATATTCCGCGTAGCCCATCACGCCGTTGAGCGGGGTGCGCAGGTGATGCGACATGGAAGCCAAGAAGTCTTGCAAACGCTGCCTGCCTGCAAGCGCGTCGTTGAGCTGGTTTTTCAGCAAATGGGTGCGCTGTTGGGCCTGCCAGTAGATGAATGCAACCCCAGCCAAGGCCAACACCACAACCAGGCTTGCAATTGAAAAAGAGTTCATGGGGCCTGGGGGGCTTGCCTGTACTTATTTTTTCGGAAAGATCAAAAACTCATTGCCGAGCATGCGTCCAAACTCGGCTGCATGCGCATCCAGGGTCTTGATGAAGGCGTCAGTGGGCAAGATTTTCTTGGAGCGTTTGTCCAAATTGCTGGCCTCGAATTCAATCAGGCCATCGTTTTCAAATTCGCGAATCTTGTAACGCAGCGCACGCTCACTCAACTCTTTGTTGTAGTAAATGCCTTTGAGTACAGCACTGGGGCCGCCGCGCTTTTCTTGAAGCTGCTTGGCAATGTTCAGGTAAAGGTATCGGCCGGCTTGGGTTTGTGCAAGTTCCAGATGTTGGTTTTCCCATTCATGCAGCTGGCAAATGACTTGCAGAAATTTGGTGCTGAGCTGAGGGTCTTGATCGTGTCGCATGCTGGCTATCCCTGGTTTTTCAGTGGGAGCGCGATCTTAAAAAACAAGCTGATGTGAAGCTGATGAAACCTGATAATTTCGACAATGAAAGTTAAAGTAATTACTCAAGTGAGGCGGCAAACTAGCTGATCCAACAGGGGCAGCAGAGTTGGTAACCCTTAAGCCGCATGGCCCTTAGCGCCTGATTTCCGGCACCAGAATCCTTCAATTTTTTCCGCAATCTGGAGATTTGAGCTTCCAAAGCAGTTTTCTGAAGTGTCTGTTCATTTTTGCCCAATACGTCGTAGATTTGCCACAACTCCAGCTGTTTGCCCTTGGCCCGGGCCAAGGCTTGCAGCAACACGAACTCGCTGTGGGTCAAGGTTTGTTCTGATTCGGGCCCTCGAATACATCGGTTTTGACGGTTGATTTCAATGCTGTTGGGTTGATTTTTCAGCTGTTTGTGGGTCAAACCCGAGGATTCCAGGTGCCTCGTCAAGCTTCGAATGGCGGCCGTCAACTCCACGGGCTCCAATGGCAAGGCCAGCGCATGGTCAGCCCCACAGGCCAGCGCTTTGATGCGAGCAGCTTGATCCGCTGCTTTGGTGATGCAGACAATGCCCACAAGGGGTTGAACCTCGCGCAGACGGCTGCAAAGTTCAAAGGTTTGCTCGGGGTCTTTGTCTGCGTCGATGATGCAGACTTCCAAGGCCTCTGGGACTTCATCCTCCAAAGCCTCAGGCGAGTTGATGACTTGTAATTCGGTGTCCAGCAAGGCTTGTACTTGCTCGGACAAATGGGCTTGGGCAGTCACCAGCAGAATGCTCAGAGGGGAGGGCATGGGGGTGATGTCAAGGTAGAGGTAGCTAATGGCAATATATGTTGAATAGTGTAATTTTGTCTTTTTTAAAATACATCTCAAATCAGAGACATCAGCCTCCGTTAAGATATTTGTTTTCTAATGCAGGAGCAATTTCAATGGTGAATTCAATTTCTCGCGTTGCGCTGGCTTTGAGCTTGGTCACAACCCTTGGGTTGACTTGGGCGGCTGACAAGAAAGAAGCCGCAGAACCCGCGGTCAAAAAATCAGACTCAGGCATTTGCCACGACAAAACCAGCCCTTCTTTTGCCAACACCAAAAAATTCACGCCTTTCAACTCGGTTGACGAGTGTGTGAAAAGCGGCGGCAAATTGCCTGCTGGTCAGCCCGCTGCAGCCGCACCTGCTGCGCCCATCGTCAAAAAGTCGGACAGCGGCATTTGCCACGACGCCAAAAGCCCCAGCTATGAGCGCACCAAGAAATTCACCGAATTCAAAACCCTGGACGAATGCGTGAAAAGTGGCGGCAAACTGCCCAAGTAAACCAGCTTCACCCATGAAAAAAGGCGACCCATGGGTCGCCTTTTTCGTTGCCAATGCGCAGTTGTCAGCGAGCGTCAGGCAATTCGATTTTCACTTCCAAGACCTCTAGGTTGTCTTGGCGCTCCAGGTTGACCTTGATGTCATCTGGATTGATGTTGACGTACTTGGCCAGCACCGCAATCAGGTCACGCTGCAAGTCGGGGAGGTAGTCGGGTTGGTGTGCGTTTTTTCCTGAGCGCTCGTGCGCCAGAATGATTTGCAGCCGTTCTTTGGCCACACTGGCGGTCTTTTTCTTCTCGCCAAGCAATAAGGACAGGAGAGACATGCTGCTTATCTCCGACCAAAGACGCGTTGCAACAGCCCTGGTTTGGCAGCTTCGGTGAAGCGCAAGGGCACTTCTTTGCCCAAGAAACGGTCCACCACGTCTTTGTAGGCTTCGGCCACATCGCTTTTTTCCAGCAACACCGCAGGCACGCCTTGGTTGGAGGCTTCCAGCACGTCTTCGGACTCAGGAATGACGCCAATGAGGGGGATGCGCAAGATGTCTTGAATGTCTTCCAAAGACAGCATATGGCCGTCTTGCACCCGGCTGGGGTTGTAGCGGGTGATGAGCAGGTGCTCTTTGATGGGTTCTTGGCCTTGGATGGCACGCAAGGTTTTACTGCCCAGCATGCCCAAAATGCGGTCGGAGTCGCGTACCGAGGACACCTCGGGATTGGTCACCACCACGGCTTCATCGGCAAAGTGCATGGCCATGAGGGCACCAGTTTCAATGCCCGCAGGTGAATCGCAAACAATGTATTCAAAGTCCATGCCAGCGAGTTCGCGCAACACACGCTCCACGCCGTCTTGGGTCAAGGCTTCTTTGTCCCGGGTTTGAGAAGCCGCCAGCACATACAAATGGTCTGAATGCTTGTCTTTGATGAGCGCTTGGTTGAGCGTGGCTTCGCCGTTGATGACGTTCACAAAATCGTAGACCACACGGCGCTCGCAGCCCATGATCAAGTCCAGGTTGCGCAAGCCGACGTCAAAGTCGATCACCACGGTTTTGTGGCCACGCAAAGCCAGGCCGGACGCAAAACTGGCGCTGGTGGTGGTTTTGCCAACGCCACCTTTGCCCGAGGTCACCACGACTATTTTTGTCATCGAAAAAGGTCCTTCTAGATTTGAAATCTGCTTGCAACGCGATTGCGTTGATTTTGGTTAACTTGAGAGTTTACAAGGCCCGCATTTGCAGCTTGTCGTCTGACAACCAAACTTGGGCCGGTTTGCCCGCCACCTCTTTGGGCAGGGGCGTGTCGCTGGTGCGGTAAACGCCTGCAATCGACACCAATTCGGCCTCTAAACTGGCCGCAAAAATGCGTGCCGAGGTGTCGCCTTTGGCGCCTGCAATGGCTTTGCCACGCAACGGCGCATACACGTGTATATGCCCATCAGCCATGACTTCTGCACCTGGGTTGACCATGGCCAAGACCACCAAATCACGGCCTCGGGCATAGACCTGTTGGCCCGAACGCAGGGGTTTGTCCACCACCATGGCGCTTTGGCCCGCAGCGGCCACTTCACGCACCACCTCCACCTCGCGAATCACTTCACGCACCACTTCGGTGGGGGGAGGCACACGGGCTTCAGCGGTCACAAACAAACCGGCCAAGGCGGCTGCAGCTTCTTGTGAAGGGTTACCTGCTCTGAGGGCCACGGGGTTCATTTGGTAGCGGCGCAGCAGTTGCAGCAAACCGTTGAAATCAATGGGGTCGTCAATGCTGTGCAAATCAATCAGCACAGGGTCGTTGTCGAAAAAACCAGGGGTATCGCCAAAGCGGGTTTGCATGTTGGTGGACAGCAGTTGCAAATCCGCCGACTTGATCAGCACCGACACCAAGGGCAGGGTGGCGCTTTTGATTTCAAATGACAGGGAAGATGAGGAAGAACGAGCGTTCATAAGGTATCCGAATCGTTCAGGCGGTGCGCCTGAAACATCAGGCCATGACTTTACACGCTCGCAGCTTGGAAAATGCCAAACATGAAATTCGTGACAATTGACCGAACTGACAGGAGCTTCTGGGCATGCAGACCATACTTTGGTTGTTGTTGATTTACTTTGCTTGGCTGGCGCTGGGCCTGCTTTGGCAAACACGCACCGTGCGTGGGCCATGGTTTTTCTTGCTCCGGGCTTTTTTCCCCAATTGGCAGTTCTATCACCAGGTGGGGCCGGTGCCGCATTTGTATGTGCGTTACCAAACCAAGACCTCAGATTGGAGTGAATGGCACTGGGTCTATCCGCGCCGAGATCGCAACTTTTGGCATTTGTTCCACAACCCTTGGGGTAACCGTGCGCTGGCCGAGCAAAACCTGGTGGACCATCTGTCCAGCGACATCAAAGACTTGGGGGAGGGGCAAGATGCCAGCCCCTTGGTGACTTACCAACTGGTATGCAGACTGGCCGCTACCGCCTTGCGCAGACTGCACCCCGACTTGGGTGAAGGCCAATACCAGCTTGAAATTCGGCTGGAGCGCCCCGACCCCAGCGGCTATATCAGCAGCGACACCGTGCTGCGCAGCCCGGAGATGGCTTTGTGAACGGCGACACCGCCATCCAAAGCCTCACCTTGCTGTGCGCCTGGAGCGTGCTCTTGCAAACGCTGGAGTATTGGCGCATCGCAGACAGCGTAGCCCCCACTGGCGTTTGGTCGTGGCCCGTCCAGCGGGCCGACATTCCAAACACATCCCCGAAGTTGAAACATGTTTTAGATTGGGCTTACCAGCCCTCTGTCTACCGAGCGCAGTTGCTGATGCGCGGCTTGGCGGCCTTGGCCTTGGCGCTTTGGGGCGCGAATTTGGGTGTGGCCTTGGTGCTGTTTGTCGGGCAGTTGCTGCTCTTGGTGAGATGGCGCGGGGCTTTCAACGGGGGCAGCGACTTCATGACCTTGGTGGCGCTTTCTGGCATTTTGATGGCCCAGGTGTTGGCGCTGTTCATCGACCCCGCCATGGCCTGGGCGGCGGGGTTGGGCTATATCGGCATCCAAACCCTGAGCTCCTATTTCGTGTCGGGCTGGGTGAAAGTCAAGCGAGCTGAGTGGCGAAGTGGGCGGGCGCTCACCGTTTTCCTAAATACTGGCCTATATGGGCCCCTGCCACCTGGCAGTGTGTTCAGACAACCTGTGGTGGCGTTTGTCTGCAGCTGGGCCTTCATGTTGTGGGAGGGCGTTTTCCCGTTGGTGCTGTTCAAGCCCGATTGGGTCTGGGTTTTTGGCGGTATGGCCCTGCTTTTTCACTTTTTGGTGTTTTGGTTTTTTGGCTTGAACCGATTTTTTTGGGCCTGGGCCACCAACTTAAGCAGTCTTTTCTTCCTAAGCAGCGTGATAAGTAGCTATTAAATATCTTTTTACATGTCATATTGAATACTTTTAAAGTGATCATGTCATGGATTGCCGGTTTTTTTTGCTTGCGCCCTTCAGGACTGTGCATAGAATGTCGATCCCTGTACTGACACAGGGCTCACAAAAACACAGGACTTTCTCGCATGCAGCTGATGTGGCTTTCAGGGCCAACCGGTAACGTTAGAACCATCTCCATCACCACGCGCACCGTGCTCACGGCTGCCGTTGTCGTGGGCTTGTTCTTGGTTGCCTCTGGCTTTTTGCTGCATTTCGTGGGTTTCAAGATCGCTGTGGAATACAACCCCGACCTGGCCCGAAGCATTGGCGGCGTGACCACCGAAGCTGAGCAAAAGCGCATGGAGTCGGTCTACCGTGACCATTTGTCCCAGTTGCGCGAGTCCATGCACACCACGGTCAACGAAATTCGTCAGCTCGAAACCATGAAAAACCGCTTCATGGAAATGGCAACGCCCACGGTGGTGCGCGACAAAATCAACCGCAAGGACGACAACAAAGGCGGCCCCCTGGTGGCACCCCGTCCTTTCTCTTCCTTGTTCCGCCAGCCTTTGGGCATGGAGTTTGACCAAACCCTGCAAGATTTTGTGCAAACCCAAACAGCGGTGGCCGAGTTGCATTCGCGCTGGGAAAAACAACTCGAGTGGCTCTCCACCTTGCCCACAGGCGTTCCGGTGCAGGGCGATTTCCGGGTGAGCAGCGGCTTTGGCATTCGCAATGACCCCTTCACGGGCGGCTTGGCCATGCACGAAGGCTTGGATTTCACAGCCAGTTCTGGCACACCCGTGGTGGCTTCCGCCAAGGGCACGGTCACCCGCTCAGGCTGGGACTTGGGTTACGGCAATGTGGTGGAAGTCCAGCACGCCGAAGGTTTTGCCACCCGCTATGCCCACCTCAGCAAGCGACTGGTTCAGCCGGGCGACCAAGTCGAGCGTGGCGGCATTTTGGGCGAAGTCGGTAGCACCGGCCGCTCCACAGGACCGCATTTGCACTACGAAGTCTTCAGCAAAGAAAGGGTGATCAACCCTGTGCAAGTGTTGCTCATCGGCTCCAACTGACCATTTACCTGGGTTCACACCATGTTTGAAAAATTGCGCGACAAGCCTTTGGCCAGTTCTCAGGAGCGTTTTGAAACCCTCATTGGACGCACCACCCAAATTTATGGCCGCTTGGTCTTGGTCGACAGTGTGCGCATCGACGGCAAGGTGGTGGGCAACATCGAAACCAGCAAAGAAAACAAGGTCACTGTGGCCATTGGCGCCAGTGGCGAAGTCTCAGGCGACGTGACCGCGCACCGTGTGATGGTGGCTGGCAAGGTGGAAGGCAATATTTACGCCTCTGAGCGCGTGGAATTCCACAAAGACTCGGTGGTGCACGGCGATATTTCTTATGGCTCCATCGCGGTGGAACACGGTGCTCGTTTATTGGGCTTGGTGATTCAAAACCCCGCAGGTGGCAGCAACGCTGGTGACGCCGCCAGTTCGGCCATTCGGCAGGCACAGACCAGCAAATAAAACCGCCTGCCTGCGAGCAACTTGCTGCACGGGAGAGGATGGCAATCGCAGTGCTTAGTCTCGGAAATTGTCAAAGCTCAGCGGCAACTCGGTCATGTCTTTGCGAATCAGCGCCATGGCCGCTTGTAAATCGTCGCGCTTGGCGCCTGTCACCCGTACCGACTCGCCTTGTATGGCCGCTTGCACTTTGAGTTTGCTGTCTTTGATGATGCGCTGAATCTTTTTGGCGTCCTCGCTGGCAATGCCGTTGCGCACTTTCACCACCTGTTTCACCTTGTCGCCGCCCATTTTTTGCACATCGCCCTTGTCCAAAAAGCGGATGTCCACATTGCGCTTGGCCAGTTTGTTGCGCAAGATGTCGTCAATTTGTTGCAGCTGAAAGTCGCTGTCACCAATGAGGGTGATGTCTTTGTCTTTCAGTTCAATGGCAGCTGAGGTGCCTTTGAAATCAAAACGGGTGACGATTTCTTTGGCGGTGTTGTCCACCGCATTTTTCACTTCCACCACGTCGGCTTCACAAACAGTATCAAAAGAGGGCATGGTTGGCACTTCACAAGTTCAGGGTGCGACAATTCTCACATGATTATTGAGACGAACGTCCCCTTGCAGCAGCACAACAGCTTTGGCATCGTCGCCCGCGCAGAGCGCTTGCTGCGGCTCAGAACCGAGCAGGATGTGCATGCATTTTTGCAAAGCCCCGAGCGTCTAGAGCCTCATGTTGTGCTGGGGGGTGGGAGCAACATCGTCATCACCGGCGACATCAAACCGCTGGTGGTCAAGATCGAGTTGATGGGCAAACACCTGGTGTCCGAGGATGACAAAGCCTGGGTGGTGCAAGCCGCAGCGGGTGAAAACTGGCACGACTTGGTGGTCTGGACCTTGGCCCAAGGTTGGCCTGGTCTGGAAAACATGGCCATGATTCCAGGGTCCGTGGGCGCTTCCCCGGTACAAAACATCGGCGCTTATGGGGTGGAACTGCAAGACCGATTCGAGTCTTTGGACGCTGTGGATTTGCAAACCGGTCAAACCTTCACCTTGAATGCGGCCCAATGTGCCTTTGGCTACCGCGATTCGGTGTTCAAACACGCGGCCACTGACCAACGCAACTTAGGCCTCTTAGGCCGCGCCCTCATCACCCAGGTGCGGTTTCGCTTGCCCAAGAAATGGCAATGCGATGTGAGCTATCTGGACCTGTCCAAAAAACAAAGCCAGTATGGTGTTGCACACCCCACACCACAGCAGGTGTTCGATTGGGTGTGTGAAATTCGCCGCGCCAAACTACCCGACCCGATTCACTTGGGCAGTGCAGGCAGCTTCTTCAAAAATCCCACGGTCAGCGCCGAACAGTGCGCGGACATCATCGCCCGCGAGCCCAAGGTGGTGCATTACCACTTGGCCGATGGCCGCATCAAACTCGCGGCGGGATGGTTGATCGACGCTTGCGGTTGGCGCGGCAAAAGCGTGGGCAATGCCGCGGTCTATGAACGCCAAGCCCTGGTCATCGTCAACAAGGGTGGACGTGACAACCCCTGCACCGGTGGCGAGGTGATGACCTTGGCCAAAGCCATTCAAACCAGCGTCTACGAGCGCTTTGGTATTCGGCTCGAACCTGAGCCTGTGGTGGTGTGAACACCCTTCATGCATTCATGCACAGGGCAGGCCGAGTGGTTTGCTGGGGTTTGGTCTTGGTGGGCCTGTCCGCTCAAGCACAACACTTTCCTCAAAAGCCCATTCGTTTGATCGTCCCCTTTGCCGCGGGCGGCACCACCGACTTGGTGGCGCGCATGGTGGCCGAGCCTTTGGGCAAGTTGCTGGGTCAAAACGTGGTGGTGGACAACAAACCCGGAGGCGGTGGCGTGGTGGGGGCGGCTGAACTCACGCGCGCAGCCCCCGATGGCTACACCTTGGGGCTGGCCACGGCGTCGAGTGCCGCCACCAACCCGGCCATCAACCCCCATGTGCCCTACAAGCCGCTCACCGATTTCACGCCCATCATCAACATGGTGGCCACACCCAATGTGCTGGCGGTCCACCCCTCGTTTCCCGCCAAAGACATGGCGGGTTTTCTCAAAGCCTTGCGTGGCAAGCCTGGCCAATACGACTATGCCTCGTCAGGCGCGGGTGGGGTGGGGCATTTGCAAATGGAGTTGTTCAAAAGCCTGACCCAAACCCATGTGGTGCACATCCCTTACAGCGGTGCAGGCCCCGCATTGCGTGACACCGTGGGCGGTCAGGTGCTCATCATTTTTGACAATTTGCCGTCGGCGCTGCCGCACATCAAGGACGGTCGTTTGATGGCCATGGCCGTGGCTGCCCCCGAGCGTGTGCCCGAATTGCCGCAAGTGCCGACCTTCAAAGAATTGGGACTTGACGCGGTGAACAGGCCCGCCCTGTATGGCATATGGGCGCCCAAGGGCATGCCGCCCGCATTGGTGGCGCAGCTCAACCAAGCGGTTCGCAAAGTGCTGCAAGACCCAGCACTGGTCAAGCGCATCGAGGCCAGTGGCTCCAAAGTCGTGGCCAACAGCCCCGAACAATTTGCCGCGCAGTTGAAAGAGGAATACCAGGTTTACAAGAAGGTGGTCGATGGCCAACAACTCAAGCTCGACTGACACCCCAGACCCGCTGATCGACGCGTTCATCGACAGCCTGTGGTTGGAGGATGGCTTGTCCAAGCTCACCTTGGCAGCCTATCGACGGGACTTGAACGGCTTGGCCCATTGGCTGCACAGCCAAGACAGCAGTTTGTCTGCCGCCAGCGAGGCCGATGTTCAAAGCTATTTCGCCACCCGCCATCATGAAACCAAGGCCAGCAGTGCCAACCGACGCATGACCGTGTTCAGGCGTTTTTTCCAGTGGGCCTTGCGTGACAACCGCTTGTTGGTCGACCCCACCCTGAAGCTCTTGTCGGCCAAGCAACCCCAGCGTTTACCCAAGTCCTTGAGCGAGGCGCAGGTGGAGGCCTTGTTGCAAGCGCCCGATGTTGAAACGCCTTTGGGCTTGCGCGACCGCGCCATGCTGGAGTTGCTCTACGCCAGTGGCTTGCGGGTGAGTGAACTGGTGGACCTGCCCATGCTGTCGCTCAATCTGCGTGAAGGCGTGTTGCGGGTGACAGGCAAGGGGGACAAAGAACGCTTGGTGCCCTTTGGCGAAGAGGCTGGCGACTGGTTGCAGCGTTACTTGGCGCAGGCCCGCAGCGAGTTGCTGGGACCACACAACAGCCCATCGGTGTTCGTGACCCAGCGCGGCAGCGCCATGAGCCGGGTGATGTTTTGGATGCTGATCAAGAAATACGCTTTGCTTGCCGACATCCAGGTGCCCATCTCACCCCACACCTTGCGCCATGCGTTTGCCACACATTTGCTCAACCACGGGGCCGATTTGAGGGCCGTGCAAATGCTCTTGGGCCATGCCGATATTTCCACCACCACCATTTACACCCATGTGGCGCGCGAACGCTTGAAGTCGCTGCATGCGCAGCATCATCCACGGGGTTAGGGTAGCGAAGCAATTCGCCCCTTGCTCGCCATGACTAATCAGCCCGCAATGACTACGCCACCCGTTGCGCCAGCAACCAATCGATCTCTGCCTGGGTGAAGCCTGCCCTCAGTCGTGCCTCGTGGTTGAACGGCGGTTTCAAGCGGGGCGCGGCGTGGCGCTTCACCAGTGCGGGGTAATGCTGCAAAGGGTCCAGGCCTTGCTGGGCGCACAGCCATCTGAACCAATGGTTGCCCACCGCCACATGGCCCACCTCGTCACGCAAGATGATGTCCAAAATGGACAGCAAAGATGGCGCATGGGCCGATGCAGCGCCTTGTAATTTGGCTTGTATCAGGGGCGTGGCGTCCAAGCCTCTGGCTTCCAAGGTGCGTGGCACCAAGGCCATGCGGGCCAGCACATCGTCAGCGGTTTTCTCGCACATGGCCCACAGGCCGTCGTGGGCCTCAAAGTCGCCGTAAGCCTGACCCATTTGGTGCAGCAAGCCATGCAACAACTCGAAATGGGTGGACTCCTCATAAGCCACCTTGAACCAGTCTTGGTAATAGGCTTGGGGCAAGTGGGGGTAGCGCCAGATGGCATCCAGCGCCAAATTGATGGCATTGAACTCGATGTGGCAAATGGCATGCACCATGCCGCCCAAGCCTGACTCGGTATGCACCGAGCGCTTGGGCACTTGCTGCGCAGGGCAGAGCAGGGGTTTGTCGGGGCGTCCCGGCACCACCAAACCCTGGGTGCTGAAGACGGTTTGCGTGTCCAAGACCACGACCTGGCGCTCGTGCCACAGCGACTGCAGCGCCTGCACCTTGCTGTGCGGGTCGGTCAGACACAAGACCTTGAGAGCAGAAAAGCGCAGTTCCATCCCTACAATTGTAGAAAGCACCCAAAGAGAGAGCCATGCCCCTATACCAACTTGATGAACACACGCCCCAAATAGACGACAGCGCTTGGCTGGCCGATAGCGCGGACGTCATGGGTGCGGTCAGCCTGGCCGCACATACCAGTGTCTGGTTTGGCGCGGTCATCCGTGGCGACACCGAAACCATCACCATTGGCGAGGGCAGCAATGTGCAGGACTTGGCCGTCATCCATGCCGACAACGGCATGCCGGTGGTGGTGGGCAAGCACGTGACCGTGGGCCACAAGGTCATGCTGCACGGTTGCACCATTGGCGACGAGAGTCTGATTGGCATCGGGGCCATTGTGTTGAACGGCGTGCGCATTGGCAAAAACTGCTTGGTGGGCGCGGGCTCTTTGGTGACCGAGGGCAAAGAGTTTCCCGATGGCTCCATGATTTTGGGCAGCCCGGCCAAGGTGGTGCGCCAACTCAGCCCCGAACAAATCGAGGGACTGCGTGCCAGCGCACGCCATTACATCCACAACGCCCAGCGTTACCAAGCCGGTCTGAAGAAAATCAAATGAGTGTGTTGCATCCGTTTTTGTTCGAAGGCCTGCCTGTGCGAGGCCTGTTGGTCCGACTCACCGACACCTGGCAAGACATCTTGCGCCGCCGAGCCAACAACCTGGAAACAGGGCCTTACCCCGAGGCGGTGCGCCATTTGCTGGGCGAGATGACGGCGGCCGCCGTGCTGATGCAGGCCAATATCAAGTTTGACGGGGCGCTGGTGTTGCAATTGCATGGTGAAGGCCCCTTGAAGTTGGCGGTGGTCGAGGTGCAGTCCGACTTGCGCTTGCGTGCCACGGCCAAAACCATTGGTGAGGTCACGCCCCAGATGTCGTTGGAAGACCTGTGCAATCAAAACAACTTGGGCCGCTGTGCCATCACCTTAGACCCGGTGGGACGTCGCCCTGGGCAGCAGCCCTACCAAGGCGTGGTGTCCTTGTATGACGATCAACGCCAACCCTTGAAGCGTTTCAGCGAGGTGCTGGCGCATTACATGCTGCAAAGCGAACAACTCGACACCACCTTGGTGTTGGCCGCCAACGACCAAGTGGCCGCAGGTTTGTTGATTCAACGCCTGCCCATGGGCGGCATTGGCAACCTGGGCGGCCACAAAACCATGGCCGACGAAGACGCCATTGGTCGCAGCGAGGACTACAACCGCATTGCCATCTTGGCCAACAGCCTCACCTCGGACGAATTGCTGAACCTCCCCCCCGAGAAGGTGCTTCACCGTTTGTTTTGGCAAGAGCATGTGCGGCATTTCGCGCCTCAGCCCAGCGACCCCACACCCCGTTTTTCATGCAGTTGCAGCCGTGAGCGGGTCAGCCAAATGATCCGAGGATTGGGTCAAGCCGAGGCCGACAGCATCTTGGCCGAGCGCGAGAACATCGAGGTGGGCTGCGATTTTTGTGGCCAGCAATACCACTATGACGCGGTAGACGCGGCGCACATCTTCGCCCATGACGCGCCGCAGCCCCCAGGCACTTCAGCTTTGCAATAAACGGCTGAACAAGCGCTGCTCGCAGTCGGCGTCCCCACAGGTTTCACACACACCGCTCCAGCGCGTGGGTGGCATGGGGCGCGCCCAATCTCGCGCCTGCTCAGGTGGGAGCAGGGCATACAGGCATTGTTTCAAGCTCTCTTCCCCCGAACCTTGCACCACCTTGTAATCACGTTGCAGCTGGTGCAGTTGGGCACGCCATGGGGCACTGGACTGTGCAGTCCACAGCAAATGCAGGGCCTCAGGGGGGCAAGCAGCCAAGTTGTGGGGATGTTCAGGCAGATGCCATTGGGGCTGAAGCCCCAAAGTTTGCAAGACCTGTTGCAGGGCTTGCGCCAAGTGCTGTCGTTGGCCGAGTTCAGCGCCTGTCAACACCACCTGAAGCACGGGGGAGGGCACGGTTTATTTGGCGATTTGCACGAATATTTCGTTGGGCTTGACCATGCCAATTTCAGAGCGGGCTCGCTCTTCCACCATCTCCAAACCATCGCGCAAATCGCGCAACTCAGCTCGCAGGCGCTCAATGTCTTGTTCGGCCACGGCATTGAGTTGAAGCTGCGCTTGGTACTGCTGGCGCAGCCGCCACACGTCGGGAATACTGCCGCGACCAAACCAAAGCTGCAGCTGCAACAACAGCAGCAAGCTCAGCAAGATCATGGGAACAGGACGACGCATGTATACAGCTCAGGTCGGGTTGAGAGAAGGAGATCAGTTTCGCAGATTGTAAAAGGCTGCGCGGCCAGGGTAGCTGGCCACCTGACCCAGGTCTTCTTCGATGCGCAGCAGCTGGTTGTACTTGGCCAAACGGTCAGAGCGACTCAGTGAGCCAGTTTTGATTTGGCCTGCGTTGGTGCCCACGGCGATGTCGGCGATGGTGGTGTCTTCGGTTTCGCCCGAGCGGTGGCTGATGACCGCGGTGTAACCCGCCCGTTTCGCCATTTCAATGGCCTCAAAGGTTTCGGTCAGGGTGCCAATTTGGTTGATTTTGATCAGGATGGAGTTGGCAATGCCCTTGTCGATGCCTTCTTGCAAAATTTTGGTGTTGGTGACAAAGAGGTCGTCGCCGACCAGTTGAACCTTTTTGCCCAGGCGGTCGGTGAGTGTTTTCCAGCCGTCCCAATCGTTTTCGCCCATGCCGTCTTCGATGCTGATGATGGGGTATTTGTCCACCCAGGTGGCCAGCATGTCGGTCCATTGACCAGCATCGAGCTTGAGGCCTTCGCCGTTCAAGTGGTACAGGCCATCCTTGTAAAACTCGCTGGCCGCGCAGTCCAGGCCCAGCACGATTTGCTCGCCAGCGGTGTAGCCAGCTTTGTCGATGGCGTCCAAGATCATTTGAATGGCCGCTTCGTGGCTGGGCACATTGGGGGCAAAACCACCTTCGTCACCCACGGCGATGCTCATGCCCTTGTCGCTCATGATTTTTTTCAGGGCGTGAAACACCTCGGCGCCATAGCGCACGGCTTCGCGGAAGGTGGGTGCACCGACGGGAATGATCATCAACTCTTGCAAGTCGAGGTTGTTGTTGGCGTGAGCGCCGCCATTGACCACGTTCATCATGGGCACGGGCATTTGCATGCGGCCCATGCCGCCAAAGTAACGGTACAGCGGCAGACCAGACTCTTCAGCAGCAGCACGGGCCACGGCCATGGACACGGCCAAGATGGCATTGGCACCCATGCGGGCTTTGTTGTCGGTGCGGTCCAAATCAATCAGGGTGTGGTCCAAAAAAGCTTGCTCGCAAGCGTCCAAACCAATGACGGCTTGGGTGATGTCGTGGTTGATGTGTTCGACCGCGGTCATGACGCCCTTGCCCAGGTAGCGCTTGGGGTCGCCATCGCGCAACTCAATGGCCTCGCGGCTGCCCGTGGACGCACCAGACGGCACGGCCGCACGGCCCATGACGCCGCTTTCCAACAAGACATCACATTCCACCGTGGGGTTGCCTCGGCTGTCCAAAATCTCACGGCCGACGATGTCAACAATTGCACTCATTTTTTTTCTCTCTTCGAAAGTTCACTAAGGGGGTCAGGCGGAGAAATGGTTCTCCAACCAAGGCTGGGCTTTGACCACGCGGTCCACGGCCACCAAGGTTTCAAGCAGGGCTTTCATGTGGTGCAGGGGCACGGCATTGGGACCATCGGACCAGGCTTCGCTGGGGCGGGGATGTGTTTCCATGAACAAACCTGCCACGCCTGCCGCCACACCCGCGCGGGCCAATACCGGCACCATGTCGCGAGCCCCGCCACTGCTGGTCCCCTGGCCACCTGGCTTTTGCACCGAATGGGTCACATCGAAGACCACGGGTGCGCCCGATTTGCGCATCTCGGCCAGGCTGACCATGTCGGCCACCAGGTTGTTGTAGCCAAAACTCACACCACGTTCACAGGCCAAGAAGTTGTCTTCAGGCAAGCCTTTGTCACGCGCGGCGGCGCGGGCTTTGTCAATGACGTTGGTCATGTCCCAAGGGGCGAGGAACTGGCCTTTTTTGATGTTGACTGGTTTGCCCGACTGCGCCACGGCGCGGATGAAATCGGTTTGGCGGCACAAGAAGGCAGGGGTTTGCAGCACATCGACCACGCTGGCGACAGCCGCCACTTGAGACTCGTCGTGCACATCGGTGAGGATGGGCACCTTGATTTGACGGCGTACCTCATCGAGAATTTTCAAGCCCGCGTCCAGCCCCAAACCACGCTGGGTGCTGCCAGACGAGCGGTTGGCCTTGTCGAAAGAGCCCTTGTAGATCAGGTGGATGCCCAAGGCGTTGCAAATTTCCTGCAACTGACCCGCCACGTCCAAGGACATTTGCAAGCCCTCGATAGAGCAAGTGCCCGCGATCAGGAAGAAGGGCTGGTTCAGCCCAGCTTCAAAGCCACACAGCTTCATGCCACCACCTTGAGCTTTTTGCGCTCGACTTGATAAGCCAGGGCGGCACGCACATAAGCGTTGAACAGCGGGTGGCCGTCCCAAGGGGTGGATTTGAACTCGGGGTGGAACTGCACGCCCATGTACCAGGGGTGAACCGATTGGGGCAACTCGACGATTTCGGTGAGGTTTTCTTGTTGGGTGAGGGCCGAGATGACCAAACCCGCTTTGCGCAAGGTGTCCAGGTAGTTGACGTTGGCCTCGTAGCGGTGGCGATGCCGCTCGGTGACCACATCGCCATAAATTTGATGCGCCAAGGTGCCTTTGGACACATTGGAGGTCTGCGCACCCAGGCGCATGGTGCCGCCCAAGTCGGAATTGGCGTGGCGCTGCTTGATGCTGCCGTCGGCGTCTTTCCACTCGGTGATGAGAGCGATGACCGGATTGGGGCCGTCGGGCTCGAACTCGGTGCTGTTGGCGTCTCTCAGGCCTGCAACATGCCGTGCGTATTCGATGGTGGCGATTTGCATGCCCAGACAAATGCCCAGGTAGGGGATTTTGTGTTCGCGGGCGAAGCGAGCGGCGCAAATCTTGCCCTCAATGCCGCGCTTGCCAAAGCCGCCAGGCACCAAGATGGCGTCAAAGCGGGACAACTGGCTGGCGTTGTCGTTGGTCAGGGTTTCGGAGTCGATGTACTCGATATGCACCCTGGCGTGGTTGTGAATACCGGCGTGTCGCAGTGCTTCGTTGAGCGACTTGTAGCTGTCGGACAAATCCACGTACTTGCCGACCATGGCAATGGACAGCTCGCTCTGGGGGTGTTCCACCGCGTCCACCAAGTCGTCCCAGCGCTTGAGGCTGGCCGGCGGTGTGTTGAGTTTGAGTTTTTCGCAAATGAGCGCGTCCAACCCTTGCTCGTGCAGCATGCGCGGCACTTTGTAGATGGTGTCCACGTCCCACATGGAGATGACGCCCCACTCGGGGACGTTGGAGAACAGGGAAATTTTGGCGCGTTCTTCTTGCGGGATGGGGCGGTCCGCACGGCACAGCAAGGCGTCAGCTTGGATGCCAATTTCACGCAGTTTTTGGGCGGTGTGCTGGGTGGGCTTGGTTTTGAGCTCGCCAGCGGCGGCAATCCAAGGCACATAGCTCAGATGCACAAAGGCGGTGTTGTGTGGGCCCATGCGCAGACTCATTTGCCGAGCGGCTTCCAGGAAAGGCAAGGACTCGATGTCGCCCACGGTGCCGCCGACTTCGACGATGGCCACGTCCACCGCGTCGGGCGTGCCAAAACCAGCGCCGCGCTTGACGAAATCTTGGATTTCATTGGTGATGTGCGGGATGACCTGCACCGTGGTGCCCAAATAATCGCCGCGCCGCTCTTTTTCGAGCACGCTTTTGTAAATTTGACCGGTGGTGAAGTTGTTCGAGCGACGCATGCGCGTCGTGATGAAGCGTTCGTAGTGGCCCAAATCGAGGTCGGTTTCCGCACCGTCTTCGGTGACAAACACTTCGCCATGTTCAAAGGGCGACATGGTGCCAGGGTCCACGTTGATATAGGGATCGAGCTTGATGAGGGTGACTTTGAGGCCCCGCGATTCAAGAATCGCTGCAAGAGAGGCGGCGGCGATTCCCTTACCGAGGGAAGACACCACACCGCCTGTGACGAAGACAAATTTGGTCATGTCGTATTGGGAGGGCCGTCTCCCCAGAGGTGGTAATGCGAAATTATAGGCTCTGCTACATTGCGCCCCATGACTGATCTGTCCAACAAACATCTGGTGCTGGGTTTGAGCGGGGGCATTGCCTGCTACAAAGCGGCCGAATTGTGCAGGGCTTTGGTGAAGGCCGGCGCCACGGTGCAGGTGGTCATGACCGAGGCCGCGACGCAGTTCATCACCCCGGTCACCATGCAAGCCTTGTCCAACCGCGCGGTGTTCGTCTCCCAATGGGATGGCCGCGAGCCCAACAACATGGCGCACATCAACTTGAGCCGCGAAGCCGACGCCATCATCGTGGCCCCGGCGAGCGCCGATTTCATGGCCAAGCTATTGCATGGCCGCGCCGACGACCTGCTCAGCCTCATGTGCTTGGCCAGGCCCTTGGACACCGTGCCCTTGGTGCTGGCACCCGCCATGAACCGCGAGATGTGGGCGCATCCTGCCACCCAGCGCAACATGGCGCAGCTCAAAGCCGACGGCGCCCAAGTGCTGGGCGTGGGCCAAGG
>CANGHG010000004.1 GCA_947453645.1 Comamonadaceae bacterium
CAGGGTTTGGCGTAATGGTGAATCAAATGGTTCAAGCGGTACTCTTCGGTGAAGAAATCATCCAAGGCCGCGTCACCAGCCAATGCCGCTGTGTGAAAAAACCGAATGTCCCCTCCCGCGCAAAACGCACCGAACGCGCCCTCTTTGCCCATGCCCCGCATGGCCACGGCTTGCACACGATGGTCTTTCGCCCACGCCAACAACACCTCGGTGAGGCTTCGCACCATGCCCAAGGACAAGGCATTCAAGGCCTTGGCGCGGTTCAAGGTGATCAGGCCTACCGTGCCTTGCACCTCGGCCAACACATCACCGTCTGGGATTGAAAAAGGATCATTCATGTTGTGTCTTCCTGTTTCGCGATTCGTTCCACGCCAAAGCGCACAGCACCAAGCCGCCGCCCACCAACACATTCAAGCCAGGCTCTTCACCGGCACCCCACCACGCCCAAGCAATGCCAAACAACACCTCGAGCAGGGCCAACAAAGCCACTTCATGCGACTTCAACACCTGTGCGGCCCAGACAGCCAACAAACAAGGCACGGCCAATTGAAACAAGCCCAAGCAAGCCAACCACAGCACATCGCTGCCGCTGGCGACGCCTGGCAATGCCAGTGGTGCGGTGATCAGACTGGAGATCACAGCACCCACCCACACGGCAGGCATGAAGTCCGCAGGCGTGTCAACCGATTGTTGATGATGGGTGACATTCCATTGCACCGCACCTGCTACGGGGACGCACAAGGCCACGGCCATGCCCCACAGATGCGAGCCACCATCCATCTGGACTTGGCTGCTGAACATGAATGCCATGCCCATGCAAGCAGCCGCAATGGACAGCCAGGTGTGCGCGGCCAAAGGCTTGTGCAACACAAATCGAGACATCAAGGCGGTGAACATCGGGCCCAAGGCCATGGTGATCAGCACATTGGCCACCGTGGTCATGGTCATGGCCAGCATGAAGGCGGTGAACATGGTGGCCCAGCACAGCCCTGAGAGCCAAAAGGTCTTGTCGCGCCAAGGCAACTGCGACCACAAAGCCCGGCCCTTGACCACAGGCAGCAGCACACTGAGCGAGAGCACGGTGAACAAACTGCGCCAAAAAGTGACCTCAAACCCTTGGGCTTGGGTCATTTGGCGAGACACCACCCCAGCGATAGACCACAGCAAAGTGGCCAACACCATCAAGCTCATGGCCTGTTTGTGGCTGAGCTTGTTAGCCATGGCCAAAGTGATCAGTTATCGCGACTGGCGCGTTTGCGTTCGTGCTCTTTCAAGTGACGCTTGCGCAAACGAACGCTTTTCGGGGTGATTTCCACCAACTCGTCGTCTTCAATGAATTGAACACCGTACTCCAAGGTGCATTGGATGGGTGGTGTGATTTTGATGGCATCTTCCTTGCCAGACACTCGGAAGTTGGTCAGCTGTTTGGTACGGGTGGCGTTCACCACCAAGTCGTTGTCGCGGCTGTGGATGCCCACAATCATGCCCTCATACACAGGGTCATTGGGTTTGACGAACATGCGACCACGATCGTCCAATTTGCCCAAGGCGTAGGTGAAAATTTCACCATCGTCCATGGAGATCAGCACGCCGTTTTTGCGGCCACCAATCTCCCCCTTGTGCGGTTCGTACTTGTCGAAGATGTTGGAAATCAGACCCGATCCACGTGTCAAGTTCAAGAACTCGGTGGTGAAACCAATCAGGCCACGCGCAGGAATGCGGTATTCCAAACGCACACGACCACGTCCATCGGGCTCCATGTTGACCAACTCGCCTTTGCGCTCGCCCAAGGCTTGCATCACGCCGCCCTGGTGTTGTTCTTCAATATCGGCAGTGACCAACTCGATAGGCTCGCAACGCTCGCCATTGATTTCACGGAACACCACACGCGGCTTGGAGACAGCCATCTCGTAGCCTTCGCGGCGCATGTTTTCCAACAAAATGGTCAAGTGCAATTCACCACGACCGGCCACTTCAAAAATACCGTCTTCATCGGTTTCTTTGACGCGCAGCGCCACATTGTGTTGCAACTCTTTTTGCAGACGGTCCCAGATTTGACGGCTGGTGACGTACTTGCCTTCGCGACCAGCCAAGGGGCTGGTGTTGACACAGAAATTCATGATCAGCGTGGGTTCGTCCACTTTCAACATGGGCAGTGGCGCAGGTGTCAATGGGTCGGTCACGGTCACGCCAATGCCAATCTCGTCGATGCCGTTGATCAAGACGATGTCGCCTGGGCCTGCTTCAGTGGCTTGAATGCGGTCCAAGCCCTGGAATTTCAAAACTTGGTTGATGCGGCCTTTGACAGGCGTGCTGCCAGGGCCTTCCATGACCACCACGTCCATGTTGGGCTTGATGGTGCCTGCACTGATACGGCCCACGCCAATGCGGCCCACAAAGGTGGAGAAGTCGAGCGCAGAAATTTGCAACTGCAAAGGCGCAGCAGGGTCACCTTGTTGGGCAGGCACATGCTTCAACACGGTGTCAAACAAGGCTGACATGTCGGGGCCCCATTGCTCGCCTTGCGGGCCTTCTTCCAAGGATGACCAGCCATTGATGCCGGAGGCGTACACCACGGGGAAATCGAGTTGCTCGTCGTTGGCGCCCAGCTTGTCAAATAAATCGAAAGCGGCATTGATGACCTTGCCGCAATCGGCACCAGGCTTGTCCACCTTGTTGACCACCACGATGGGCTTCAAGCCCAAGGCCAAAGCTTTCTTGGTCACAAAGCGGGTTTGCGGCATGGGGCCTTCTTGCGCGTCGATCAACAGCACCACGCCGTCAACCATGGACAAGGCACGTTCGACTTCGCCACCAAAGTCCGCGTGTCCGGGCGTGTCCACGATGTTGATGTGGGTGCCTTTCCAGCTGACCGCGCAATTCTTGGCCAAGATGGTGATGCCGCGTTCACGCTCAATCGCGTTGTTGTCCATCACGGTATCCACCACTTTTTCGTGGTCGGCAAAGGTGCCCGACTGACGCAAGAGTTGGTCCACCATGGTGGTTTTGCCATGGTCAACGTGGGCAATGATGGCGATGTTTCGAATTTGTAAGGTCATGCTGCACTCTCGAGTAAAGATTGGATTTCTTGGGGATTCAACAAGCGCTCGGGAATCAATTCCCCAGCGCGAACATGGGCGGTACCCAGCAATGCATGGGGGCTGGCACCGTAAACAGCCACTTGGTCCTGGTCGGGCCAAGCGCCACGGCGACGCACACCGCTTAAGAAGCGACCTGCATCATCGGCTTGCAATGTGATGGGGTGATGACTGTCTAGCAGCGCATCCACCGGTTTCAACTGGGTGTGCAACTGTGCCTCGGACATGGCTTCCAAGGCTTCCAGGCTGACGCATTCATCAATGGCAAAGCGTCCACTTTGTACGCGGCGCAATGCACTTAAAAACGCACCGCAACCCAAGGCAAGGCCAATGTCTTCGCCCAGCGTGCGGATGTAAGTGCCCTTAGAGCAATGGGCTTTGAGCCACACGCTGCGCACACCGTCTTGTTCGGGCAATTCTTTCAATTCAAGCGCGTGGATGGTGACTTGCCTGGGGGCGCGTTCCACATCCACACCCTCGCGGGCGTATTCGTACAAGGCCTTGCCGTCTTTTTTCAAGGCACTGTGCATGGGCGGCATTTGCATCAACACACCTGTGAACAAGGCTTGCACTTGCGTCAATTGTTCGGGTGTGAAATTCACGGGTGCTTCGGCAATCACCTCGCCTTCAGCGTCTGCGGTGCTGGTGCGCTGCCCCATGCGAAGCACGGCTTCATAGGTTTTGTCGGCATCCAAATGCAATTGGCTGAACTTGGTGGCCGCGCCAAAACACAGGGGCAACACACCGGTGGCACGTGGGTCTAGCGTGCCGGTGTGACCCGCTTTTTCAGCGCGCAGCAACCACTTGGCCTTTTGCAAAGCCTGGTTGCTAGAGAGTCCGAGGGGTTTGTCCAACAGCAACACCCCATGCACGGGGCGCCGTTGCACCCGTGTGCGTGGCGTGTTCATGTGCTTATTCGGTGTCTTTGGCGCGTGAGGCGACAGCTCGCGCAATCAAGGCGTTCATGTCGGCAGCGCGTTCGGGGGTGCGGTCGTATTGGAAATGCAATGTGGGCACGGTGTGGATGTGCAAACGTTTGAACAAACCATTGCGTAAAAAACCCGCTGCTTGATTCAAGCCTTCTGCACAGGACTCTGGCTCACCCACCAAGACGCTGAAAAACACCTTGGCGTGCGCATAGTCGGGTGTGACTTCCACCGACTGGATGGTGACCATGCCCAACCTAGGGTCCTTCAACTCGCGGATCAACTCGGCCAAATCACGCTGGATTTGGTCGGCGACGCGAAAACCGCGATGGGCTGTTGAAGACTTCTTGGCGGGCATGCAGTGTCTTAAATCGTGCGAGCGACTTCCTTGATTTCGAAGAATTCGAGTTGATCGCCTTCTTGGATGTCGTTGTAACCCTTCAGATTCAAACCGCACTCGAAGTTTTCTTTGACTTCGCGCACGTCATCTTTGAAGCGCTTCAAGCTCTCGAGTTCGCCTGTGAAGATGACCACGTTCTCGCGCAGCAAACGCAAACGCGCATTGCGACGCACCACCCCGTTGGTGACCATGCAACCTGCAATCGCACCAATTTTGCTGATGCGGAAGACTTGGCGAATCTCGGCCATGCCAATGACTTCTTCCTTCTTGTCAGGCGTCAACATGCCTGACATGGCGGCTTTCAATTCATCGACCGCGTCGTAAATGATGTTGTAGTAATGGATGTCCACACCATTGCCTTCGGCGAGCTTGCGCGCGCCTGCATCGGCACGAACATTGAAGCCGATGACCACCGCTTTGGACGCGATGGCCAAGTTGATGTCCGACTCGCTGATGCCACCAACCGCGCCGTAGACCAATTGCACACGCACTTCTTCGTTGGTGAGTTTGAGCAAAGAAGCGGCCAAGGCTTCTTGCGAACCTTGCACGTCGGCCTTGATGATGATGGGCAGGTTTTTGATTTCGCCAGACGCCATGTCGGTGAACATGTTCTCCAGCTTGGCGGCTTGTTGCTTGGCCAGCTTGGTGTTGCGGAATTTGCCAGCACGGTAGGTGGCAATTTCACGGGCGCGACGTTCGTCACTGAGCACCATGAATTCGTCACCCGCTTGGGGCACTTCGGTGAGACCTTGAATTTCCACCGGGATGGAAGGACCAGCCGATTTGATGGACTTGCCGTTTTCGTCCAACATGGCGCGCACTCGGCCATAGGTTTGACCGGCCAACACCACATCGCCTGTTTTCAAGGTGCCTGATTGCACCAAGATGGTGGCCACAGGGCCGCGACCTTTGTCCAAACTGGCTTCAATGACCAAGCCTTTGGCCATGGCGTCGATGGGTGCTTTGAGCTCCAACACCTCGGCTTGTAGCAGCACTTGCTCCAGCAAATCGTCAATGCCTTGACCGGTTTTGGCAGACACCGACACGAAGGGCGAGTCCCCTCCGAATTCTTCGGGCACCACTTCTTCAACCACCAACTCGCCTTTGACGCGGTCGGGGTTGGCATCGGGCTTGTCGATCTTGTTGATCGCGACAACGATGGGCACACCGGCTGCTTTGGCGTGTTTGATGGCCTCTTTGGTTTGCGGCATGACGCCGTCATCGGCGGCCACCACCAAGATGACGATGTCGGTGGCTTGGGCACCACGGGCACGCATGGCCGTGAAAGCCTCGTGTCCAGGGGTATCCAAGAACGACACCATGCCACGCGGTGTTTCCACGTGATAAGCACCAATGTGCTGGGTGATACCACCTGCTTCACCCGAAGCCACTTTGGCACGCCGGATGTAGTCAAGCAAAGAGGTTTTGCCGTGGTCCACGTGGCCCATGACCGTGACCACAGGGGCACGTGTGACGGATTCGGCTTGAAGACCTGAGGCTTCTTCTTCGGTGAAGGCTTCGGGATCATCCAAGGCTGCGATGACGGCTTTGTGGCCCATTTCTTCCACCACGATCATGGCGGTGTCTTGGTCCAAAGGCTGGTTGATGGTGACCATCTGACCCAATTTCATCAGTTGTTTGATGACCTCAGAGGCTTTGATGGCCATCTTGTGGGCCAACTCGGCCACAGTGATGGTTTCAGGCACATGCACTTCAATGACACGCGCTTCCACCGGTGCTGATTGCACGGGCGTGTCGTCGCGATCGCGGTCACGGCGACCACGTGGGCCACCACGCCAGCTGTTGCGACCCACACCACCACTGGCATCGCCACGGGTTTTGATTTCTTTTTTCTTGGCTTGTTCATCGGCCCAGCTGGACGACAGCTTGGCGCTTTTGACTTCTTTTTGACCGTCTTTGGTGACCGCACCACCTGCGGGCCTGGCCCCAGGCGCGGTGCTGCCAGCAGCCGGTTTGTGCAAAGTGCCTTTGATGGCTTTGGGGTCAGCTGCGGGTTTTTCGGGTTCGGGTTTTTTCGCGACCAAGACCTTCTTGGGCGCATTCATCATGGTGCGAATGGCTTCGGCTTCGGCCAAGGCAGTGCGGCGACGAGAGTCCAAATCTTTGGCACGAGCGGCGTCTTCTTCGGCACTGGCTTTGGCGGCAGCTTCACGCTCAGCAGCTTCAGCTTGGGCCTTGGCCAATTGCTCGGCTGCTTTGACTGCATCTGCATCCACGGCGGGTGCCAGCTTGGCTGCTTGGGCTTCGCGCTCTTTGGCCTCTTGGGCTTCGCGCAAGCGGCGTTTTTCAACCAGTTCTTCTTCTTGACGGCGAATGAACTCGGCTTGGCGACGTGCTTCTTCTTCGCGCCTGGCAAGTTCGGCTTGGTCGAGGATGGGTTGTTGAGGCGCGGGCGCTTCAACATGAGGCTCAGCCTCTGGTGCGGCAGTCGCGTCCACGGGTTCATCGTCGCGTTTGATGAAGGTGCGTTTTTTACGCACTTCCACCTGAATCGTGCGGGCCTTGCCAGTGGCATCGGCTTGCTTGATCTCAGAGGTGGATTTTTTCACCAGCGTGATTTTTTTACGCTCAGGCGTGTCTGTTCCATGACTGGCTTTCAAAAAACCCAGCAATTTTTGCTTGTCAGCATCCGTCAACTCGTCAGCAGCAGAGGCCTTGGCCACGCCTGCAGACTTCAACTGCTCAAGCAGTGTGTCGGGTGATTTTTTGAGTTCCTTGGCAAACTCGGCAACCGTTGTGATGGTCATCTGTGGTGTTCCTCTTCATGACCGTTACGCTTGACCCGTGAACCAATGTTCACGCGCCTTCAGGATCAAAGTTTTTGCATCTTCTTCAGACTGACCGGTGATGTCCACCAGTTCGTCCACCGCCAAATCGGCCAAATCGTCACGGGTGTGCACGCCACCCAAGGCCAATTTGGCAATCACTTCAGCATCTAAGCCGTCCAAGTCGCGCAGGTCTTGCGAAACTTCTTCAACGCTTTCTTCACGGGCAATTTCCATGGTGAGCAAAGCATCTTTGGCACGGGCCCGCAATTCGTTCACGGTGTCTTCGTCAAAGCTTTCAATTTCCAGCATTTCTTGTAGCGGCACATAAGCCACTTCTTCCAAGCTGGTGAAACCTTCTTCAATCAGGATGTCGGCCACTTCTTGGTCAACGTCCAGTTTTTCAACAAACAAAGCACGCAAACCTTCGGTTTCGTTGGCTGCTTTTTGCGCCGATTCGGCCGCGTCCATGATGTTGATTTTCCAGCCGGTGAGGTCAGAGGCCAAACGCACGTTTTGACCGCCGCGACCGATGGCCATGGCCAGGTTCTCATCGTCCACCACCACGTCCATGGCATGTTTTTCTTCGTCCACCACGATGGACGACACATTGGCTGGGGCCAAAGCGCCGATGACGAACTGGGCAGGGTCTTCGCTCCACAGCACGATGTCGACGCGCTCACCTGCCAATTCATTGGTCACCGCGTTGACCCGGGTGCCACGCACACCAACACAGGTGCCGATGGGGTCGACGCGTTTGTCATGGGAAATGACAGCGATTTTGGCGCGTGAACCAGGGTCACGAGCGCAGGATTTGATTTCCAACAAGCCTTGCTCAATTTCGGGCACTTCCTGACGGAAGAGTTCAATCATGAATTCAGGGGCTGAGCGCGACAAGATGATGGGCGCACCACGCAAGGTGGTGTCGACTTCCATGATCATGGCGCGGACACGGTCGGCGCTGCGCAGGTTTTCCTTGGGGATCATTTCATTGCGACGCAAACGGCCTTCCACACGACCGCTCTCCACAATCAGGTCACCCTTGTCCATGCGTTTGACAGTACCGACAAAAATTTTGTCGCCACGCGCCAAAAAGTCGGACAAGAGCATTTCGCGCTCTGCGTCGCGGATTTTTTGCAAGATGACCTGTTTGGCCGCCATGGCACCAATGCGACCGATGGGCAAAGACTCGATGTTTTCCTCGATGTACTCGCCCTCTTCAATGTCTGCCAGACGCTCTTTGGCATCCATCAGCATTTCTTCAGCATCGGGGTTTTGCAAGCCTGCTTCATCAGGCACCACCAACCAACGACGGAAGGTTTCGTATTCACCTGAATCACGGTCCATGGCGACGCGGATGTCCACATCGCCTTCATACAATTTTTTAGTGGCTTGGGCCAACGCGGATTCCACCGCACCAAACACCAAGTCGCGCTCGACATTTTTCTCGCGCGAGATGGCGTCCACCAACATGAGCATTTCGCGATTCATGATTCAGTACTCCTGTTCTCAGCGGGCCTGCGGCCCTTGAAATTCACAATCGGCGCCAGGCGAGCGTCGCGCAATTCACTCAAGGTGAACTGCAACGCTTGCACTGGCAAGTCTTTTTGGACCCGCGCTGGGCGCATGCCCGGCTTGCTGGTCGGCTCATCACGCCAGGTGATTTGCCAAGTTTGTGGGGTATCCGTGCTTTCCAACACCCCTCGAAATTTCTTGCGATTGGCGGCCACCAAGCCACCGGCTGCCGCCCCCATGGGCGCTTTGAGCGTGAGGTCGATCTCTTGACCCACAAAACGCAAAAAATCGTTTTCTGAACGCAAAGGTCGGTCGATACCGGGCGAGGACACCTCTAAACGGCTGTACTCGGTACCTTCAACTTCCAACACGAATTGCAATTGGCGAGTGACTTTTTCACAGTCTTCCACCTGAACAAACAGCTCGGGCGCACCCGGCTGCCAAGGCAAATCGAGGGTGACGCGCAACAAACCACCGGCGGATCGCTCCACCTCCACCAGCTGGTAACCCAAGCCCGTGACAGTCTGTTCAATGATGTCTTGCAATGCCAACGCTTTTCACCCGACCAAAAAAAACGGGCGGTTGGGATGTCCGCCCGTTATCGTTCATTTGGCCGCTATTGTAACCATTTATCAGCCGGTTTAGACGCCCCCGATGAAGGAAGCTGCCAACAAACTGCGGGTGTAGTCGGATTCAGGGGCTCGCATCAGCTCGTCCATGGTGCCGGACTCCACCACTTGGCCGTCTTTGAGCACCATCACATGGTGGGCCATGGCTTGTATGACCTCGATGTCGTGGGTGATCAGCAAATAGCTCAAATCCCGCTCGCGTTGCAGGCGCTGCAGCAAATCCAGCACTTGTTTTTGGATGGACACGTCCAAGGCGCTGGTGGGCTCGTCCAGCACCAACACACGGGGTTGCACGATCAGCGCCCGAGCAATGGCGATGCGCTGACGCTGTCCCCCCGAGAACTCGTGCGGATAACGGGCCAGCAGCCCCGGGAACTGCTCTTCAGTCATGCCCACCTCGGCCAAGGCCGCCAGCACCTTGATTTGACGCGCCAAAGAGTTGAGCTCAGGGGCATGGACCTGCAAGCCCTCGCCCACCACTGCTTCCACGGTCATGCGAGGTGATAGCGACGAAAACGGATCTTGAAACACCACTTGCAGCGCCCGACGCATGGGCAAATCGCGCTCGGCATTGCCGCTCCAGTGTTGCCCTTCAATTTGCAAATCGCCCTTGAACGGCATGAGGCCCAGGGTGGCCAAGGCCAAAGAGGATTTGCCCGAGCCCGACTCGCCAATGATGCCCAGGGTTTGGCCGCTGCGAAGTTCGAAATTCGCCTCATGCAGGGCCACGAATTCGCCTTGCCCCAACCAACCCCGCCATCCCGAACGGGGAACCGGGTAAGACACCCTCAGGCCTTGGGCCTGCACCAGCACCTCGGCGTTGGACACGGGTTCGAAGACATTGCGCTCTGGCTGGCTTTGCACCAAACGGCGGGTGTAAGGGTGCTGGGGCTGACTCAGCACCGCACTCACCTCGCCATGCTCCACCATCAGGCCGTTTTCCATGACCACCACCCGATGGGCGAATCGGCGCACCATGTTCAGGTCGTGGGTGATCAAGAGCACCGCCATGCCATGCTTGGCCTGCAAGCTGTCGAGCAACGCCAAAATTTGCCCGCGCAAAGACACGTCCAGCGCCGTGGTGGGCTCGTCAGCCAGCAACAGTTTGGGCTCGCCCGCCAAGGCCATGGCGATCATGGCGCGTTGGCGCTGACCACCCGAGAGTTGATGTGGGTAGCTGTTGACCCGTCGCTCGGGCTCTGGAATGCCGGTGTCTTCCAGGAGTTCAATGGCTCTGGCCCAGGCGTCTTTGCGCGACAAGCCTTTTTTCAGCTCCAGCACCTCGGCAATTTGGTCTCCAATGGTGAACAAGGGATTGAGCGCGGTCATGGGCTCTTGAAACACCATGGCGATCTCGCTGCCCCGAATGCCACGCAACTCGGTCTCGCTCATGTGCAGCAAATCGCGCCCCTCGAACAAGGCCTCGCCACGCACCCACGCCCCGCGCGCCAAACCCAGCAGGCTGAGCGCGGTGACGGTTTTGCCCGAGCCCGACTCGCCCACCAAGGCGAGCTTTTCACCCGCTTGGATGGAGAAAGACACGCCGTGCACCACCTCGCGGCCTTGGAACGACATGTGCAAGTTATGCACCTTGAGCAATGGCGTCATGGCTGGGTCTCCTGCGCCAATTTGCGGGGATCCAAAGCGTCGCGCAATGCGTCTCCCATGAAGGTGAGCAGCAGCAAGGTCAGCACCAACACGCCAAAGGTGGAAATCGAAATCCACCAAGCGTCGATGTTGTTTTTGCCTTGGGACAGCAACTCCCCCAAGCTGGGTGTGCCAGGGGGCACGCCCAAACCCAGAAAGTCCAGGCTGGTGAGCGCCAAAATGGCCGCGCTCATGCGGAATGGCAAAAAGGTGACCACTGGCGTCATGCTGTTGGGCAGCACATGTCGCCAAATGATGGCCCAGTTGGACAGGCCCAAAGCGCGGGCGGCACGCACATAGTCGAGCTGGCGGTTGCGCAAGAACTCGGCCCGCACATAGTCGGACAGGCCCATCCAGCCAAACAGGCTGAGCAAGATTAGCAGCAGGCTGACGCTGGGCTCGAACACCGCCGAGAAGATGATGAGCAAATACAGCTCGGGCATGGCACCCCAAATTTCAATGAAACGCTGAAACGCGAGGTCGATCTTGCCGGCGAAAAAGCCTTGAATCGCCCCAGTCACCACGCCCAGCAAGGTGCCTGTGATGGTCAGTGCCAAGGCAAACAACACCGACACCCGAAAGCCATAAAGCAAGCGGGCCAGCAAATCACGGCCACGGTCGTCGGTGCCCAGCCAGTTGTCGCCCGAGGGCGGCGCGGGGTTGGGCTCCTTGGCAAAGTAGTTCAGGGTGCTGTGGTGGTAGGGGTTGAGTGGGAACACCGCCCAGTTGCCGGGCTTGGCCAACTGCTGGCGAATGAAGGGATCGAAGTAATCGGTGGGCGTTGCGAAGTCGCCGCCAAACGCCGTCTCTGGGGGGTTCTTGAACACAGGGAAATACAACTCACCCTGGTAACTGGCCACCAAGGGCTTGTCGTTGGACACCAGTTCAGCGGCCAGACTGACCACAAACAGGACCACAAACAACACCAAACTGACAAAGCCCATGCGGTTGCGCTTGAAGCGACGCCAAGCCAAAGCGGAGGGAGACAGGGAGACGGTGCTCATGGGGCTCAATCGAATTTCACACGCGGGTCCACCCACGCATAACAAAGGTCGCTGATCAGCTTGGTGACCAAGCCAATCAGGGTGAACAAATACAAGGTGCCCAGCACCACGGGGTAATCGCGGCGCATCACGCTTTCATAGCTCAGCAGCCCCAAACCATCGAGGGAAAACAGGGTTTCAATCAGCAGCGAACCGGTGAAAAACGCCCCCACAAAAGCCGCAGGAAAGCCGGTCACCAAGGGAATCAGGGCGTTGCGCATGACGTGCTTCCACAGCACGGTGCGCTCGGACAGGCCTTTGGAACGGGCGGTCAGCACATATTGCTTGCCAATTTCTTCCAAGAAAGCGTTTTTCGTCAGCATGGTGGTGACCGCGAAAGCACCCAACACGCTGGCCGTGATGGGCATGGCGATGTGCCACAGGTAATCCACCACCTTGGCGCCTGTGCTGAGCGTGTCCCAATTGCTCGAGGTCAGCCCCCTCAAGGGAAACCATTGCAACTGTCCGCCAAACACCACCAACAAAGCCACACCCAGCACAAAGCCTGGAATGGCGTAGCCAATCAGCACCACCACGCTGGTGAGCATGTCAAAGCGCGAACCCGCCCGCACCGCCTTGGCAATGCCCAGAGGCACCGACACCAAGTAGCTCAGGAAAAAGGTCCACAGCCCCAGGCTGATGGAGACCGGCAGTTTTTCTTTCACCAACTGCCAGACGTCCTTGGGGTAGAAAAAACTCTTGCCCAAATCGAAGCGGGCGAATTGCTGCAGCATTTGCACAAAGCGCTCAAGCGGTGGTTTGTCAAAGCCATACAGTTGCTTGATTTCTTCAATCCGCGCCGCGTCCACGCCTTGTCGACCACGGTAGCCCGCGCCGCTGGCGGCCGCACCCTCGCCGCCACTGTCACGGCCTTGCAACTGCGACACCATTTGCTCCACGGGTCCGCCTGGGACGAATTGAATCACCACGAAAGTCAGCAACAAAATGCCGAACAAGGTGGGGATCATCAGCAGCAACCGCTTCAAGATATAGACAAACATGTCAGCGCTCCCCCACCAAGTTGTCGGTACTGGCCCACCAGGTGGACGTGATCCAGGTTTCAGGCTGGTAGTAGCGCGGCGTCACATTGGGGCGCTCAAACCGCCCCGCACGCCAAGCAACACGGTGCACACTGCCATACCAATGCGGCACGCTGAAGTGGCCATGGCGCAAAACTCGGTCGAGTGCCTTCAAAGCCGCCACCAATTGGGGGCGGGTTTGGGCTGCAACTGCTTTGTCCAGCAAGGCATCGATGGCTGGGTCTTTCACCCCGATGACATTGCTCGATCCCTCGGTGTCGGCGGCCTTGGACCCAAAACGCTCGAGCAGCTCGGTGCCAGGCGCTTCGCTGCCACCAATGCGGTTGCTGATGAGTTCGAAGTCGAACACATCCATGCGCTTTTGCAGCACCGCAAAGTCGACCACCTTGTAATTCACCTGAAAACCCAGCTTCTCCAGGTTTTTGGCGTAAGGCGTGACTACCCGCCCCATGGAGCCCGAGTTGTCCAAAAACTCCAGCGTGAACGCCTCCCCCTTGGCGTTGCGCAGGGCACCATCGCGGTAAGTCCAGCCCGCTTGCGCGAGCAGGTCACGGGCCAAGCGCAGGTGGTCACGCAAGGTCTCGCCGGTTGCAGGGTCCAAGCTGGTCACAGGCGGCAAAGGCACAGGCTGGTTGAACACCTCTGGGGGCAATTTGCTTCTCAAGGGCTCCAGCAAGCTCAGTTCATCTGGTGAAGGCAGGCCTTTGGCCTCGAAATCGCTGCCCACGAAATAGCCCCGCACCCGGGTGTAGGCCTGGTAGAACAGTTGGCGGTTCATCCATTCGTAATCCATGGCCAAGCCAATAGCTTGGCGCACCCGTTTGTCCTGGAATTTGGGCAAGCGGGTGTTGAACATGAAGCCCTGAAAGTCTCCGGCGTTGCCGTGCTGCAACTCTTGTTTGATGAGCGTGCCGTTGTCAAACAACTTGCCCTTGTAGGCCCGAGCCCATTCGCGGGCCACAAAGGCTTGGATGTAATCGAACTCGCCCGCTTTGAAAGCCTCGAACTGCGCGGTCGTGTCTTTGTAGAGCTTGTAGGTGATGCGGTTGAAATTGAACATGCCACGGCGCACGCCCAGGTTTTTGGCCCAGTAGCTCGGGTTGCGCACATATTGAATGTCTTTGCCAAAATCGGTTTTGCCCAATTTGTAGGGGCCCGAAGCGATGGGCGGGTCGGTGACCACTTGGTCGAAGGACTTGCCAGCGCCCCATTTTTGGCTGAACACCGGCATGCCACCCACGATGAGCGGCAACTCGGCGTTGGCGCGTTTGAAATCGAAGCGGATTTCACGCTCGGACACCACTGTGGCCCCTTTCACCTCGCTGAAATAGGTGCGAAATTGAGGCGCGGCTTCCTTGCTGGTCAGTCGGTCAAAAGCATATTTCACATCAGACGCCAGCACCGGGTCGCCGTTTTGGAACTGCGCCTCGGGGTGCAGCTTGAAGCTGACCGAGAGCTTGTCGGCGCTGACCGTCACGTCCTCGGCCAACAAGCCATAAGCGGTGGTGGGCTCCTCGGCATTGCCGGTCAGCAAGGTCTCAAACATGAGGGCGCTGATGCCCGGGGGCGCGGTGCCCTTGAGCGTGAAGGGGTTGTATTTGTCAAAGCTGGAAGCGCGGGAGGGAGCCACCAGACTGATGTCGCCACCCTTGGGGGCAACGGGGTTCACATAACTGAAATTTCTGAACCCTGGCGGGTATTTGATGTCGCCAAATTGGGCGTAGGCATGGGCGGCCCAAGCGCCCGAAGAGCTGAAAAGTACCAGACCAAGTAAGAAAGTTCGCATGCGACAATTCTGCAAGATTTTTCAGGAGCTTCCACGTGCAACCAAAAACAGGGTTTTTAGCTGGTAAAAAATTATTGATCACCGGCGTCTTGTCCAACAGGTCGATTGCCTACGGCATCGCCAAAGCCTGCCATGCGCAAGGTGCCGAGCTGGCCTTCAGCTACCAAGGCGAACGCTTCAAGGAGCGCATCACCGAATTCGCTGCCGATTTTGGCTCTAGTTTGGTGTTTGACTGTGATGTGTCAAGCGACGAGCAAATCGCCAGTTTGGTGAATGGTTTGACCGCCGTTTGGCCCAAGATGGACGGTTTCGTTCATGCCATCGGCTTTGCGCCACGTGAAGCCATCGCAGGCGACTTTTTAGACGGCTTGAGCCGCGAAGCTTTTGCCATTGCGCACGACATCAGCGCCTACAGCTTTCCGGCCATGGCCAAAGCGTTGTTGCCGTACCTCAATGACAACGCCGCCCTGTTGACCTTGAGCTATTTGGGTGCATTGCGCACCGTCCCCAACTACAACACCATGGGTTTGGCCAAGGCCTCCCTTGAGGCTTCGGTGCGCTATTTGGCCGAGTCCTTGGGCAGTCAGAACCGAGGTTTGCGGGCCAACGGCATCAGCGCCGGACCCATCAAAACCTTGGCCGCCTCTGGCATCAAAGGATTTGGCAAGATTTTGGAAGTGGTGGCCGCCAACTCCCCCATTCGCCGCAACGTCACCATCGAGGATGTGGGCAACGTCGCCGCCTTCTTGCTCTCTGACTTGGCGGCAGGTGTCTCAGCTGAAATCACCTATGTGGACGGCGGCTTCAGCCAAGTGGTGGGTGGGATTGCAGACTGAGCTCTTGATTGCTCGTCATTGCGAGGCCGCAGGCTGAAGCAATCTCTGCATGCCAGCCAAGGGACATCGAACGCCGCTCACCGCAGCAAAGCTGCGATGTTCGCTACGCGTCCGATGCCCCCTGACTGGCTTCAAAGTTTGGTAGTCACCGCAGACCACCAATTCATTTGCAAGCGACTGTCCCAGCGCAATCGACCCGCGCATGCAATCGGAGGCTCCTCTGATCGACAGCCCTCTCAAGACAGGTGTCATTCGAAGCTGCACGATCCACCGGCACACGGACTGGGGGGCATTTTGTGAGCGAAAGAGCAGCAAAATGACCCCCCAGTTCGGGTGACGGTTGCATGGTTTGCTTCGGCCTACGGCCTCGCAATGACGAGCAATGACTCGCTAGCAGGACTAGCCGCTTTTCTGTGCCAGGGCCACGCCCGGGAGGATGAGCAGTGCGCCCAGCAGATGGTGCAATCCCAAGGGCTCGCTCAACACCCCCCAAGAAACCACGGCCCCCCACAGCGGCCCCAAATAAAGCACCATGCTGACCCGGCTCGCGCCCAACAGTTGTTGCCCCCAGGCGTAAACGCTGTAAGCCAAGATGCCAGGGAACACGCCGACCACCAGCACCATGGCCCCAGCCTGCCAAGTCCAGGCGGGGGTGCTGGGCAGCGTGGCCTCCCAGAGTACAAAGGGCAACACCACCAAACACCCGAAAAACGCCATCACCGACAACCTGGCCAGCCCACCCAAGGGTGAGGGCCAGCGTTTTTGCAGCAAAGCGAAGGCTGCCCAGCTGCAGGCGGCCAGCAAGATGAGCGCATCGCCCTCGACCCATTGCACCTCGGACAAGGTGGCCCAATGGCCTTGCACCACCACATGCACCACGCCCAAGAGCGCAATCAACACGCCCAAAGCCTGCCACCAGCGCATGCGCTCTTTCAGCCAGAACACCGCAGCCAAACAAATGAACACCGGCGAAGAGGAGTAAATGAGGGAGATGTTCATGGCCGAGGAGGTTCGAGCCCCAACATACACCCAAGCGCCACAGATCAACATACCAAAAGTGCTTAAAACAAGGTAACGTCGCCAATCTTGTCGAATATGGCTTCTAAATTGCCAAATTTCAGCCCTGCACCACCAACCCAAACAGACGGTCACGATCAGCCAGCGCCCCAGCGCCAAACCGTGCGGTTCGATGACGCCAGGCGCCATGCGCGCCACCATGAAGTTGAAGGCCCACATGGCGGGCACGCACCAAATGGCCACCGCCGCCCAGCGGCTTGATTGGGCAAGGTCTTTCACAGCTTCAAGGCTTCCTGGGCCAGCAAGGCCACTTCGGCGGCTGGGCGGTCTTTCAGGCGGTGATCGCTCCAAACCTGCCGCCATCTGCGAGCGCCTTTTTGCCCATGACGCAGGCCCAAGATATGACGCGACACCGCGAACCAGCCCACGCCCAGCTTGGCTTGGGCACCCATGTAGTCCACCATCTGGGCTTCCACCTGGTCCATGTCCAGTGGCGCTGAAGGGTGGTCCATCAAGCTGTCCCACTCGCTCAAGAACCAAGGTCGGTGATAGGCCTCGCGCCCCACCATGACGCCGTCCAATTCGCCCAGGTGCTGGGCAATTTGGTCTGAACTGGTGATGCCGCCATTGATGACGAATTTCAAGCCAGGGAAATCAAGCTTGAGGCGCAGCACCCATTCGGGCTTCAGGGGCGGAATTTCGCGGTTTTCCTTGGGCGACAGGCCTTGCAGCCAGGCGTTTCGGGCGTGGACGATGAACAAATCACAACCAGCTTGTGACACCGTACCTACAAAATCGCGCACAAAGTCGTAGCTCTCACCTCGGTCAATGCCAATGCGGTGCTTCACGGTCACGGGGATGCTCACCGCGTCTTTCATGGCCTTCACGCCATCGGCAACCAGTTGCGGCTCAGCCATGAGGCAAGCGCCAAATGCGCCGCGCTGCACCCGCTCCGAGGGGCAGCCGCAGTTGAGGTTGATCTCTTCGTAGCCCCAACGCTCGCCCAGCTTGGCGGCACGGGCCAGGTCGGCAGGCTCGCTGCCGCCCAATTGAAGCGCCACAGGGTGTTCTTCGGGGTTGAAGTCCAGGTGGCGCGGCACATCGCCATGGATCAGCGCCCCCGTGGTGACCATCTCGGTGTAGAGCAAGGCGTGGCGCGACAACAGGCGGTGGAAATACCGACAGTGGCGGTCGGTCCAGTCCATCATGGGAGCGACGCTGACTGAGTGGTTTTTAACTTCGGACAATTGCTGCATTCAGGCCGTTGTGAACAGGGGTGAAAGCCCGAATTATGGTCAATCTGAAGAAGAGGCCCGGTTGCGTTCGACGGCGTACAGACCCATAGACCCTGAATACCTAGAGTGAGCTCGTGTGGCTTTCGCCATATCTCGACCACTTGTCGAGCAACTTCTCTAGGACAACATCATGATGATTCAATTATTAGCGCCTTTGTTACTGGTCGGTGCATTGTTTGGCCCCGTGGTCAGCATGGCCAAGGACACCACCACAGACACGACTGTCGAGTATGTCGATGATGCAGCCATCACCGCCAAGGTGAAAGCAGCCTTTGCCAAGAACAAGCTGGTCAAAGGCCGCGACATCAGCGTGCGCACAGACCATGGCGTGGTGGATTTGACTGGCGAAGTCAAAAGCAAGCGCGAATCCGACAAAGCCACCGACTTGGCCACCAAGGTGAAATCGGTCAGCGCGGTTCACAACAATCTGACCATCGCACCCAAGTAATCAGGGCTCAAACCCATGTCGTGCCAGATTGCAATCAGGACCTTTTGGGCGCTGGGCTGCACGACTTTGATTTTCTTGAGCGCCTACGGGGGGCAAACCGACCCCGCAGAAATCAAAGCAAGGCCAAACCAACCTATCGCGGTTGCCATGCTCAATATGGCACCCATCAGCGCATGCCCCAGCGGAGGCATCACCATTCAATCAGGCATCGACGTGAATGCCAACCAAATACTTGAACTCACAGAAGCGAGCAGCACCCAGTATGTGTGCGACGGACTTGACGGCCTGAGTGGCACCAGCAGCCTGAACGCGCTGGTGCTGATCACCAGTGAAGCTGCTGGGGCTCACTGCGCAACAGGAGGCAGCTTGGTCAGCGTGGGACTGGACAGCAACAGCAACAGCATTCTGGAAAGCGGTGAAATCACCTCTTTCAAATACATCTGCAATGGTGCTCGTGGCACGACCGGTGCCACTGGGGCCACTGGCGCAACGGGGGAAACCGGCCCTTCTGGCGGCGGGCTTTCAGCCTATGCCTACATCTACAACCTCAGCCCCCAAACAGTTGAAATCATGAAAGACAAGCTGTTTGAAAAGAGCGCTGTGTTGTTTGACAGCAATGGCGTGATGGTGGGCGTGCGGCATGAGCCTGGCTCGGACCAGATCATCATCGACAACAGCGGTGTTTACTATCTGAACTTTTCCATTTCGGGCACTGAACCCAACCAATTTGCTATTTTTGTGAATGACAAAGTGGCTGCAGGGTCGGTTTATGGCTCAGGCGCTGGGACTCAGCAAACCTTCGGGCAGGTCATCATTGAACTCAGCCGTGGGGATGTGTTGCGCTTGGTGAACTACAGTTCTGACGCGGCCGTTGGCTTGGCCAGTGTGATTGGCGGCACCCAAGCCAATGTGAATGCGTCCATGGTTATCCAAAAACTCAACTGAACAAGTCCAGCTGGGGTGAATGCAGCAGGTGATTGGCCACAAATTGCCAAAGCAAGGGGTGGTGCGCGTTCAGGTGCCAGTGGGGTTGCATGTATTTCTTGCTGTACCAGTGCGCTTGGCTTTCCAAGTGACAGCCAATGAGGCCGACCGAGCCCTGCACGATGGCCATGGGGTCGCCGTTGGCATAGCTGGCCATGGTTTGAAACGAGCCGCCCAAAAAGGTCGGGCCATCGTAAAAGTACATCTGGTGGGGCTGACCCAGCCAGTTCACAGGTGCCACCGTGCCATAGGAAGACCGAATATCGGCCTTGGGACGCTTGATGTACTGCACGCAGCGCGTGCCCTTCAAGAGGTTGAAGTAATAGGCGTCAGCCCAATACGCCCCCATGCAGATGCCCAGGTACTTGCCGCCGCGCTGCATGTAGGCGCGGATGTCGGCCAAATTGGGCTTCAAAACAGTTCGAAAAGCGGTGGCCTCGCCGTCCCCGCCCGGGAACACCACCAGGTCCACGTCGTTGAAAAACCCCTCGGCCACCTTGTGCTTGGTGAAGATTTTGATGCGGGCCATGGCCGAGAAGGCCGCAATCAGACCATTCACCGAGTCGGCCGAGCAGGTCGGGTGGTGCAAAAAGATGGCAATGGTTTTCTTCATGCAAGACTACCGCACCAGCCAATCAGTGGGCGATGTCGAGCACCACGTTGCCAATGGTCTGCCCTGCCTCCACGGTCACATGGGCCAGCACCACTTGCTCTAGCGGGAAGGCCGCGCCGATGGTGTGCTGCAAAGCGCCTAGGGCCAACATGTCGCTGAGTTGCGCCAAACAAGCTTGACGGTCGGCAGGCAGCAGGTCGTATACCAAGAAAAACTTCAGACCGATGGAGTTCATCAGCAAAGGGCGAAAGCTCAAACTGATGTCGGGCGGCGGGTTGGAGCCGTAGCAAATCAACTGACCATGGGGCTTCAACACACCTTGCGCCAACCAGGCGGCGGTGGTGGAAAAGTCCATGTCAATCACCACATCCACGCCGCGCCCATCCGTGAGCTCTTTCACCCGCGCCACCACGTCTTCGGTTTTGTAGAACAGGCAGTGCGCCGCGCCCGCAGCCTGTGCATGCGCCGCTTTGGCTGGGCTGCCCACGGTGCCAATCACCTGGGCACCTGCTTGCATCAGCATTTGGGTGATGTAGTGACCCACCGCCGACGAAGCGCCTGTCACCAACACCTGCTGGCCCCGGACCTCGCCTGCCAATCGCACCGCTTGCAAGGCCGTGAGGCCAGGAATGCCCATGCAAGCCCCTGCGTGAAACGACAGGCTCTGGGGCATCAACACCGCTTGCGCACTGGGCAACACCACATACTCGGCCGAGGTACCAAAGGGGCGCTGCCACTGGGCGTTCCAGGTCCAGACCCGTTCGCCCACACGGCTGGTAGACACACCCTCGCCCACCGCGTCAATCACCCCAGCGCCATCGCTGTTGGGCAGAATGCGCGGCCCGCCCAAAGGGCGCGCCATGCGCGACTTGACATCCGAGGGATTGACGCCAGAGGCGTGCAAGCGCACCCGAACCTCGCCGGCTGCAGGATCTGGGGTGGGCATCTCACCCACCACCATCACCTCGGCGGCTGCACCGTTGCGTTCATACCAAGCCGCTTTCATGATCAGCCCATGTGCAGGCCGCCGTTGCAGGAAAAGTCTGCACCGGTGGTAAAGCCTGACTCGTCACCGGCCAACCAGCCCACGATGGAACCAATTTCCTCCGGTGTGCCCAAGCGTTTCACAGGAATGGTGGCGACGATTTTTTCCAGCACTTCGGGCTTGATGGCCTTGACCATGTCGGTGCCGATGTAGCCAGGGCTGACCGTGTTGACCGTCACACCCTTGTTGGCCATTTCTTGCGCCAAGGCCATGGTGAAGCCGTGCATGCCGGCTTTGGCCGCCGAGTAATTGGTTTGACCAGATTGGCCTTTTTCACCGTTCACCGAGGAGATTTGGATGATGCGGCCCCAACCCTTTTCCACCATGCCAGGCACCACTTGCTTGGTCACGTTGAACATGGCGTTCAAATTGGTGTCAATGACGGCCTTCCAGTCCTCAGGCGTCATCTTTAAGAACATGCGGTCGCGGGTGATGCCAGCGTTGTTCACCAATACGTCAATGGGGCCGTGTTCGCCCACCGCTTTGCTGAAGGCTTGGGTGGTGGATTCCCAATCAGCCACATTGCCCACAGACGCATAAAAGGTGTAGCCCATGGCTTTTTGCTCGCCCAGCCATTTGTCAAAGTCACGGCTGGGGCCGCAGCCGGCAATGACCTTGTAGCCCATCTTGTGCAAGCGGTGGCAAATGGCGGTGCCGATGCCGCCCATGCCGCCGGTCACGTATGCGATTTTTTGACTCATTTGTTGTCTCCTGTGGTTGTTTTGAATTGAAATGCTGGGGGTTTGGGGTCAGGCCCTGGTTTTGACATAACGGCCAGGGGCGGGCTCGATGACTTTGTGCTTGCCACGGCCATAGGTTTTGGGTGCCGTGATTTGCTGACCCGCGTGTTTTTTCAACCAGGCTGACCAGTCGGTCCACCAGCTGCCAGGCTGTTCCTTGGCCCCTGCGCGCCATTTTTCGAGGGTGGCGGGCAATTGGGTGTCCGAGCGCACCCAGTAACAGCGCTTGTTGGCAGCAGGCGGGTTGATGACACCCGCAATGTGGCCAGAAGCGCCCATGACAAAGCGCTTGGGGCCTGGGAAGACCTGGGTAGAGGCATAAGCCCCTGCGATGGGCACGATGTGGTCTTCCAAAGAGCCATACAAGTAAACCGGCAAATCCACCTTGCGCAGGTCGAGCTTTTCGCCACAAATGGTGGTTTTGCCAGGTTTGATGAAATTGTTTTCCAAATAGGTGTTGCGCAAGTACCAGGCGTACATGGGGCCAGCCAAATTGGTGGCGTCACTGTTCCAGTACAGCAGGTCGAATGGCGGCGGGGTTTCGCCCTTGAGGTAATTGCCCACCACGTAGTTCCAGACCAAGTCGTTGGGGCGCAAAAAGCTGAAAGTGGACGCCATGTCGCGCCCCGCCATCAGGCCACCCTCGGAAAACTGAGCTTCGCGGAATTTCACAAAAGCCTCGTCGATGAAGACGTCCAACACGCCCGCATGCTCAAAATCGACAAAGGTGGTGAGCAAGGTGGCGCTGGCCACAGGGTCTTCGCCACGCGCGGCCAACACGCCCAAAGCAGAGGTGAGCAAGGTGCCCCCCACGCAAAAACCCAGGGCGTTGATTTGCGGCATGTTGCCAATTTGACGAGCCACTTCGATGGCCTGCATCACGCCCTTTTCAACATAGTCGTCCCAGGTGGTCTGGGCCATGTCGGCGTCGGGGTTGCGCCAACTCACCACGAAGGTGCGGTGACCTTGGGCCACGGCATAGCGGATCAGTGAATTGGTGGGCTGCAGGTCGAGGATGTAGAACTTGTTGATGCAAGGCGGGACCAATAAAAACGGGCGCTGATATACCTTGGCCGTGAGCGGTTTGTACTCGATGAGCTGGAACAACTCGTTTTCAAACACCACGGCACCCTCGGTGGTGGCGACGTTTCTCCCCACCTCGAACAGGCTTTCGTCGGTCATGGACACATGGCCTTGCTGCAGGTCGTGCAGCATGTTTTGCAGGCCCAGTTTGATGCTCTCGCCTTGGGTATCAATGGCTTTTTTCTGCGCCTCGGCGTTCAAAGCCAGGTAGTTGCTGGGCGAAGAAGCCGCCACCCATTGCTCCACCGCAAAGCGAATACGGGCACGGGTTTTGTCGTCTGTTTCCATGGCCTCGGTGAAGGACATCATGGTACGCGCATTGAGCAAATACAAGGCGGCATTGAAGCCCGCGAGTGCATTTTGCTGCCAGGCGTCATTGGCAAAACGGCGGTCTTTGAGCGGGGTATTGGTCTGCAAGCCTTGCTCCCACAGGGCTTGCAACTCCTTGGCGTAGTCGGCCTGCAGTTGGCTTAACTTATCGGGCGCTATGTTCAGGCTGGGTAAGGAGTTCATGGGTGGGGGCTGGTGGCTTCAGATCATCTTAGGCCTCGAATTAGATTTGAATACCCCTACAAACCCCTGACATGGCTCAAATCAAACTGATGCCCGCCGCGAATCGACCACTCACGCCATCGCGGCGGTGGGAATAAAACAGCTTTGCTTGGCTGAAGGTGCACCAAGACGGGGAGCCATCATGGCCTTGCACCTCTTTCACGCCCATCTGTGTCAAGCGTTGACGAGCCAAGGCGGGCAAGTCGGCCAGGTACTTGCTGGGCGTCGTCAGCGGCTTGAAGTGGTTCTCGGCCTGGGGGTCGGCCCCCACAAAAGCCGCTCGCACCTCGGGGCCCACCTCGAACGCGCTGGGGCCTATGCACGGCCCCAGCCAAACTTTCAAATCCTCGGTGCTGTTGAACACCCGCAAGGTGTTTTCCAATACCCCACCCACCAAACCACGCCACCCAGCATGGGCGGCGGCCACGCGATGTTCTGAGGGCGAATACAGCAACACAGGCAGGCAATCGGCCACCATGATGGTGCAGGCCAATTGCGGTGTGCGGGTCCAGCAGGCGTCGGCCACAGCGCCATCGGGTGTTTGCGGGGTGATTTCCAGCACCTGGGTGCCATGTACTTGCTTCAAGAACACGGGCTTGGCGCCACAAGCCTTGGCCAAGGTTCGGCGGTTGAGCGCCACATGTTCGGCTTGGTCTCCCACATGGTCGCCCAGGTTCAGGCTGCCATAAGGGATTTGTGACACCCCGCCTTGGCGGGTGCTGCAAAACACCCTCACCCCAGGCCAATCGGGCAAGTGGATGGGCGCTTCAGGGCTCAAAGTCGGGACAGGCGCTGGGTTGCGCTTGCTGGAAGGCGGGCATGGCCATGCAGGCGTCAAACACCGCCATGGTGCGTGGGAACAAGCTCAAGTCCACCTTGAAACGCTGGGCATTGAAAATTTGCGGTACCAACACGCAGTCGGCCATGGTGGGCGTGTCCCCATGGCAAAAACGGCCTGTGGCGGGCTGCGCCAGTTGCTTTTCAAAGGCTTGTAAACCCAGGTCCACCCAATGGCGGTACCAGGTGTTTTTGGTGTCTTCGTCCAGCTTCAAGGTGCCGCTCAGGTATTTCAAGATGCGCAGGTTGTTCAGCGGGTGGATTTCACAGGCGATGGACTGCGACAAAGCACGAACACGGGCTTTACCAGCAGCGTCTGACGGCAGCAAAGCAGGGGTGGGATGGGTGTCGTCCAGGTACTCCATGATGGCCATGGACTGGGTCAAGCGCAAACCATCGACCTCGAGCATGGGCACCAGGGCGTCACCATTGAGCTGGGTGAATGATTCTTGGAACTGTTCACCTTTGCCAATGTGCACAGAGACGTATTGGTAGGACAGGCCTTTGAGGGCGAGCGCAATGCGCACCCGAAAGGAGGCGGAAGATCGAAAGTAGTTGTGGAGTTTCATGCTCACAAGGATACCAAGTCAAGTGCCCTAAACTCGGCGCACGCTGGGGGCCATCGCCCTTAATTGAAAGCCAACACATGGACTACGCTGGGTCGGGAAGCATCCAACATTGCAAAAATTGCGGCACCGCCGTGGTGCGGCGTTTACCTGACGATGGCGACACCAAACTGCGCGCGGTTTGCCCGGCTTGCCACACGGTGCATTACGAAAACCCCCTGAATGTGGTGGGCACCATTCCCGTGTTGGGCGACCAAGTGCTGCTGTGCAAGCGCAACATCGAACCACGCAAAGGCTTTTGGACCCTGCCGGCGGGCTTCATGGAGCTGCGCGAAACCTTGGCCGAGGGCGCGGCCCGCGAAACCGACGAGGAAGCTGGCGCGCAAATTGACATGCAAGCCTTGTTTGCGGTGCTGGACGTGCCTCGCGTGGGGCAGGTGCATTTTTTCTTTCGCGCTCAGATGCACAACGATCACCTCAACCCTGGGCATGAAACCATGGAAGCGCGTTTGTTTTCAGAGGCCGACATCCCCTGGGATGACTTGGCATTCAAGACGGTGAAAGAAACCCTGCGCTGCTTTTTCGCCGACCGTGCCAAGGGGTCATTTGGGTTTCACACCTTGACCATCCATTGATGCTTACTTGGTGCCAATGCCCATGCTACGGGTGATCACTTCCTTCATGATCTCGTTGGTGCCGCCGTAAATGCGCTGCACCCTGGCGTCGGCATAAGCGCGGGTGATCGGGTACTCCCACATGAAGCCACTGCCCCCGTGCAGCTGCACACACTCATCCATCACCTTGCATTGCAAATCGGTGCACCAGTACTTGGCCATGCTAGCGGTGGCAGTGTCGAGTTGGTCTTTCAGCAACAACTCGGTGCACTTGTCCACAAACACCTGGGCAATTTGCACCTCGGTTTGCATTTCGGCCAGTTTGAAGCGGGTGTTTTGATAAGCCGCCAAGGGCTGTCCAAACACCTGCCGCTGCTTCACATGCTCCAAGGTCCAACCTATGGCCGCTTGCGACGCTGCCACCGCACCGATGGCGATTTGCAAACGTTCCCAAGGCAGTTGCTCCATCAGACATATGAAGCCCTTGTTCAGGTGCTTGTCTCCGCCCAACAGGTTTTCAGCAGGAACGCGCACCTGGTCGAAAAACAGCTCACAGGTGTCTTGTGCGCGTAGCCCCAGTTTTTTCAGGGGCTTGCCCTTGGTGAAACCCGCCAGGCCCTGCTCGACCAAGAACAAGCTGGTGCCTTTGGCGCCCGCGCTGGGGTTGGTTTTGGCGACCACGATCACCAAGTCGGAATGCCAGCCATTGGTGATGTAAGTTTTGCTGCCATTGAGCACATAGCTGCCGTCTGCTTGCGCCATGGCCGTGGTTTTGATGCCTTGCAAATCGCTGCCCGCCGCTGGCTCGGTCATGGCGATGGCACCGACCATCTCGCCACTGGCCAGCAAGGGCAAGTACATGGCTTTTTGCGCCTCGGTGCCGTAATGCAGCACATAGGGGGCCACGATTTCGGAATGCAGGCCAAAACCAATGCCCGAAAAACCCGCCGCACTCAGTTCTTCAATTTGAATGATGGAGAACAATTTGTCCGCGTCCGCCCCGCCATAGGCCTCGGGTAGGCTCATGCCCAAAAAGCCCAAGGCACCCGCTTTGTTCCACACCGCCTTGTCCACATGGCCATCCTCTTCCCATTGGGCGTGATGAGGCGCAATTTCTGCATTCATGAAGCGCTTGAAACTGTCACGAAAGGCATCGTGTTCAGGTGAAAAAAGAGTTCTTTCAATCATGTTTGTCTCACTGGTTTAGGTGCTCGGGTAAACCCTTGAGGGGGTATTTCTATAATTTTCGTTTTTCGTCTCGGAGATGACCTCATGGTATGGCAACAAATATACGACCCAATGGGCAGCATGTTCTTATCCACGCTGTTGGCCGCAGTGCCTGTGGTGGTGATGCTGGTTGGCTTGGGGTTTTTGCACATGAAAGCCCACATAGCAGCAGCCGCAGGACTGGTTGCGGCTTTGGCCGTGGCAATTTTGGTTTACGGCATGCCCAGCGGCATGGCTGCCAACGCAGCCTTGTATGGCGGCTTGACTGGCTTGTTGCCCATCGGCTGGATCGTGCTCAACATCATCTTTTTGCACCAACTCACTGAGCAAAACGGCAGTTTCCAAATCCTGCAAGACTCCATAGCTAGCATCACCGAAGACCGTCGTTTGCAGTTGCTCTTGATCGCCTTTGCATTCGGTGCATTCTTCGAAGGCGCTGCTGGTTTTGGCACCCCCGTGGCCGTGACAGCCGCTATCTTGATTGGCTTGGGCTTCTCACCTCTGGCAGCCTCTGGTTTGTCTTTGATCGCCAATACCGCCCCTGTGGCCTTTGGCGCTTTGGGCACCCCCATCATCACCTTGGCCAAAGTGCATGGCTATGACGCCATGGCCGTGTCAGCCATGGTCGGTCGCCAACTGCCCTTCTTCTCATTGCTGGTGCCGTTTTGGCTGATCTGGGCTTTCGCTGGTCGCCGCGCCATGATGGAAGTCTGGCCTGCCATTTTGGTCACAGGCTTGAGCTTTGCGATCATGCAGTTCTTCGTGTCCAACTACATTGGCCCCGAACTGGTCGACGTGATCGCCGCCGTAGTCTCTATGGCCTGCTTGGTGACTTTCCTCAAATATTGGCAGCCCAAAACCATTTGGACCTCGGTATCGCTCAAAGGCCATGAAACAGATGGCGGCGAAGGCAAACCCGCCAAGGTTCACACCAAGCATTCACGCGCCGATGTGCTGCGCGCATGGACACCATGGGCCATCCTGACTGTTTTCATCTTCATCTGGGGCCTGCCTCCAGTGAAAGAATTTTTCAACAGCATCTTTGCGCCCAAGTTTCCCATCGACGGTTTGCACAACCTGATTGAAAAAATGCCCCCTGTGGTGCCCGCACCCAAGGCCGAAGGCGCTGTTTACACGCTCAACTTGTTGTCAGCCACGGGAACCGGCATTTTGTTGTCAGCCATCGTGGGCGGTTTGGTCATGAAGTACAACCCGATCAACATGATCCGCATCTTCTTCAATACCATCTGGTTGGTGCGCTATTCCTTGTTGACCATTGTGTTGATGTTGGCGCTGGGTTCACTCACCCGCTACTCGGGTACCGACACCACCTTGGGCTTGGCCTTTGCCAATACCGGCGTTTTCTACCCCTTCTTCGGCACCCTCATGGGCTGGCTGGGTGTGGCACTGACGGGTTCAGACACAGCGTCCAACGTCTTGTTTGGCGGCATGCAAAAAGTGGCGGCCGAGCAGCTTGGTTTGTCCCCCAACCTCATGGGTGCAGCCAACAGCTCTGGCGGCGTGATGGGCAAGATGGTGGACGCGCAGTCCATTGTGGTGGCTTCCACCGCCACACGTTGGTTCAACCACGAAGGCGACATCCTGCGTTATGTGTTCTTCCACTCCATTGCCTTGGCCTGTTTGGTGGGCATCTTGATCACCTTGCAAGCCTATGTATTCCCATTCACCCTGATGGTTGTGCATTAAGCAGTTGTTCCCAAAGCCGCCCTGTGGGGCGGCTTTTTCATTTTGTTTGCTCAAGTTTGGGTGGTTTTGGTCGACCTATTTGTGATCGATCAAATTTTCTCCACCTTGAGGTTGTCCATGAAGTACTTCTCCACCCATTTAATTCTGCTTGGCCTGCTCGCCTTGCTGGGATGCGTCGCGCCCAATCCTGAGGTCCACCATGTGGTTCTGGGTTCTGGCTCATATGGTTACCCCAGTGCCAATGTCCGTGTTTTGAATGTGGTGCAAGGTGATGATTTCGAACTCAGGTTCAGTCAAGTCAAATACCCTGAATGCGTTTCAGGTTCTTTAGATGTGGTGGAATTTTCAGGCACCATCAGTCAACAAAGTCTGCCCCAACTCAATGCCATGCTCAACCGAATCAACCCCTGTGTGCGCCGTGATGGTCGCCGCGTGGTCAATCCCATCTACCTGAACTCTGCACAGGGTGAATTGCTGTTGGGCATTCAATTGGGTCAATGGTTTCAAAGCAAGGGCATTGAGGCCATCGTCACAGAAAGCCAGGTGTGTGAATCTGCCTGTGCATTGGCCTACCTGGGCGCACAGCGCAAGCAGGTGCAAGCCAATGGCCGTGTGGTGATGCATTTGAGCGGCGAGCAAGGCAAAGGCTTTGACTGTGCTCGCTCTGTTGACATGATGCCGCTTCGCAATTACCTGATCGCCACATCAGGCAAACAGTCAGGCCAGGCCTTGTTCAATCAAGCCCTCACCTATTGCCGAAATGGACAAGGTTGGAATTTGTCTTGATATGCCAGTAGTTGTCATTGCCAACCCCAAGGGGGGCGCCGGTAAATCCACCCTGTCCACCAATGTGGCAGGGTATTTTGCGTCCAAGGGCCATGCCGTCATGCTGGGCGACGCGGATGTGCAGCAATCTTCCAAACTTTGGTTGAGCCTGCGGCCTGAGGCGGCCAATCCCATCACCACCTGGGAGTTGCAAGCCGATTTGGTCTTGACTGCGAAACCGCCGCGTGGCACCACCCATGTGGTGATTGACACCCCAGGCGGCTTGGGCGGTTGGCGCTTCAAGGAAGTGGTGTCCAGGGCTGACAAAGTGATGATCCCCATCATGCCCAGCATTTTTGACATGTACGCCGCGCAAGCCTTCATCACCCAACTGCGTGAAGTGACCAAAGGCACCAAGACCCGGGTGGGCATCGTGGGCATGCGGGTGGATGAACGCACCATTGCCGCCAATAAATTACGTGAATTCATGGAAACGCTGGATGTGCCCATCATCAGTTTCTTGCGCGATACCCAGTACTACCTGCACATGGCGGCACACGGCTTGAGCTTGTTCGATCTGCACCGCAGCAAAGTTGAGAAAGACCTGCTGCAGTGGCAACCCATCTGCGATTGGCTGGAGAGTTGATCAGGCGATGAATTGCAATATGGCTTGCGCCACTTTGCTAGGGGCTTCTCGTTGCGGGAAATGACCCACACCTTTCAACACCTGGCGCTCGTAACGACCGCTGAAAAACTGCTCTTTATGGGCCGAAGTGGCTGGCAAACTCGCACCATCCAATTCACCATGCAACACCAAGGTCGGCAGGCTCAAAACGGGTGCTGGGTGAAGCAAGGCCTCATCGGCGGTGTAATACGGGTCTGAAGGTGCATGACCCCAGCGGTGTTGGTAGGAGTGCAACACCACTTCGGGCCAGTCTGGGCTGTTGAACGCCAAAGCGGTTTGGTCAAACTCATGGGGCAAGTACCAACCTTTGGGTGCCCAGGTGTCCCACATGTGCTGTGCCACGCCCTTGGCATCCTCACGCAAGACACGCATGCCGCGATCGGTGGCAAAAAACCAGTGGTACCAGTACAGCTGTGTTTGTTCCATGGTCAGTGCTTGTGAAGGATCGTTGGTGCCATAACCCACGGACAACAGCACCATGTGACTGGCCAAACCTGGGGCCAAACCACACGCATTGGCGACTGCACGAGCGCCCCAGTCATGGCCCACCAGCACAGGTTTTTCCAAGTGCAAGGCCTGAACAAAATCCACCATGTCTCGGCCCAAGGCAGACAACTGTCCAGTGCGTGGTGTGTCGTCACTCAAAAAAGTAGTGGGTAAAAAGCCGCGCAATGCTGGTGCGACGACACGGTAGCCCGCCTCCACCAGAAAAGGCACGACATGGTGCCAACAACGCAAGCTGTCAGGCCAACCATGGGTCAACACCACAGTTCGCTGTCCTTCTGGGTTCCATTCTTTGTAACCAATACGCAGCAGGGGGGTTTCGATGAATTTCATTTGGAAGAACGAATCAGGGGATAACGCAAACAGGCATGGTTTTGAATGCTTTTGAAAATGGAGTTGAACTCAATGCTTCCCCACTCGCTGGTGGTGGGGTTGTGAATCAACTTGGCCCCAGTTTGCATTTGTCCTTCATAGCCATAAACCGCCAAGTAACGATACTTGTTTTTATCGCAGTCAATCTCCACCCACTTACTGACCGACAAGACATCTTGAACAGTGGGAGAACCATAGTTGGTGAGCATCCAGATGGTGGCGTTGCGTTTTTTTTGAACCAGCGTGGACTTGTCAATGAGCACGGTGTCGCCATCCAAGGTGCCCAGATAGGTCCAGCCTGCATGGGCCTGAGCAGACAAGCCCATGATCAACATGCAAAGCCAGACACGCATCAATGCGGCGCCACAGGCAACTGAGGCACTTGGGCAAAATTGGCAGGCACCTCACCCGTGAGGCTCTCCAGGAAAGCCACGATGGCATTGACGTCCTCATCACTCAAATCTTTGCCCAACTGCAACTGCCCCATGATGCGCACGGCCTGAGGCAAGGTCGCCACAGATCCGTCGTGAAAATACGGCGGCGTGGCGGCCACATTGCGCAACTGTGGCACCTTGAACATGAAGGCGTCGGCCTCGTTCTTGGTGTCATGAAAACGACCTTTGTCATAACCTTTGAAAATCTCTTTTTCGGTGCTGCCCGTGAGCTTCCAATAATCTTGGGTGATGCCAAATTTTTGATAGCTTTGACCACCCACGGTGACACCGTTGTGGCAGCCGGCACAGCCTGTGTCGATGAACGTGGTGAGCCCCTTTTTGGCCAGTGGCGACAAGGCTTTGGTATCGCCTTTGAGGTATTTGTCAAAAGGGGATGGTGTCAGCAGCGTGCGCTCAAAAGCACCAATGGCTTTGCCCCAATTTTCAGCACTCAGTGGTTTGGCTTCGCCTGGATAGGCCTTGTCGAACCACGATTGATAACCGAGTTGCGCGAGTTTTTTCTCCACTTGCTCGTAGCTGGTATTGCCATAAGCCAAAGGACTGAGCAAGGCCTTCACCGCCTGGTCTTCCACACTCACTCGGTTTCCACCGTAGTGTTGGGCCACCAACAAAGCGGTGTTGAACACCGTGTGGGCATTGCGTGGCAACACCTTGCCATTGATGCCAACCGACAAGGCCAATGAATCAGCACCATGGTAGGCCGGGTTGTGGCAGGTGGCACATGCCAAACGCCCATCGTTGGACACACGAGTTTCAAAAAACAAGGCTTTACCCAAAGCCACGCGGGTGGGCGTGAGCGATGAGTTTTCCAAAGCGGCAGTTGCAGGCAATGGCTGGAACAAGGCCTTGGCTTTGTCCAACAAGGCTTGATCCCCATCTGCGGCACTCAGGGGCCAGGCCAAGGCCAACAAAGCAGTTGTCATGCTGAATTTGGTGATAAATTTGCTGTGCATGGTCATGAGCTGTGCTTTCAAAATAAACCAACGATATTGCCTTGTGCATCCACATCAATCGCATGGGCAGAAGGAATTTTGGGCAGTCCTGGCATGGTCATGACGTCACCGCAAACCATGACTACGAATTCTGCACCGGCGGCCAAACGTACTTCACGGATGTTCATGGTGTGGCCAACAGGTGCGCCCAACAATTTGGGGTCTGTGGAAAACGAATACTGCGTCTTGGCAATGCAAACCGGGTAATGTCCGTAGCCTTGCTCTTGCAGCTTGTCTATTAGGGTTCGGATTTTTGCGTCCGCCGAAATGCCTTGAGCACCATAAATTTTGCGCGCAATGGTTTCTGCTTTCTCCCACAGTGACGCTTGCTCTTCATAAACAAAATGAAAGTCATTGGGCTGGTTGCACAACGCCACAACGGCGTGCGCCAAGTCCACGGCACCTGCACCACCTTCGGCCCAGTGCTTGGCCACCACCACTTGTGCGCCATAAGCGGCGCAAGCTTTTTCGAGCAATGCCACTTCGGCGGCTGTGTCCTCGGTGCGGTGGTTGATGGCCACCACACAGGGCAAGCCGTAGTGAGTTCTGATGTTTTGCAAATGCTTTTCCAAATTGACCATGCCTTTTTGCAAAGCCGCCAAGTTTTCAGCACCCAGTTCTTTCACAGCCACACCGCCGTGGTATTTGAGAGCGCGAACTGTCGCCACCAGCACCACGGCAGACGGCTTCAAGCCTGCTTTGCGGCATTTGATGTCGATGAATTTTTCTGCGCCCAGGTCTGCTCCAAAACCCGCTTCCGTGACCACATAGTCGGCCAATTTGGCGGCCGTGGTAGTGGCAATCACCGAATTGCAGCCGTGGGCGATGTTGGCAAATGGACCGCCATGAATGAAAGCCAAATTGTTCTCAAGCGTTTGCGCGATGTTGGGCGCCAAGGCATCTTTCAACAATGCTGCCATGGCGCCATGCGCTTGCAAGTCACTGGCCAACACAGGGGCACCCTCGGTGTTGTAGGCCACCACGATACGTCCTAGTCGGTTTTTCAGGTCACTCAAGCTGGTGGCCAAACAAAAAATAGCCATGACCTCAGAAGCCACCACGATGTCGAAACCGTCTTCACGGGGCACGCTGTTGGCCGTACCGCCCAAACCCACCACCATCTGTCGCAAAGCTCGGTCGTTCATGTCCATGACCCGCTTCCAAGCGATGCGACGGGTGTCAATCTTCAAGGCATTGCCATGGTGAATATGGTTGTCCAACATGGCAGACAGCAGGTTGTGCGCCAGGGCAATGGCCCCGAAGTCTCCGGTGAAATGCAAATTGATGTCTTCCATGGGCACCACTTGCGCCATGCCGCCGCCTGTGGCACCACCCTTCATGCCAAAGACAGGACCAAGGGAAGGTTCTCGCAGGCATATCAAACTCTTCTTGCCAATCTTGCACAAGGCGTCGCCCAAACCCACGGTGGTGGTGGTCTTGCCCTCACCTGCTGGGGTCGGCGAAATGGCCGTTACCAAAATCAATTTGCTGTCATTTTTAGCAGGCAGATTGGCGATGTACTTGAGGGACAGTTTGGCTTTGTGATGGCCATATGCGTAGAGATGGTCGTCATCAATATTCAAATAAGATTTCACCAATTCAGGAATACGTTGGAGGCTGGCGGCCTGTGCGATTTCAATGTCACTGCGCATGATGTTGATGCCCGTAAATAAGACAATCCGAAGTTTACGTCAGCCACTCCTTGAAATGACGCAATAATGGCGCAAGTTCAAGAGGAGAACGTCATGAAATGGGCAGTGATTTGCATACTGGCTGCGTTCAGTCAGGCTTGCATGGCAGAGAGCAGTTTGCAGGTGAACTTTCGATGGCAAATTGCCCACCATTGCACGAACACGTCCCCCCTCATCCAGCTGAAAAACATTCCTCCAGGTACCACGCATTTGTTGGTGGAGATGAAGGATTTAGACAGCAAGAATCCGCTTCACGGTGGAGGTGGCGGCGAATTGGTGGATGAATCCGGCTTTCCTGCCGAATACACCATCGCTTCAGGCGCGTTGAACAAGTACCAAGGGCCTTGCCCTGACAACTTCACTGGCTTGGGGCATGAATATCAAATCAAGGTCACTGCCTTCAACGACCAACGACAAACTCTGGCACAAGGTGCGCATCAAGCGCCGTTTTCAGGGAAATTTGTGATCCTTCAGGGAGTGATCGGGAGTCCCTGATTCAGTGGAACAGTTCGCTAGTGAGGTCTTGAAGCAGGTCTTGGTAAAGATTTGAAAATTCCTGTTCGCTCAACTGTTTGGCTTCTGGCAAAAAACCATCATTCATCATGACAGGTTGTAATAACGCCCGATTAACCTCCCAATGTTGGTGAATGGCGTGCTTCACACACATGCGAAAAGAAACCAGGCAAGCTTGGATCTCTTTGTCCTTGAGCCCCAATTCTTCAAGGTGGTATGTGAATTTTTGTAACTTGCTGGGGCTGATGTCGCTCAGGGGTAATGCCCCAAAAAAAGTGAGCAGATAACTACCTAGGTGCTCGAGTCGGCGATAGCGTTGAGCATCTGACATGTTTGCGGCATGACTCGCCACATAACTCAAAGCCAGTTCATTGAACGAATGTGGCTGCGACATCTGTTTGCGCTGGTCAGCATTCATATTGCCCCCTGGTTAAACAATGATCATTTCACGAATACCTTCAATGCGATGCATGATTTGGGCAATGTCCGGTTTGGACACGCCAGCACTGGTCAAAATATCTTTGAGTACATCAGCGACTTCATCAAAATGAATGCCGTGAATATGGTATTTGGAATGGGCTGTGTACATGTCGCGGCCTGTATACACTTCAGCAGGTTTTCCCATCACATAAGCGATGTATTTGACAGTGTGCTCGGCCAAAACAGACATTTCAATGCCATCAAAGTAAGCTGCCAAATGATGGCGCTGCATGATTTCTTTGTGAAAGGCTCTGACCAACTTGGCGATGGTTGGGACACCACCATATTTGTCAAACAAAGTCATGTCTGAAGTCACAGCTGGGGCTGCCTGCGCAGGCGATGCTGTCACAGTAGGAGTCACAGCGGCAGGCTTTTTGCTGAATGCAGAACCACTGGACTCGTAAAACTCTTTGCCTCCACATTTAGAGCAACGAATGGGCTTGGCATCTTCTGCGGCCACACCACATTTCAAGCACACCATCTCGGCCATGAAATTCACTCCAAATTATTCGTGACAGCATCAAACTGCGGGGCATGCTAACCCAAAAGCGAGCTTATTTGTTGCTTTGGCAGGCCTCCAACATGATGATTTTGTCGACAGACCCTTCCTCGGGTGTGGACCACTGTCCATTGCCATGGCGTCTGGCCAGCACGTTGCCGCCGCCCATCTCACCATCAAATGCTGCTATTTGCATCACTCTGGCTGTATTTTTGATGCAATCGTATTCTTCTACAGAGCGAAATGACCTCGCACCTTGTGCATTTGGTTTGTCCAAGTTGTTCATGACCCAAACCCGCTGGAAGCCATCGACCAAAGCAATATTGGTTTGATCAATGAAGTACTTGCCATTGCTGGCATCCGTGTGAATCAAACGCCAATCAGCATGGGCGTTGATTGAGATCAAAGCAAGCACAAAGAGGATTTTTTTCATAACGGTGAAACCTGTAGAACATGAAAAAAGGGTTGGTTCCTTGTGAGAACCAACCCTTGGTGTTGATGGTCGGCGTGGCGGGATTCGAACTCGCGACCCCTTGCACCCCATGCAAGTGCGCTACCAGGCTGCGCTACACGCCGAGAACGAAATTATAACTGTCCTAGAGGAAAAGAATCAGTCTAAGAGGCCGCGGATTTCAAATAATTCTTGTCGAAGCATTTTCAAATTGCTGGCGTCGCTCACAGACACATGTGTAGACCAAGATTCGTCTGATTTGGCTTCACCCATTTGAAGGTTGTCTTCCAATTCGTCCAAACCATTGAGCATGACTTCACCTGCGCGTTTTTTGTCTCGTTCAACTTGAACCAATTCTTGCAACTTGTTACGTGCGCCGCTGATGGTGAAGCCTTGCTCATAAAGCAAATCGCGAATACGGCGGATCATCAATACTTCGTGGTGCTGGTAGTAACGTCGGTTACCACGACGTTTCATCGGGCGCAACTGTGTGAATTCCTGCTCCCAATAGCGCAGCACGTGCGGCTTGACGCCGCACAACTCGCTCACCTCACCAATGGTGAAGTAGCGTTTTGCTGGAATAGAGGGGAGAGAGTTCTCCATGAATACAGTCGTCTGAAAAAGGAATGCTGAGGTTACACGAAGTAAATGCCCAAGTTAAGCTTATCGGCAGGAAATTCCTAAAATAAAGTTGTAAACGATAGATGTTTGGATAAATTGCCGATTACTTTTGCCGCCATTCCCCAGTGCATCAATCGAAAATGAAGATCTTAGTTTTCTTATTCGGCAGCAGGCGTTGATGTTCCCTGAATTTGTTCTTTTAGCTTGTGGCTGGCATGAAACGTCACCACTCGACGTGCTTGTATGGGAATGGCTTGTCCGGTGCGGGGATTGCGACCAGGACGAGGCGCTTTGGTGCGTATTTGGAAGTTGCCAAAGCCCGAAATTTTGACGTCTTCACCGTCGACCAAACGCTGAGAAATGAGGTCAAAAAAAGCGTCAATCATGTCTTTGGATTCACGCTTGTTCAAACCAATTTGATCGAACAACAGTTCAGCCAATTGAGCCTTGGTCAACGCTGGGGTTTCTATGCTTTCAAAAGAAATATCCATGGTCTTTCTCCTTGTTAGCTTCTGAGTTTGGCTTTGAGATGGGTGGTCAACTGGTTCACAACAGCTTGAACAGATTCTTCAATTTGAGATTCTGTCAACGTTGTCTCGTCGGTGCTTTGCAAGATCAATCGAACGGCCAGACTTTTCTCACCCAATTGCACGGCGCCGCCTTCTTTCAGTGGCCGATAAACGTCAAACAATATAGCGTCTTGCAACAAGCCTTGAACAGGTGCAGACCAAATGCAGTCCATCAATGCCTGATGCGTGGTCCCTTCATCCACCACGACAGCCAAGTCACGCTCAACATCTTGCAACCTGGAAATTGGTTTGGCTTGGGGAACATCATGGGCTAAAACATCATCCAGATACAGCTCAAACAAGACTGGGGCCTGAGTGAAATCCCACTGTTGACGCCACTGCGGGTGCAGCTCACCAAGCCAGCCGACCACCCTGCCCTTTGATTCAATTCGAGCACCACGTCCTGGGTGTAGTGCAGGATGTTCAGCCGCGATGAAAGTCAAATGATGTCCACTCATGAGTGCGCAAACATCTGCTTTGACATCAAAGAAATCAGCTGTCGAGCGAGTGGCATTCCATCCAAGAGGTTGGGCTGGGCCCAAGGACAAACCAGCGACACGCATCGGTTGATTGATACCCCCAACAGATTGCAAAGAGTCTTGTATATGAGCGTCACGCAAGAACACGCGACCAATTTCAAACACACGAACACGAGTCGCCTTGCGATCAAGATTGAATTTTGCGACTTGTAACAAAGAGCCCATCAATGAAGAACGCATCACACTCATCTGGCTAGCAATGGGATTGAGCAACTCAATAGGTTTGTCGTTGCCCGCTAGGGTATGTTCCCATTTGGCGTCTACGAAGCTGAAATTGATGGTCTCTTGATACCCCAAAGCAGCCAATTGCCGACGCAACTGAAAGCTGTTGCGCTTATTTTCTGCTTGAAGTTTTGGTGTGATGGGGGCTTGAGGTGGTGTATCAGGCAGTTTATCAAACCCAACCATGCGAGCCACTTCCTCGATCAAATCTTCTTCAATTTTCAGATCGAAGCGATAAGAAGGTGGCGTGACCGAAATCAAACCAGGCAATTCGGTCACGGGCAAATCCAAACCCTTGAGGGCAGCGACCATCTCAACTTGACTCAATTGGGTCCCAATGATTTTGTTGGCTCGCGCCACGCGCAGCGTCACTGGATTCAATACAGGCAAGTTGATGATTTGGTCATCTACAGGCCCCACTTGCGTATTGGAAGTACCGCAAATGGACAACACCAGCGATGTGATGTGCTCAATGTGCTCAACGGTCAATGCAGGATCAACACCACGTTCAAAGCGGTGGCCAGCGTCAGTAGAAAAATTGAACCGTCTAGAACGTCCTGCAACGGCTTGGGGCCACCAAAATGCAGCCTCCATGTAAATATCTTGTGTTTCGTCTGACACGGCAGTCGCTTGACCACCCATGATGCCTGCTAAAGACTCGACTGCTTTAGCGTCAGCGATGACACCCACTTTGTCGTCAACAGTCACAGTTTGACCATTCAACAGTTCAAGTTGTTCACCTGCTTGGCCCCAGCGAACTTCCAAATCACCATGGATCTTGGCCAGATCAAATATATGAGATGGACGTCCAAATTCAAACATGATGTAGTTGGAAATATCAACCAAAGCACTGACACTTCGTTGACCACACCGGG
>CANGHG010000005.1 GCA_947453645.1 Comamonadaceae bacterium
GTTCTTCGTGGACAACATCTACCGCTACACCTTGGCCGGTACCGAAGTTTCTGCCTTGTTGGGCCGCATGCCTTCTGCCGTGGGTTACCAACCAACGCTGGCCGAAGAGATGGGCCGTTTGCAAGAGCGCATCACCTCCACCAAAGTGGGCTCCATCACCTCCATCCAAGCCGTTTACGTGCCAGCCGATGACTTGACCGACCCTTCTCCTGCCACCACCTTTGCCCACTTGGACTCCACCGTGGTGTTGTCTCGTGACATTGCTTCACTGGGCATCTATCCTGCTGTGGACCCTTTGGACTCCACCAGCCGTCAGCTCGACCCCTTGGTGGTTGGCAACGACCACTACGAAACCGCCCGAGCGGTCCAAGGCACATTGCAACGCTATAAAGAGTTGCGAGACATCATCGCCATTTTGGGCATGGACGAGCTGGCACCTGAAGACAAATTGGCCGTGGCCCGTGCCCGCAAAATCCAGCGTTTCCTGAGTCAGCCTTTCCATGTGGCCGAGGTGTTCACCGGCTCACCTGGCAAGTACGTCACCTTGGCTGAAACCATTCGCGGTTTCAAAATGATCGTGGCTGGTGAATGTGACCACATGCCAGAACAAGCGTTCTACATGGTGGGCACCATCGACGAAGCCATTGAAAAAGCCAAGAAAGTTTGATGCGGGCATTCAAGCCAGCATCTGACAAGGAAGCCTCATGAAAACCATGCAAGTTGATGTGGTCAGCGCCGAAGAGCTGATTTACTCTGGTGAAGCCACTTTCGTGGCTTTGCCTGGAGAGGTTGGCGAATTGGGCATTTACCCACGCCACACACCACTGATCTCGCGCATCAAAGCCGGTTCGGTGCGCATTCACAAGCCCGATGGCGAACAAGAGTTTGTGTTCGTCGCAGGCGGGATTTTGGAAGTGCAACCCGACTCGGTCACGGTCTTGTCAGACACAGCAGTGCGCGGCAAAGACCTGGACGAAGAACGTGCCAACGCAGCCAAAAAAGCAGCCGAGGAAAATCTGAAGAACGCCAAATCCGAGGTTGACATGGCCGCAGCTCAGGCCGAGCTCACGGTGTTCGTGGCGCAACTGGCTGCATTGCGCAAATACCGCGGTCAAAAATAAGCATTGACCAAGGCCAAGCTTCAAGCAGCCACCATTGGCGGATCAGCCGATGAAATTGAAGCCGCCTTCTATGAGGCCTTGCAAAGCGGTGACATCGAACGACTGATGGCCTGCTGGGCCGATGAAGAAGACATCGTGTGCGTGCACCCTGGCGGCCCTCGCTTGCTGGGAGCCAACAGCATACGCAACTCGTTTGAAACCATGTTTGGCAATGGCGTCATCCCTGCTCACCCCGAGCATGTGCGCAAAGTCGTGAGCATCACCAGTGCAGTTCACAACTTGGTGGAGCGCATCGAATTGAATTTGCAAGAGGGCACCCAAGTGGCCTATGTGCTGGCCACCAATGTCTACATGCGCACCGCCCAAGGCTGGCGAATGGTGGCCCACCATGCCAGCCCTGGCACGCCCCAGGAACTGCTGGCGCATGTCGACGCACTGCCCTCAGTCTTGCACTGACACAACATGGACGATTTGGTCCAACAAGCGATGCGCAAGTGGCCCAATGTGCCGCATTGCCATGGCTGGCTGGGCTTGGACGATCGAGGCGACTGGTACATGCGTGACGACGCGGTGCAAGCTTTGGGGGCATTTCCGCAAGCCAAGGGCAGCAAACTGCTGCACACCAAGTTGATTGAATTCATTCAACGCAATTACACCTATGATGAACACGGCCAGTGGTATTTTCAAAATGGGCCGCAGCGTGTGTATGTGGAATTGATGAGTGCGCCCTATGTATGGCGCATCCAAGCAGATGGGTCCGTGACCGACATGCAGGGTGTGGAGCAGACTGTTTCAGCGTGTATCTTGGACGAGGCTGGGCGGGTTTATTTGAAAACCACGCAAGGCTTGGGCTTGGTCCATACCCAGGATGTGTGGCTGGCTGCGCAGGCCCTGGAGCAGGGCCGTTGGATCATCCAAGAAAAAAGCGCCAGTGAATTGGCGCTTGAATTCGGCTTCGTGAAAAGCCCGCAGCAGCGAGCAAGTTCAGTTACTTAGCAGCGGGAGCGGCGGGTTCTGGGAACTTGGCACCACCGGCATTGGCCATGTAGACCACCGCACGACCGATTTCATAGTCGTCATGGTCACCACCGCCTTGAGGGCCCATGGCGTTTTTGCCTTTGAGGGCAGAGTTCAGCAGGGCGGCGTAGCCGTTTTTGATGCGAGGGCCCCAAGCGGCGCTGTCGCCAAATTTGGGCGCACCAGCAGCGCCCGTGGCGTGGCAAGCTGAGCACTGAGCCTTGAACACTTCTTCACCTGTTTTGGCAACGCGGTTGGCATCTTTGACTTGCACAGTGCCCACTTTCTGAATGCGGGCTGCAGTGGCTTCAGCAGGGTTGCTCGCTCCTGCAGCTGGTTTGTTTTGTGAGCCGATGTAGTTGACCAAACCGATGATCACGAAGATCGGCACTATGAAAGACAAAACGACCAGGGTCAAGAATTGTTTGGGGGTTTTGACAGGGCCAGTGTGGGCTTCTTCGTGCTGATCGCTCATGGTGACTTTCTTAGGAAAAACGAATGGGAAATTATAGCCAGCCACCACCATACAAGACGCTGACAAAGCCGCGACACCTACAATAGAACGAATGCGGCTGTAGCTCAGTGGATAGAGTATTGGCCTCCGAAGCCAAGGGTCGTGGGTTCGATCCCCGCCAGCCGCACCATCAACGCCGTCTCAAGCGCAAGGCTATCTCAACTCCCCAAATTGCGCCGCCAAATCAGCCTCGGCATGCTCGAGCACAAAGTAGCGAAACGCCTCAGCTGCTGGGGACAAGAGTTTGGACAAGGTGTGCACCACATGCCAGGCGCGCACAATCGGCGCTCCCTTGACTTTCAAGACACACAGATGCTGTGTTTGCAATTCCAAACCAATGGTGTGAAGCGACAAAAAGCTCAAACCCAAATTGGCTTTCACCGCTTGCTTGATGGCGTCATTGCTTTTGAGCTCCATGGTGAAGCGCGGTTGCAAACGGGCCTGGGTGAAAAAAGCCTCCATCGCGCTGCGGGTGCCCGAGCCAGGCTCTCGCACGATGAAGGATTGTTGCCGCAGGTCCTCGGCCAACAGCCCAGACTCGCTGGCCAAAGGGTGATCGGGCGAGGCCACAAACACCAAGGGGTTGGCCGCGAAAGGCTCGGCACGGGTGGGAATTTCTGAGGGTGGGCTGCCCATGATGGCAATGTCCACCTCACTGTTTTGCAACCACTGAACCAACTCGCTGCGGTTGCCCACATTCAGCACCACCTCAATGCCCTCATGCTCTTTCAAAAACTTGCTCAAGAGGGCGGGGATGAAATAGGTGGTGGTGTCCACCATGCCAATGGTGAGCTTGCCTGTCTCTATGCGCTGTAAACGTGCCGCGGCATCCTCGGCGTCTTTGAGCAGGGCCAGCATCTTGCGCGCGTAGACCAACATGTACTCGCCGCTGGTGGTCAGCGACACCTTTCGGCCCTGGCGCTCAAACAGCGGCATGCCCACTGCCGCTTCTAACTCCTTGATTTGCATGGTGATGGCAGGCGCAGACACGTGCAAAGTCTCGGCCGCTTTGGCAAAACTCAGGTGGCGGGCCACGGCGTTGAAAACCCGCAATTGGCGAAAGGTGGCGTTCTTCAATTAAGAAAAGCTGAATTGAAAGCAAGAAAAGAATGAATTTACTTATTCTGCCAGCTTTTTTACAGTCCTTCCATCTTCTCACCACGATGGAGTTTTTTGATGACCGCAAGCACCCAAATCACCGATGCCAAAAAGCGCTACAGCGCCGGCGTATTGAAATACAAGCAAATGGGCTATTGGATGCCCGACTATGAGCCCATAGCCACAGACACCATTTGCTTGTTCCGAATCACCCCCCAAGACGGCGTGGACCCCGAGGAGGCTGCAGCCGCTGTGGCTGGTGAATCCTCCACCGCCACATGGACCGTGGTTTGGACCGACCGTCTGACCGCTTGCGACAGCTACCGCGCCAAGGCCTACAAGGTGGAAGCCGTGCCTGGCCGCCCCGGCGAGTACTTTGCATGGGTGGCATATGACCTGATCTTGTTCGAGGAAGGTTCCATCTCCAACATGACCGCTTCGCTCATCGGCAATGTGTTCTCCTTCAAGCCGCTCAAAGCCGCTCGCCTGGAAGACATCCGTTTGCCCGTGGCCTACATCAAGACCTTCAAGGGCCCACCCACCGGTTTGGTGGTCGAGCGTGAACGTTTGGACAAATTCGGTCGCCCCCTGTTGGGCGCCACCACCAAGCCCAAGCTGGGCTTGTCAGGTCGCAACTATGGTCGCGTGATTTATGAAGGCCTCAAGGGTGGCTTGGACTTCATGAAGGACGACGAGAATATCAACTCACAGCCTTTCATGCATTGGCGTGATCGCTTTTTGTATGTGATGGACGGTGTGAACAAGGCGCAAGCCGTCACGGGTGAAATCAAGGGCTCCTACTTGAATGTGACCGGCGCCACCATGGAAGACATTTACGAGCGCGCCGAGTTCGCTAAAGAACTGGGCTCGGTCGTCATCATGCTGGACTTGGTGATTGGCTGGTCAGCTATTCAAAGCATGGCCAACTGGGCGCGCAAGAACGACATGATCGTGCACATGCACCGCGCAGGACACGGCACTTACACACGTCAGAAAAACCACGGCGTGAGTTTCCGAGTCATTGCCAAATGGCTTCGTTTGGCGGGTGTGGACCATTTGCACACCGGCACGGCCGTGGGCAAACTCGAGGGCGACCCGCTCACCGTGCAAGGCTATTACAACGTGTGTCGCGACAGCTACACCAAGCAAGACCTGCCACGCGGTTTGTTCTTCGACCAAGACTGGGCAGACACCAAGAAGGTGATGCCTGTCGCCTCAGGCGGCATCCACGCAGGACAAATGCACCAGCTCATCGACCTCTTTGGCGACGACGTGATTTTGCAATTCGGCGGCGGCACCATCGGTCACCCCCAAGGCATTCAAGCTGGCGCTGTGGCCAACCGTGTGGCGCTGGAGTCCATGGTCAAAGCCCGCAACGAAGGCAAGAACATCTTGGAAGAAGGCCCCACGATTTTGAAGAACGCCGCCAAAACCTGTGGTCCATTGCAAGCCGCATTGGACACCTGGGGCGACATCAGCTTCAATTACCAATCCACCGACAGCAGCGACTACGCGGTCACCCCCTCAGTTGCTTGAACAGGAGAACACACCATGATGACCAACCCCACCGGCAAACTCACCCAAGGTCAGTTCAGCTTTTTGCCTGACCTCACCGACGCCGAAATCAGCTTGCAAATCAAATACGGTTTGTCCAAGGGCTATGCCTGGAGCGTGGAATACACCGATGACCCACATCCACGCAACACCTACTGGGACATGTTTGGCATGCCGATGTTCGATCTGCAAGACCCAGCAGGTGTGTTGATGGAAGTGAACAACTGCCGCAAAACCTTTCCCAACCACTACATCCGTTTGATGGCTTTCGACTCCACACGCGGCATTGAATCGGTGGCCATGAGTTTCATCGTCCATCGCCCTGCCAACGAGCCTGGCTTCCGCCTGGACCGTCAAGAAGTGAATGGCCGTAGCTTGCGCTACACCACGCACACTTACTCGACAGACAAGCCTGAAAACCAACGCTACAGCAAATAAGGCCTATCGCCATGACTGCACCTGCCTACAACTTGCCCGGCGTCACCGCCATGCCCGAAAAAGCGCCCCATGCGACTTCCTCGGGTGTGGCGGTGGCCGACACAGGGGCGCGAACCGTCTCTGAAGTGATGGCACAAACCCAGGTGCAGCAAGTCATGGACGCCTTGGACCGCGATCTGGTGGGTTTGAAACCTGTGAAATCACGCATTCGGGACATCGCCGCTTTGTTGGTCATCGACCGTTTGCGCTTGAACCTGGGATTGGCCGCGCAAGCGCCATCCCTGCACATGTGTTTCACCGGCAACCCAGGCACGGGCAAAACCACCGTGGCCATGCGCATGGCGCAAATCCTGCACGAGTTGGGCTATGTGCGCAGCGGCCATTTGGTGGCGGTCACCCGCGACGACTTGGTGGGCCAGTACATCGGCCACACCGCGCCCAAGACCAAAGAGGTGCTGAAAAAAGCCATGGGTGGCGTGCTGTTCATCGACGAGGCTTATTACCTGTACCGCCCTGAAAATGAGCGGGACTATGGGCAAGAAGCCATTGAAATTTTGCTGCAGGTGATGGAAAACCAGCGCGACGATTTGGTGGTGATCTTGGCGGGCTATAAAGACCGCATGGACACGTTTTTCCAATCCAATCCCGGCATGAATTCACGCATCGCCCACCACATCGATTTCCCCGATTACGAGGAACCCGAATTGGCGGAAATTGCGCAGCACATGCTCAAAGCGCAAAACTACAAGCTCGATGACGAAGCGCAAGTCGCGTTCGAGCGCTATTTGCACCTGCGCCGACAACAACCGCATTTCGCCAACGCCCGCAGTGTGCGCAACGCTTTAGAGCGCGCCCGTTTGCGTCAAGCCAGCCGCCTTTTTGCCAACCCCGACAAAGTGTTGAGCGCGGATGACCTGAGCACCTTGAATGCCCAGGACATCTTGGCCAGCCGTGTCTTTCAAACCAAACAGGTGAGTCCATGAGCAGCTTGAACGCCTTGATCTTTGATGTGGACGGTACCTTGGCCGACACCGAAAGCGCCCACATGGCGGCTTTCAACCGGGCCTTTGCAGAAGAGGGTTTGGACTGGCATTGGGACTTGAAGCTTTACACCGAATTGCTGCAAATCTCGGGTGGCAAAGAACGCATGCTGCACTACTGGAAGCAGCAACATCCGGACATGAAGGACATCGATGGCGGTGGTTTGCAAGACACCATCGAGCGGCTGCATGCCATCAAAACCGCGGCTTACGAGAACGCGGTGCAACAAGGGCAGGTGCAATTACGCCCTGGTGTGTTGGCCATCATCCAGGCTGCCCATGCAGAAGGTTTGCGCTTGGCGATTGCCACCACCACCTCGCCAGTCAATATCGCGGTCTTGTTGCGCAGTGCCATTGGTCCCGACTGGAAAGACCTGTTCGCTGTCATCGAAGACGCGTCCACCGCGCCCAAGAAAAAACCACATCCCCAGGTGTATCTGCAAACCCTCAGCCGCTTGGGCCTCCAGGCAGCAGACTGCTTGGCCTTTGAAGACTCTGCCAATGGCTTGAAAGCCGCCACTGGCGCGGGCTTGGCGACCATCATCACGCCCAACAGCTTCACCCAGCACCACGACTTTGCAGGCGCTGCCCAGGTGCTGCCCGACTTGTCCTCTGTGGACATTGCCCAATTGCGTGCTTGGCACGCCGCCTCTACAAAGTAAACACCAGAGAACCGCCATGACCTTGCGACACCGCACCACCCTGACCCAATACCTGATCGAGGAGCGCCGTCGCTTCCCCGACTCCAAAGGCGACTTCAATGCGCTCATCTTGGATGTGGCGCTGGCCTGCAAAGCCATTGCCCGCGCGGTGGCCATGGGCGAGTTGGGCGGCTTGTACGGGGACCACGCCGCCGAAGCCGGTGGTGCCATCAATGTGCAGGGCGAAACCCAAAAGAAACTCGACGTGCTGAGCAACGATTTGTTCATCCGCATGAACGAGTGGGGCGGCCATTTGGCGGGCATGGCCTCCGAGGAGATGGACCACCCCTATCAAATCCCCAAGCCCCATCCGCGTGGCAAATACCTGCTGGTGTTTGACCCCTTGGACGGTTCGAGCAACATTGACGTGAACGTGTCGGTGGGCAGCATTTTTTCGGTGTTGCGTGCGCCGCAAGACGCGATAGACAGTGGCCGTGACTTGACCGAGCAAGACTTCTTGCAAGCAGGCGCCACCCAAGCCGCTGCGGGTTATGCCTTGTATGGCCCGACCACCATGCTGGTGTTGACCGTGGGCAATGGGGTGTCGGGTTTCACCTTGGACCCCAATTTGGGCGAGTTCATGTTGACCCACCCCAAACTCAAGGTGCCTGAGGACACGCAAGAGTTCGCCATCAACGCCTCCAACAGCCGTTTTTGGGAGCCTCCCATCAAGCGTTATGTGGACGAGTGTTTGGCAGGCAAATCTGGCCCGCGCGGCAAAGACTTCAACATGCGCTGGATTGCCTCCATGGTGGCTGAAGCGCACCGTATTTTGATGCGCGGCGGCGTTTTCATGTACCCGCGCGACAACAAAGACCCGAGCAAGGCAGGCCGACTGCGCCTGCTGTACGAAGCCAACCCGATTGGCATGATCATGGAGCAAGCCGGTGGGCGCGCTAGCACCGGGCGTGAGGCCATGTTGTCGGTGGCGCCCAGTGGCTTGCACCAGCGCATTGGCTTGGTGTTTGGCTCGAAAAACGAGGTCGAACGCATCGAGCGTTACCACCATGAGCCCATTGAAAAAGAAAGCCACACGCCCTTGTTTGCAGAACGCACCTTGTTCCGCGATTGATTTTCTAGAAAGCCCCCACCATGTCCGTCAAACACCCCATCATCGCCATCACCGGTTCATCGGGCGCTGGCACCACCTCGGTGACCCGCACCTTTGAGAATATTTTTCGCCGAGAAAAAGTCACCGCCGCCATCATCGAAGGTGACAGCTTTCACCGCTACGACCGTTTGGAAATGCGCAAGAAAGCGGCCGAAGCTGAAAAGCAGGGTGACAAAAACTTCAGCCACTTTGGCCCGACCACCAATTTGTTTTCTGAATTAGAAACCTTGTTCAAAAGCTATGGCGAAACCGGCACGGGCAAACGCCGCAAGTACTTGCATGACCACGAAGAGGCTGCGCCCTACAAACAAGAACCCGGCACTTTCACGCCTTGGGAAGACGTTCCCAAAGGCACCGATTTGTTGTTTTACGAAGGCTTGCATGGTGCGGTGGTGACCCCCGAGGTCAACATTGCCCAACACCCCGACTTGCTGATTGGCGTGGTGCCGGTTATCAATTTGGAGTGGATTCAAAAACTTTGGCGTGACAAGTCCAAGCGCGGTTATTCCACCGAGGCAGTGACCGACACCATCCTGCGCCGCATGCCCGACTATGTGAACTACATCTGCCCACAGTTCGCCCACACCCATGTGAACTTCCAACGCGTGCCTTGTGTGGACACTTCCAATCCGTTCATTGCGCGTGAAATACCCGCACCCGACGAGAGCTTTGTGGTGATTCGCTTTGCCAACCCCAAGGGCATCGACTTTCCTTACCTGCTCAACATGATTCACGACTCTTTCATGTCCCGTGCCAACACCGTGGTGGTGCCCGGCGGCAAGATGGAACTGGCCATGCAACTCATCTTCACGCCCTTTGTCTGGCGCATGATGGAACGCCAGAAAAAGGCCTGAGGCCACCCCGCAACTTACCAACTGGAGAAATTCATGGCCCTCGTTTCTTTGCGCCAAGTGCTGGACCACGCTGCCGAACACGGCTATGGCGTGCCCGCTTTCAATGTCAACAACCTCGAACAAGTGCAGGCCATCATGGAAGCCGCGCAAGAGACCCACAGCCCGGTCATCTTGCAAGCCTCGGCAGGTGCACGCAAGTACGCAGGTGAAGCCTATCTACGCCATTTGGTGTTGGCGGCCATCGAGTCGCACCCGGACATCCCCGTGGTGATGCACCAAGATCATGGCGTGTCTCCTGCGGTGTGTCAGCAGTCCATTCGCTCTGGTTTTTCCAGCGTGATGATGGACGGCTCGCTCATGCAAGACGGCAAAACACCTTCGTCCTACGACTACAACATCGACGTCACACGCCGCGTGTGTGACATGGCGCATGCGGTGGGCGTGTCTGTGGAAGGCGAGTTGGGTTGTTTGGGCTCGCTGGAAACCGGTGAAGCTGGTGAAGAAGATGGCGTAGGTGCGGTGGGCAAGCTTACCCATGACATGCTGCTCACCGACCCCGTGCAAGCCAAGGACTTTGTGGAGCGCACCGGTGTGGACGCCTTGGCCATCGCCATTGGCACCAGCCATGGCGCTTACAAATTCACCCGCAAGCCCACGGGCGACATTTTGGCCATGGATCAAATCGTGGCGATTCACCAATCCATTCCCAATACCCATTTGGTCATGCATGGCTCCTCCAGCGTGCCCCAAGAGTGGTTGGCCATCATCCGTGAGTTTGGTGGCGACATCAAAGAAACCTATGGTGTTCCCGTGGAAGAAATTCAACGCGGCATTCGCTCGGGTGTGCGCAAGGTGAACATCGACACCGACATCCGCTTGGCCATGACCGGTGCGATGCGCCAAGCTTTTGCTCAAGACCGCAGCGAATTCGATCCACGCAAAGCCTTGATTGCAGCGCGTAAAGCTGCCAAGGGCATTTGCAAAGCGCGCTTTGAAGCCTTTGGTTGCGCCGGACACGCCCAGCAGATCAAACCAATTGCTTTGGACACCATGGCGGCGCGTTACAGCTGAACTGTCATTGCTCGCTTTGTCATTGCTCGCTCCGTCATTGCGAGTTTTGTCATTGCGAGCGAAGCGAAGCAATCTTCCCTTGCCCACCACGCCGGGCTCGGTCGCCTCTCACCGCCGCGAAGCGGCAATGTTCGAGTCGGCCCGACCCGCCCTGTTGGTCAAGCTAGGCAGCAGACACTTCACGCCATCGCAGTGGGTCATTGACCGCACTGACACTTCACGCCGCCACAGAGGGTCGGATGCGTAGCGAACGTTGCCGCTGCGCGGCGGTGAGCGGCATTCGACCTTCTGTGGCGAGCAGGGATTGCTTCGGCCTGAAGGCCTCGCAATGACGAGGTATCAATCCTCGGGCTTCTTCTGCAAGGCCAATTCATACAAGCGGTTGCGTGGCGCACCGCTGATTTGTGCGGCCAAGCGGACTGCGCTTTTGGTGGGCAACTCGGTGAGCAGCAAGTCCAACACCCGTTCGGCTTCCAGCAGGTCTTGCTTCTCTTGCACCAGGGGATGAAGCACCAAGGCAAACTCGCCCTTGCTTCTCGGTGGCGAGGCATTGAGCCAACTCACCAACGCATTCGCAGGCATGAGCCCAACTTCCTCGAATTGCTTGGTGAGTTCGCGCCCCACCGTGAGCTGCCGCTCACCCAATACAGCTAAATCTTTGGCCACCGCTTCGATGCGGTGCGGCGCCTCTAAAAACACCTGGGCACGTGGTTCGGCCGCCATGGCCTGCACGGCGGTTTGACGTTCGCTGGACTTGCTGGGCAAAAACCCCAGAAACACAAACTGTCCGTCCCCTGCACAGCCGCTGGCGCTCAGCACCGTGGTCACGCTGCTCGCCCCAGGAATCGGCATGACCCGCAAGCCCGCGGCTTGCACCAAGGCCACCAATCGCGCCCCGGGGTCGCTGATCGCGGGCGTGCCTGCGTCACTCAAATAGACCACCCGCTGCCCTTGTTGCAACCGCAAAATCACATGCTCGGCGGCACTTGCCTCGTTGTGCTGATGCACTGCCAACCAAGCCGAAGCTGGTTTGTCCAGGCCGTAGTTGCGCAACAGGCTTTGGCTGTGTCGGGTGTCTTCGCAGGCCAGCACATCGGCCGTTTGCAGCAGGTGCAGAGCGCGCAAACCCATGTCGGCCAAATTGCCTATGGGTGTGGCCAAGACATACAAGCATCCGCCTGCGTGGTCTTGCCCGGCACTGGCGGCGTGAGCGGCGGCCAGCACGGTTTCAAAACGAGGATTCAATGAACGCCTTTCAAAAGACTGAGGCCAGCACCAAGCAAAGAGGCGATGCCGCTGAAGACCAAGCACTGGCCTTTTTGCAAGCGCGTGGGCTGCAACTGCTGGTGCGCAATTACCGCACACCAGGGCGCGGCGGCGGCGAGATAGACCTGATTGTGCGCGACCCCGAAGGCACGCTGGTCTTTGTCGAGGTCAGAAGCCGCGCCAATGCCCGTCACGGCGGGGCCTTGGCCAGCATCGGCGTGCAAAAGCAAAGGCGCATTCTGTTGGCTGCTCGCTTTTATTTGCACCGACTGCGAACATGGCCACCGTGCCGATTTGATGTGGTGGTGGTTGAGGCAGGTCAATTGCAGTGGATTCAAGCGGCGTTTTCGGCCTGAAGGGCAAGACCTGCGTCAGCATCGGTCATGTGGCAAAGGTATGATGTTGTCATGTTAGAGCAACGCATTGAACAGCAGTTCATCGACAGCGCCGACTTGAAATACCAAGCCGCGCAATCCTTAAGCAAACCCTTGGCGGCCGCTGTGCAAGCACTGCTGGCCTGTGTCACCAGTGGTGGCAAGGTGCTGGCTTGTGGCAACGGCGGCTCGGCTGCCGATGCCCAGCATTTCGCCGCCGAGTTTGTCGGCCGTTTTGAGCGTGAACGCCCCGAGTTGGGCGCCATTGCACTCACCACCGACAGTTCCATCCTCACCGCCATCGCCAACGACTACAACTTCGACCAAATCTTCTCCAAGCAAGTTCGCGCATTGGGGCAGCCAGGGGACGTGTTGTTGGCCATTTCAACCAGCGGCAACTCGAGCAACATCCTCACCGCCATCGAGGCCGCCCACGAGCGTGACCTCACCGTCATCGCCCTCACCGGCAAAGGCGGCGGCAAGATCGGCCAAACATTGCGCGAAACCGATGTGCACATTTGTGTGCCGCATGACCGCACCGCACGTATTCAAGAGGTTCATTTGCTGGCGCTGCACTGCATGTGCGACGGCGTGGACAGTCAGTTGTTGGGCGAACAGGAGACCCCAGAATGAAATCAATCCACATGACCCGCTTGGCGGGCGCTTTGCTGATGTGCATGAGTTTGAACGCTTGCGCCCCGCTGATGGTGGCGGGCTTTGCCGGCACCGCCATGGTGGCCAGTGACAGGCGCACCTCTGGCACCCAGCTTGAAGACGAAACCATCGAATTGCGCGGCAGCGCTCGGGTGCGAGACGCCTTGGGTGAAAAAGCCCATGTCAACATCACCAGCTTCAACCGCCAAGTGCTGATCACCGGCGAGGTGGCCAGCGAACGCGATCGTCAAACGGTGTATCAATTGGTGGAAAAGCTGGAGAACGTGCGCAGCGTGGCCAATGAGTTGTCCATCACCCCCATCACCACGCTGAGCGAGCGCTCCAACGACTTGCTGATCACCGCCAAGGTCAAGGGCAGTTTGGTCGACAGCCGCGATTTGTTTGCCAATGCCTTCAAAGTCGTCACCGAGCGTGGCACGGTCTACCTGATGGGCCGCGTGACCCAACGCGAGGCCACCAGTGCCACCAACGTGATTCGGAATGTGAACGGCGTGAACAAAGTGGTGCGTTTGTTTGACATCATCAGCGAGGAAGAGTTGCGCAACCTGTTGCCACCCCCTCCCCCGCCAGAAAAACCCGCTGACGCCACCAAGACCAAACAGTGATTAGCGCAAACGTTTGATCAGGCTGGAGGTGTCCAAGCGATGGCCGCCCATGGCTTGCACATCGGCGTAGAACTGATCGACCAAGGCGGTAACTGGCACCCGAGCGCCATTGCGCTTGGCCTCGTCAATGACCAGCCCCAGGTCTTTGCGCATCCAGTCCACTGCAAAGCCAAAGTCGAATTTGTCGGCCACCATGGTTTTGCCCCGGTTGTCCATTTGCCAGCTTTGCGCCGCACCTTTGCCGATGACCTCCAGCACTTGTTCCATGTTCAGGCCTGCTTTCATGCCAAAGGCAATGCCCTCGGACAAGCCTTGCACCAAACCAGCGATGCACACCTGGTTGACCATTTTGGTGAGCTGGCCCGCGCCGCTCTCGCCCATCAAGGTGACCGCTTTTGAAAAGGCCATGGCCACGGGCTTCATGCGCTCGAATGCGGCGGACTCGCCGCCGCACATGACGGTGAGTTGTCCGTTGATGGCACCCGCTTCACCACCCGACACAGGCGCATCGACAAAGTGCACACCCTTGGCCTTCGCGGCCGCAAACAACTCGCGGGCCACATTGGCCGAGGCGGTGGTGTGGTCCACCAATACAGCACCTGCTTTCATGTCAGCCAATGCCCCATCACTGCCCAGCATGACGGCGCGCAAATCGTCGTCATTGCCCACGCAGCAAAACACCATGTCGGCGCCTTGAGCGGCCAAGGCTGGCGTGGCAGCACTGTGCTGACCAGGGAACTCGGCGCACCAAGCCTGCGCCTTGGCGGGGTTGCGGTTGTAGACCGTGACCTGGTGACCTGCCAGTGCCAAATGGCCGGCCATGGGGTAGCCCATGACGCCCAGGCCGATGAAGGCGACTTTGGTGGGCGTGGAGGCTTCGTAGGTTTTGGCGTTGGTGCGTGACATGTGCGGCTTTCAAATGTGAGAAGGCTGAATCTTAGAGGCTTCGGCGGCACTGATCAGACCTTGCGCCACCAGGCCACCCAAAGACTGAGCCAGCGTGTGCATGCCCTGTTGGGCGCCGGTTTGCAGCACATTGGGCAGTTGAGCGGTTTTGCTTTCTCGAATGAGGTTGCGCACGGCAGGCGTGGCGACCAGCGACTCGTGCGCCGCCACACGCCCTTGGCCATCGGCACGCCGACACAGGGTTTGGGTCAGCACCCCCACCAGAGACAGGCTGAGTTGCTGACGCACCAAGGCTTTGTCTTCACTGGGAAACACATCGATCAAGCGTTCCACCGCCTGCGTGGCGCTGCGGGTGTGTAGCGAGGCCAGCACCAAATGACCGGTTTCGGCGGCACTCAAGGCCAGGCGCACCGTGGGCAGGTCACGCAGCTCGCCCACCAAGATCACGTCCGGGTCTTGCCTCAGTGCGGCACGCAAGGCGGTTTCAAAGCTGGCACTGTGACCGGGCACGCTGCGCTGCTGTACCAAGCTGCGCTGGCTGGTGTGCACAAACTCGATCGGGTCTTCCAAGGTGAGGATGTGCAGCGCTTGGGTGGTGTTGAGGTGGTGCAGCAGGGCAGCCAAGGTGGTGGACTTGCCTGAACCTGTGGCACCTGTCACCAAAACAAGGCCGTGGGGATGGCGCACCCAATCCAGCAGCTGCGTTGGCGCCGCAATGGCCGCGAGCGTGGGCACCTGCGAGGGGATGAGCCGCCACACAGAGGACCAACCCCGTGCTTGGGCAAACACATTGACCCGACAGCGACCCAGTTCGGGCCAATCCACCGCGCAGTCGTGGTCTTGTGCATTGTTCCAGTCGGGCACAAAGCTGTGCAAGAGCTCACACAGTTGCGGCTGGGACAAGACCTGGGTTTGCAAGCTTTGCAACTCACCATGCACACGCGCCATGGGCGGCAGGCCTGCACTCAGGTGCAAGTCGGAAGCTTGAAGCTGATGGGCTTGTCTGAGCCAACGGTCAAGGGTGTGGGTCATGGGTCTGGGCTTGTTACAGTCTCATGATGGATGAATTGGCCAAGCGTTATCAAGCGGTGCGTGAACGCATCACACAAGCGGCGTTGCAAGCAGGCCGCAGCCCCAGCGAGGTGCAATTGCTGGTGGTGTCCAAAACCTTTGGGCCAGACTTGGTGGCGCAAGTAGCGGCTTTGGGGCAGCGCGCCTTTGGTGAGAACTATGTGCAAGAGGCGGTGGATAAAATCGCGGCCCTGCGCCATGTGCCTGGCTTGGTTTGGCATTGCATCGGCCCTTTGCAAAGCAACAAAACCCGCTTGGTGGCCGAGCACTTTGACTGGGTGCACAGCGTGGACCGCTTGAAAATTGCCCAGCGACTGAGCGAGCAACGGCCTGCGCATTTGCCCCCCCTCCATGTGTGTTTGCAAGTGAACATCGATGGAGGGGCCACCAAAGCTGGCGTGGCACCTGCTGAGACCCTCGCCTTGGCGCAAGCGGTGGCGGCGCTCCCGCACCTGTGCTTGCGCGGCCTCATGACCATCCCCGACCCCGTGGACGGCTTCGAGCAGCAAGTGGCGGTGCACCGCGAAGCACAGCGGTTGTTTGAAGCGCTGCAGGCGGCTTTGCACTGGCCTCAGTTCGACACCTTGTCCATGGGCATGAGCGCCGACTTGGAAGCGGCGGTGCTGGCGGGCAGCAGCATGGTGCGGGTGGGGACGGCGGTGTTTGGGGCGCGCTAAGTAGACGTCATGGCACGACGGGCAATTCTGAGGTTGTTTCACCAAGCCAACCGTTCAGACAAAAAGTGAACTTCCATTCAAATTACCCTTGGGGGGCATGAAGTGCATGTCCATCAATGATGGAATAGGGGACCACATCAACAGGGTTTGAAAATGAAACGTCAATGGATCAGTTCGGGCTCCAGCTATGAAGAACTCATAGGCTATTCACGCGCCGTGGTGGCGGGGGATTGGGTTTTCGTGTCGGGCACCACGGGCTTTGACTACGCCACCATGACCATTTCAGATGATTTGGTGGTGCAGACCGAGCAGTGTTTGCAAAACATTGCAACCGCCTTGGCAGAAGCTGGCTGCTCCCTGGATGATGTGGTTCGGGTGAACTATGTGTTGCCCAATGGCGCCGACTTTGAACCCTGTTGGCCAGTGTTGCGCCAACACTTTGGCATGGCCAAACCGGCTGCCATGGTTGTCACTGCGGGCTTGCTAGACCCGCGCATGAAAATTGAAATCGAAGTGACGGCATGTCGATGTCTTCACGCATTACCGGAAACTGTGATCTAGCTCAGCGCCCAACATGCTCCAAACAAGCTCAACATGGCGGTCAGGCCGACGCGAACGTTGACGCGAAGCGGCGGTGAGCGGCGACTGAGCCGCCGTGGTGAGCTTGAGGAAAGAGAGGTTGCTTGGGCCTACGGGCTCGCAATGACATCCACTTGCAATGGTGGGCTCAACCCCGCAACCTCGCCCACGCCTCTTGGTATTTGTCCGCCGTGAGTGAAATGACTGCCGAGGGCAATGCAGGCGCTGGCGCGGTTTTGTTCCATGGCTCGCCGTTCAGTTGCGCGGTTTCCAGCCAGTCGCGCAAATACTGTTTGTCAAAGCTCGGTGGGTTGGCGCCTTCGCGGTAAGCGTCTGCCGGCCAGTAGCGCGACGAGTCGGGCGTTAACACCTCGTCCATCAGCACCAAGGTGCCCTCGGGGCTCAGGCCAAACTCGAACTTGGTGTCGGCAATGAGGATGCCTTTGGCTGCCGCGATGTCATAAGCGCTTTCGTACAGCGCGATGCTGATGCTGCGGATGCGCTCGGCCAAATCTGCGCCAATCATGGCCACGGTTTGCTCGAAGCTGATGTTCTCATCGTGCTCGCCCATTTCGGCTTTGGCCGCCGGCGTGAAGATGGGCTCGGGCAAGCGCGATGCGTTTTTCAAACCCGCAGGCAGGGGCACGCCGCACACCGATTGGCTCTCTTGGTATTCCTTCCAACCGCTGCCAGCCAAATAGCCGCGCACCACCGCCTCCACGGGGATGGGTTTCAAGCGGCGAACCAGCATGGAGCGCTGCACCACAAATGGTTTTTCAGCATCGCTCACCACGCTCTCAGGTGCGTCCCCAGTGAGGTGGTTGGGGCAAATATGGCCGAGCTTGTCAAACCAAAACAGCGCCATTTGGGTGAGCAGCGCGCCTTTGCCGGGGATGGGCTCGCCCATCACCACGTCAAACGCGCTGATGCGGTCGGACGCCACCATCAAGATGCGGTCGTCGCCCACGGCGTAGTTGTCGCGCACCTTGCCGCGAGCCAGCAATGGGAGGGAGCCCAGGGTGTGGGTGTGCAAGGTGGGGTTCAATTCACCACCTGCGCCAACAGGCCTTGCTGGTATTTGGCCGCCATCATTTGCAAGGGCGTGCCCTTGATCTTGCTGCCTTGGCCCTCGCAACCAAACTCCAGGTAGCGTTGTTTGCAAATGCCTTTGGCGGCTTCGCGGGCGGGTTTGAGCCACTCGCGGGCGTCAAATTTGTCGGGGTTTTCAGCCAAGAATTGACGCACCGCGGCGGTCATGGCCAAGCGGATGTCGGTGTCGATGTTGATCTTGCGCACACCGTGTTTGATGGCTTCTTGAATTTCCGCCACAGGCACGCCATAGGTTTCTTTCATCTTGCCGCCAAACTGGTTGATGCGCGCCAGCAGGTCTTGCGGCACGCTGCTCGAACCGTGCATCACCAAATGGGTGTTGGGAATGCGGGCGTGGATGGCTTTGACCCGGCTGATGGCCAGCACATCGCCTGTGGGCGGGCGGGTGAATTTGTAAGCGCCGTGGCTGGTGCCAATGGCAATGGCCAGCGCATCGAGTTGCGTGGCTTTCACAAATTGCGCGGCTTCCTCGGGGTCGGTCAGCATTTGGCTGTGGTCCAGTTTGCCCACCGCACCCACGCCGTCTTCTTCACCGGCTTCTCCTGTTTCCAGCGAGCCCAGGCAGCCCAACTCGCCTTCCACCGTGGCGCCAATGGCGTGCGCCATGGCCACCACTTTTTGGGTCACGCTCACGTTGTAGTCAAAGTCGGCTGGGGTTTTGCCGTCTTCCATCAGGGAGCCGTCCATCATCACCGAGCCAAAACCCAGGTTCAAGGCACCTTGGCAGATGGCGGGGGAGGTGCCATGGTCTTGGTGCATGACCAAGGGAATGTGGGGATAAGACTCGGTGGCGGCTTGAATCAGGTGTTTGATGAAGGGTTCACCCGCGTATTTGCGGGCGCCTGCGCTGGCTTGCAGGATGACGGGTGCGCCCACCTCATCGGCGGCGGCCATGACGGCTTGCACTTGTTCGAGGTTGTTGACATTGAAAGCGGGAATGCCATAGCCGTGTTCGGCGGCATGGTCCAGCAGTTCGCGCATAGAAACTAAAGCCATGGGAGATGTCCTTCAAAAACAAAAGGGGGGGTTAGACCACTCGGCTGATTTTCAGCATGTTGGTGCCGCCGGGCGAGCCCATGGGCTCGCCGCAGGTGATGGCATACACATCGCCCGTGCTGACGATGCCGCGCTTTTTCAAATGCGCCTCGGCCTGGGCCAAGGCGGTGTCTCGGTCGGTGCTGGTGTCCATCAACAAGGCGTGGACATTGCGGTACAGCGCCATGCGGCGCTGGGTGCGCTCGGTGGTGGTGAGTGCGTAAATCGGGATGTGGATGCGGTGGCGGCTCATCCAAAGCGGTGTGGAGCCCGACTCGGTGAGCGCCACGATGGCCTTGGCGCCCAGGTGGTGCGCGGTGAACAGCGCGCCCATGGCGATGGTTTGGTCGATGAACTGGAATTGCTTGCCCGTGAAGTCGGCGTCCAATGCCACTTCTTCGGCTTCTTCTGCAGCTCGGCAAATTTGCGCCATTTGCTGCACGGTTTCCAACGGGTATTTGCCCACGGCGGTTTCGGCGCTCAACATCACCGCGTCGGTGCCGTCCAGCACCGCGTTGGCCACGTCGCTGACCTCGGCGCGGGTGGGCACCGGGTTGGTGATCATGCTCTCCATCATTTGCGTGGCCGTGATGGCGACCTTGTCCATCTCGCGCGCCAGTTTGATCATGCGTTTTTGCAGCGCGGGCACAGCGGCATTGCCCACTTCCACCGCCAAGTCGCCGCGCGCGACCATGATGCCGTCGCTGGCTTTCAAAATTTCTTCCAGGTGGGGAATGGCCTCAAAGCGCTCGATCTTGGCGATCAAGCCAGGCTTGTGTTTGAAGGGCTCGGCGGCCACGTTGCACAGCTGCCGCGCCATTTCCATGTCGGTGGCGTTTTTCGGGAAGCTCACGGCCACATAGTCGGCCTGGAAGGACATGGCGGTTTTGATGTCCTCCATGTCCTTGGCCGTGAGTGCAGGGGCGGTCAGGCCGCCGCCTTGTTTGTTGATGCCTTTGTTGTTGGAGAGTTCGCCACCCATCTTCACGGTGGTCAGCACTTGCTCGCCCTTGACCGCATCCACGGTCAGCACAATCAGGCCGTCGTTGAGCAGCAGCAGGTCGCCGGCTTTCACATCGCGCGGCAACTCTTTGTAGTCCAGGCCCACGCCTTGCAAGTCGCCTGGCTCGGTGCGCGAGGCGTCCAGCACAAAGGGCGCACCTGCTTGCAGCATGACCTTGCCTTCGGCAAATTTGCCGACCCGAATTTTGGGACCTTGCAAATCGGCCATGATGGCCACCGTCTTGCCTGCCTGCTTGGCAGCTTGGCGCACCAAGTTGGCACGGTCTACATGGTCTTGCGCCTTGCCGTGGCTGAAGTTCAGGCGCACTACGTTCACACCGGCTCGGATCATTTGCTCCAGCATGGCCAGATCGCTGGAGGCTGGGCCCAACGTGGCAACGATTTTGGTGGCGTGAATTGGCATGGCTGTCCCTAGAAAAGAAGCGGCTATTGTCACACGCGTTTGAGTCTGTGCAGCCCCTTCCAGACGGTTCAAGTTGCAGTCAGTGTCACTCGTGAATTGCGGAAGTCGCACTTGCACAGCCCGCGACCACGCGGCTCTAAAGTGCCGCCATGAACACCGCCACCATCGACTTTGACAGCCTGTTCCACAACAGCGCCCATCCAGGTTTGCAGGACTTGGCCAAACAAGGCCAGGTGCGGCATTACCGCAAAAACACCTTGCTGATTGACGCGGGGGACACCGGGCAGGTCATTTACCTGGTGCTGTCGGGGCGTTTGCGCGAATTCGCCATGTCCAGCGACAGCCGCCCGCGCGAATTCACGCTGGCGGTGTTGGGACCGGGGCAGTTGGTGGGCGCCATGGCCTTGGACGGCGGTCCACATTGCGCCAGCGTGCTGACCTTGGGCCCTGTTAGCTGTGCGGTCATCAGCCGCGAAGCAGCACTGACCGTGCTCAGGCACAACCCGGCTTTGGCCATGGACTTGCTGCAACTGGCCTGGCAGCGGGTGCGTTTGGCCACTGAAACCACCCGTTTGGCGCTGTTTTCAGACGCGTACAGCCGCCTGAGCGCTTTTTTGCAGCGGCAAAACCCCTCAGGGCTGCAGGCCCGGGACCACCCCATGACCCATGCCCAGATGGCGCAACAAATCGGCTGCAGCCGGGAAATGGTCAGTCGCATCCTGAAAGAACTGGTGACTGGGGGCTATGTGGTGCGGGAAACAGACAAGGTTTACCGGGTGTGCAAGCGATTGCCCCTACGGTGGTGAGTGGTCAGCCTGAAAGAGGCTCGGGTGGCTACAATTGGGGATGGACTGAGAAAAATGGCAAAGTCGTTTATCTCTAAGGACTTTCACTCATTTGGTGCCCTTTGTCACCCGCTTTATGAACCAGCTCGAACAACCTATTGCCCCCAATGAACCCATGCCCCACCGCAAGGTGATCCGCGAGTGGTTGATTCCCTTGTCCCACCGCATCACCGCTGGCGCCGTTTTGCTGCTGTTGGTGGATTACGCGGTTTGGGCCGCTTTGTTGACCGGCACCGTTTTATTCGAGGCTTGGTGGGCCAAGTTGCTGTGCGCGGGTGCCATGGGTTTCACCATCGGGCGCTTGTTCATCATCGGCCATGACGCTTGTCACCAAAGCCTGACCCCGCACCGGGGGCTGAACAAATGGCTGGGCCGCATCGCCTTTTTACCCTCACTCACCACTTACAGTTTGTGGGACATCGGACACAACGTGGTGCACCACGGCTACACCAACCTCAAGGGCTTTGACTTTGTTTGGGCGCCACTCACCCAAGAAGAATTTGCCAAATTGAATGTGATGGGTCGCTTGCTTGACCGCATCTACCGCAGCGGTTGGGCGCCAGGCCTTTACTACATGATTGAAATTTGGTGGAAAAAAATGGTGTTCCCCAGCGCCAAAGAAATGCCCACCCGCCGCCCCATCTTCATCAAAGACAGCTGGTTGATCACCGCTTTTGCGGCCCTGTGGTTGGGCGGCATCGTGTGGGCGGCAGACGCCACCAACCAGTCGGTGCTGTGGTTGATGTTGTTCAGCTTTGTGGTGCCCTTCTTGTTCTGGTGCGCCATGATTGGCTTTGTGGTTTATGTCCACCACACCCATGTGAAAGTCTCTTGGCACGACGACCGCAGTGCTTGGGCCAAAGCCCAGCCCTTTGTGTCCACCACGGTGCACCTGACTTTCCCATTGAAAATTGGCGCCCTGATGCACCACATCATGGAGCACACGGCCCATCATGTGGACATGAGCATCCCGCTGTACCGCTTGAAACAAGCGCAAACCAAATTGGAAACCTTGCTGCCTGGTCGCATCATCGTGCAACCCTTCTCATGGAGCTGGTACTTCCAAACCGCACGGGACTGCAAGTTGTATGACTTCACCCGCCAGTGTTGGACCGACTACAAAGGTCGCGCCACCAGCACACCGCCTGCTGGTTTGACCGCCGCCTGATTCTCACGAGACAGTCAAAAGCCCCGCCATGCGGGGCTTTTTCATGGCCGTTGCAAAGGGGTCAGGCGGCGCGCTTCATCAAAATCTCAAACGCGGGCAGGGTTTTGCCCTCCAGCACTTCCAGAAAAGCGCCGCCGCCGGTGGAGATGTAGCCGATCTTGGACTCGATGCCGTACTTGGCAATGGCGGCCAAGGTGTCGCCGCCACCGGCGATGCTGAAGGCGGCAGAGTCGGCAATCGCGTGGGCCACCACCTTGGTGCCGTTCTCGAACGCCGCGAACTCGAACACGCCCATGGGGCCGTTCCACACGATGGTGCCAGCGGATTTGAGCTGCGCGGCCAATCGGGCGGCGGTGTCGGGACCGATGTCCAAAATCAAATCATCATCGGCCACCTCATGGGCTTGTTTCACCGTGGCCGGTGCATCTGCGCCAAAGCTTTTGGCGCAGACCACGTCGGTGGGAATCGGCACCTCGGCTCCGCGCGTTTTCATGGCGGCGATCACCGCTTTGGCTTCGCCCACCAAATCAGGCTCGGCCAAGGACTTGCCAATCTTCAAACCCGCCGCCAGCATGAAGGTGTTGGCAATGCCGCCGCCCACGATGAGTTGGTCCACGTTCTTGGCCAGCGCTTGCAAGATGGTGAGTTTGGTGCTGACCTTGCTGCCGGCCACGATGGCGGCCAGTGGGCGCTTGGGGTTGGCCAAGGCCTTGGTGATGGCGTCGATCTCGGCCGAGAGCAGGGGCCCAGCACAAGCGATGGGCGCGAATTGCGCGATGCCATAGGTGGTGCCCTCAGCGCGGTGGGCGGTGCCAAAGGCGTCGTTGACATAGATGTCACACAACGCGGCCATTTGGCGGGCCAGCTCTTCGCTGTTCTTTTTCTCGCCCTTGTTGACCCGGCAGTTCTCCAACATCACCACTTGGCCGGGGGCGACTTGCACGCCGCCCACCCAGTTGGCGATCACTGGCACCTCGCGGCCCAGCAGTTCACCCAAACGCTTGGCCACCGGGGCAAGCGAGTCTTCGGGCTTGAATTCGCCTTCGGTCGGGCGGCCCAAATGCGAGGTGACCATGACCGCTGCACCGGCAGCCAGCGCCATCTGGATGCAAGGCACCGACGCGCGGATGCGGGTGTCTTCGCTGATGTGGCCGTGGTCGTCAAACGGCACATTGAGGTCGGCGCGGATGAAGACACGTTGGCCTTGGGCTTTTCCTTGGGCGCACAGGTCTGAGAAGCGGAGGATGTTCATGGTGTTTGTCTCGGTGGTTTATTTTTCTCGCATTCTAGGGATGATGGGCGCGCGCATCTACAGGGCGTCAATCCAACCACTGGAACATCTGCTGAGCCACAGCCGGGAACTTCACATGCGGCTCTGAGGTGACGCAATAGCGCAAGGTTTTGCCCGCCGCGCATGACCTGAGTTGGCAGCCGTTGGCCTCGGTCTGCACCACTTCGCTGCACTGCATGCACTGGCCCCACCAGGTCGCTGCGCCCTCGCCAAAACCAGGAAACAAATCGTCTTTGGGGTTGTGCAACACGCTCACATGCAGGGGCGCAGGGCAGGCCTCTTCGGCCAAATCTTGGCTGGTGATGCCGGCTGCACTCACCACGATGCGGGCAGGCCGCACCGCCGCAGGTAATTGACGCACGGTCAAGCCGGTGCTCAAACTGCCGCCATCTGAATGCCCTGCAAACACCACCCGATCGGGGTTGATGCACCACTGGCTCATGACCTGGGGCACCACCTCGCTTTGCAGGCGCAAGGCGCGTCCCGACAGCGGGATGGCGGCGCTGTAAACCACCACATAGCCGGCTTCATTGGCTTGGCGGGTGAGCTGGTAATAGCGTTCGGCCAAATCATTTGAAAACCCGGCAGGCGGGTACATCATGAGCAGGCCATGTTGCTTGTTGGCTTGGTAGTTGCTGGGTGCCACCACGCTGAACTTCAGCCCACTGGGGGTTGTCAAATCGGTGTGCCGCCCTGCTTGCCCACTGAGCGGCGAGGCACAACCTGGCGGCATGTCCTTCAAGCTGGCCGCCGCCTCGGGCAGTGGCGGCTTGAACCAAGACTGGGCCAGCAGATACAACAGGCCCAGCAACGCCAACACGGCCAACACCCGTTGACCGCGTTGCACCCCTGTGAGTGGCGGTTTGGGCTCAGTCATGTTGATGGATCGCGGCTGATTTGATTTCCCCTTCGAGGGCCAAGCTGTCGTAAACCGCTTTGAGTTGATCCAAGCTCAAGGCGCTGTGGCCCTCGTCCGAGCGCCAACGTGCACGCACAAAGCCATAGCGGTCAATTGAAAATTCCAAGCGTGCCACATCCACCTCCTGGTTTTGAAAATCGGGCGCGGCAAAGGTGCGTCTGTACTGCGCCCAAGCCTTGGCAATCACACCCTGGGGATCGGCCAGCAAAATGGCTTCACAAGGCCCTTTCACCAAACCCTCAAGCCATTTGGCGTCTGGCACCACCACCACCAATTGCGCGGGAAAGCCCTTCATGTTTTGCAGCAGATCGCGCACCCTTTGCAATTCCGAGGTTCGGTTGACGATGATCAGGTGCACCGCATGCAAACCACGCCATTCGGACAAGGACATGTAGTTGTTCTGGCCCACTTGAAAGCGAAAGTCGATGCTGGGCAACCAGGGGTTGAAAGGCGCGGGTTTGTCGCTGAGGCTGCGCGATTCGTGACCCAAGGACAGCGCAATCAGGTAATTGATCAAGTGCCAGCGCTCATCCACCGACAGCACCGAGGCAAAGCCCGGCATGGCTCCTCGGCCATGGCTTAGCCACCAAAACATATCGCCATGGGTGTGCCAGCTCACATGGGGCTCGGTGAGGTTGGCCGCCGGGAGTTTGTTCAGCTGTGCCACGGGCCCATCGCCCAAACCGTGCAGGCCGTGGCAGTCGGTGCAGTACTGTTGGTACAAGTCTTGCCCCGCCATCACCGAGTCCGCGTCCAATCGGGCCGATGAATGCATGTAGGTGCTGGGGTAAGCCGGTATGGTGGTGGCAGGCAGGGCCAGCGCCAAAGAGGCCAATCCCCCCAAGGCCAACAAACCCCGCGCCATGCGCTTGAATCGGGTGCGCAACACCGCCCACAGCAGCAGCCCTAGCAAGCCCAAGGCCGCCGCCCACAGCAAAGCCTGGGTGGTGTTGGCCGGGTCTTGTTTCCAGGCCAGCACAGGGGCCCAGCGGATGGCAAAAGGCCACACGATCGTGTCGTGGGCAGCAGGCACGGTGGCGGCCAACATGCTGGCGCTGAACAACACGCCCAAGGCCAGGCCTGCCTCGCTGCTGAGCCAGGCTTGGGCCATGGCATGCGCGGCTGCGGACTTTGACAACCAGCGGCGCAACTGCCAAGCACACCACAAGGCGGCGGCTACCAAACAGAGTTTGATCAACAACAACCAGCCATAGGGCGTGGCCAACAAGCCGGGCCAAGTGGCCACGCTCCAACGGCTGAGCATGACGCCACTGACCAGCAGCAAGCCCATGCCGGGCAAAGCCCATTTGGAAAACCAATGCAAGCGCTCACGCCAAGCGGCATGCACCACATCAGCCTGGCGTGCGGCCAAGAGCAGACCCAAGATGCCCGCCAACCACAACTGCGCGAGCAACACATGCAACACCGAAAGCGCTGACAGCCCCAAGCTTTCAGCCGAGGACACCACATGGCCGCTGAAGGCCATGCCGGCCATCACCAAGAACAGCAAGCCCCACAAAGCCCAGTGGCGGGGTCGCCATTGAAACAAGGCCAAGGCCAAGATCAGCAAAACGGTTTGTGCCAACAACACCCGACCCACATGGGTTTGCAAGGCATTCAGCCAAGGCTGCTCGCTGGCCATGAGGGCTTGCAAAGACCAGGACAAGTCGAGCACGCGGCCCAATTGCACCACCAGCGCAGCCACGAGCAAACGGCTGCACCAGCGTTGCAGCTGAGCAAGGGAGAGTCGTTGGTTCCACAACAGGCCCCACAGCAGCGCCATCAATGCGATTTGCAAGCCTCGCAGGACGGCAGCGGTGTCCACGTTGTTCAGGGTTTGACTTTGAAGCCGAGTCGGCCTTTGCCAGGGTGGCCGTCTTTGGCCAAGATGGACCAATCCACTTGGTACTCATGGGCCTGGTGCGGGGGCAGGTTGATTTGCAAGACCTTGCCAGAGGCGTCCCACTGCAAGCTATTGGCGGGCAAGGGCAACACCTGCTGATCGGCCTGCACTTCGATGCGTGAGAATTTTTTCTCAACCGGCTCAGAAAACCGCAACCGCAGTTGCTGAGGCGATTGGGCAATCACCGCATTCGCTGGCGGCTCGCTGTCAAGCAAATGGGCGTGCGCAGCGGCCAGCATGGGCAGGCACAGCCACAAACCGACAAAGACAGTTGCCAGACGCATGGTCAATGCACTTGCTGATCGGCTTGCTTGGCGATGTCTTTGTGCAAACGCTGACGACCCAGGGCCAAACCGCCCATGCCCAGGGCCAACAAAGCAATGGCCCCCAGGAAGTAATACAGCAACCCACCCCGTGGTTTGCCCACCGCAAACGGGAACACCGAGGCGTGCTTTTGCCCTTCGCCGGCATAGACCAAGCCGACATAGTCGCCGTCGTCCATGAAGTCGTGACGCACCATCAGCGTGCCACGCGGGTAGGTGGCAGGCGGCAATTTGTACACCACGGGCGCCGCGTCCAAGGGACCGTCGGTTTTGCGAACAATCCGAAACTCCACGGGCATGTCGCGCAAAGTCAGGTCCACCATGTCGAGCACGATGATGGTGGGGCCTTTGTGCGGGATGTCTTCACAAAACTCGGTGCGTTGCGCGTCTTCTTGGTAGCCCGCGAAATGCATCATGTACGGGCCCACCGATAGCTTGCACATGTCTTGTTCCATGGACAAGCCACCGTGCGCCCAAGCGCCCAGGGCTGTCCATGAAAACGCCGCTGCAATCAGAAATCGTTTCATGCAGGGCTCACAGTGCGGTGAACGTGGGCAGGATGGGCCCGCCAATTTCACTCAAGCTGCGGTTGCCCGACTTGTCCACAAAGAACAGCAAGCCACCGAACTTGGAGTCCACGTCGGTCAAGAAGCTGACCAGTCGCTCGACTTCCCACAGCGCATCGCTGGCTTCCATCTTGATGTCACGGGTTTCACCAGGCATGAGTGGTTTTTGGTCGCTCAAGCCCAGGCCACCTCGGGCCACCAGGTCGCGTGGGTAATCGGCTGACACCGCTTTGTCGGCACCAGGCGCTTGTTGATTGACAAAGCGCAAGTTGGCCGTGGCGAACTCCAGGATGGTCACGGGTTCGCTGCCGTGGTTGGTCATGCGGGCCACCACGTGCATGGCGCGTCCGGGCACGTCGTAATTGGCCTTGAGCACCTTGACTTCCACATCGCCCTTGGCTTTGGGCAAGGGGTCGACCTTGTTGGTACCAGCTTGCAATGGCACGACATAGGGGTACTCGTGCTTGGCGTAGATGTAGCCGCCAAAGGAAAGGGCCACGACCACCACGCCCAAAATCACGCCCACCGTGATGTCGCGGTTGGTGATCAGCACGTCTTCACGGCCTTTGTTCAGCGCAATCCAGCGAGGTAACAACAAGGGGCGCACCAACCAGAACAACAACCAAAACGCGGCCAAGGCCAACCACACGCCATACCACTTGAGGGCGCGTGAAATACCGTAGTACTCCAGGTTTTCAATTTCAGCACCGTTCATGGTGGTGACTTTTTGTACAAAGTCGCCCTTGGTGCCTGTGACTTCAATCCACTGGCCAGGGCCCACCAAAGGTCCAGAGCCCTTGACCGACAACAGCGGGTGGATGTGGTGACGCCCAGGGATGCGGCCTTTCATGACCAGCTTGAACTCATAGTCACGGCCCAACTCCAATTTGGAGAAGGATTGACGAGCGGGCATGCCGTTCAAATAGCTTTCCACACGAGTGATCATGGGGCCAGGTGCATAGGCCGACAAAAACACGGTGTCGGGCAGGCTGACCGCGTCGGGCCAGTCTTCCATCAAACGGAACTTGCCGATCAAGGTGAACTCTTCATTGACCTTGACGGTTTTTTTGTCGTAATGAACATCGTAGTACTGCACGGTGCGGGTGCGCAGGTAAGGCTCTTGCGAACGTTCACCATGGGCCCAGGCGGACTCGGTGGCCACGCCTGCCAACACCAGCAAACCCAAACACAGCGCGAACAACTTGCTTATTTTTTGAATGAAATACACGGTGAATCCCCTTGTGTGTTGGCGCTTCAAGCGTCTGCCTTGGTGCCCATCATGGCCATGACTTTTTTGTTGTTCGGCAGGAATTTCATGCTCGACATGGCAATGCCCAAATACCACCAGGCGTAGTGCATGAAGATGCAGATGAAGCCGCCGAACAAAGCCGACACCCAACTGGCCGAGTCACCAAAGGTGCGCAAGGTGCCGCGCTCAATGATGCGGATGTACTCGGGCGTGGCCGAGCGGGGATAGACATAGCCAATCAAGTCGGCCATGGAGGCCATCATGCCTTGGTGGCTGACGGGCACGTAAAACGGCGCAAAGATGGTGTAGTTGGAGGGGTAGAACAAAAACGCAAACGCAAAGCCGCCGAAGATGGCGGTGAACAAGGCGTTGCGAAACACCAGCAAGAACACATCCAAGACGATGGCGCCAGCAATCATTTGCGCGGGCAACACCAGGTTCAAGGGGTAGTCGGTCCACCACATGAACGAGGCTGGGCGTGAGATGGACACGGCCACCATCAAACAGGTGGCACCCACCGTGGCACCAATGGGCAAGCGAAAGTAAGTCCAGAAGATGCCTTGCAAGGCCGCCGGGAACATGATCATGACCACTGGGCTCAAGAGCGGCCAGTACTGGCGGTCTTTCCAGTCCAAGAACATGTCCCAGTCGCCCGCCAACAGCAACACGTGCAAGTGGATGGCGCCGGCAAACAGCATGATGATGGCGGCGACCACGAACAATTCGAAGACGCGGGAGAAATGCAGGGCTTTGGGCGACAGACCTGAGACGCTTTCCACGGTATCGTGGGCGTGCGTTTGTCCTGCCGCAGCACCCCGAGGGTGTTGCAGTGTTTCTGTGTTCATGATGAATTCCTAGGTGAGGAGACCGTTCAGGCCGTTTCGTTCTTGAAAACGATGGGCATGAGTTCGCGGAAACGCGAGATGATTTGCATCAACACGCCAGCGAGAGAGAGGGCGTTCCAGCCCAGTACCGCAAAGCCCCAGTGCAAGGGATGCGAGAAGATTTCTTCGGTCAACCAGTAAGCATGACCCCATTCGTTGTAGCCCAGGTTGGGCAAAATGAGGAAGGGGCCGACCACCGCGAACACGTGCATCAAGGAGATGCCTTTGCAGAATGCGGGGATGCGGGTCATGGCATACACAAAGCTGCCAATGCCAAACATGAGGTACATGGGGATGCATGCGTAAAACAACACCACATGGCTGGGTGTGATGGGCGTGTCGCGCAGCACGGTTTGGTGCCAGTTGCCGTCGCCTTCGCCAAAGAAGCTGCCAATCCAGTAGAAGGTGAAGGTGTAGACCACCAACCACATGGTCAGGTAGAAATAGCGCTTGAGTTCTTCTTCGGGGGTGATGGCGTCGATGTTGCGGTCACGCGTGAAGAACAGGTAGACCTGAATCAGGGCCACGATGCCAAACAAAATGGGCAGCTGGGTCCAGAACAAGCGCATCCAAATGTCTTGGAAGATGGGTTCGGTGGAGTCCAGACCAGCGGACATGCCATACATCTGTTGGTAGACGCGGTAGGACACATAAACACCGGTCAGCACAATCATGGTGACCGCGAACCAGATGTAGCTCAGGGTGAAACGCGACGTGGTGTCGCGGCTTTCGGTGAGATGCAGATCTCGGCTGCTCAAGGTGGACATCGACGGACTCCTTTTGTTCGGTGTGAAAAACCGTTTATCAACAATTAACCTTTGCATTTTTTGGACATAAGCCCCTTTGCGACAACGGTGTTTACACCTAGATCATGCAAGGTTTTTCATGTTTTTCAGCTGATCTCCTGGATATTTCAGGTAGCAATCGGCAATTTCATGCATTAAATTGCATGTTGATACCGACTACCAACCCAAGCCGATGTGCAAGGGCAAATAGACCGTCATGCCCACCACGATGGTGCCCAGCACCGCCTGACCCTGGCCGCGTCGCCAAAAGTAAAAGGCCGCGCCCGTGGTTGCCGCGTAAATGCGGGCATCAGCAAGTGAGCTGATGAGTGCGCCTTGGCGCATGACGATTTCCGGGATGATGACCGCGCTCAAAGCCGCAATGGGTGCATAACGCAAGCCTCTGTCGGCCCAGGCAGGGAAGGGCAACTCCTGCTCGAACATGAAAAAGAAACAGCGGGTGACCACGGTCACGACGCCCAAGGCGGCCACAGTCAGGTAAATCCACCCATCGCTCATTGGCGCGCCTCCTCACCCGCCAAAGGCGTGCGTTCCAGCAGCAAACACATGGCCACGGCGGCCGCGATGGCCACCACGATGTTGAGTTTCAAGGGCAGGGCATAAGCCGCCACCGCCGCTGCACCCGAGACGCCCGCCGACACCCGGCGCAAGCGGCTGTCTGAAAGCGAGCACATGACGCCTACCAAGGCCAGCACGCCTGCAAATCCCAAGCCCCAACTGCCTGGAATTTGGCTGGCCATGAACACGCCCACCAGGCTCGATATTTGCCAGCCAATCCAATTCAAAAAGCAGTTGCCCGATAAATAGGCCATCTCGGCACGCTGGCCTGACGCGTCTTGTGCGGGCTGTGAAAAGCGCCTGACAAACATCACATAGCTCATGTCGGCGGTGATGTAACCCAGGCACATGCGTTGCCACCGCGGCCAGCTCATGAGGTACTGGCGCAGGTGCATGCTGAACACCACAAAGCGCAAATTGACACAAAACGCGGTGGCCAGCACCACCCAAAATGGCGCGCCCACCGCCAGCATGGGCGTGACCGCCAATTGCGAACTGCCTGCATAGACCAGCAGCGTCATGGCGGTCGACACCTCCACGCTCAAGCCCGACTGCACCATGGCCACACCGGTCATCAAACCCCAGGCCCAGATGCCAGGTGCGACCGACAAAATATCACGCATGCCCTCTTTGAAGGCCGGGTGCTTGTAGTTGGCAGGATCGAAAAACATGGTGAGTTCAGCGGCCCAGCACCTGGCCCTGTAAACCGGGGTGGCTGTGCACAAACTCGGCGGCACTGATGCGCTTGGCCCCAGGGCGTTGCAGCTGCAGCAGTTGCAATACACCTTCACCGGTGGCCACGCTCAGCAGCTGGTCTTGAGCACTGAGCACGGTGCCGGGCTGGGATGAGGTCGTGGTGCCCAGGGCCTTGGCCGACCAAATTTTCAAAGCCGCGCCGCCCAGCAGGGTGTGCGCGCCGGGAAAGGGGTCGAAAGCACGAATGCGCTGAGCCAGCAGATGCGCGGGCAAACGCCAGTCGATCAAGGCTTCTTCCTTCAATATTTTGGCGGCGTAGGTGACCCCCTCGCTTGGTTGCGGCAGGGCAGTCAACTGGGGCAGTTGCGCCAAGGTTTGCACCACCAACTGCCCGCCCAGCTGGGCCAGTTTGTCGTGCAGCGTGCTGCTGGTGTCGTCCATGGCGATGGGCAAGGCTTGGCGCATCAACACCGCACCCGTGTCCAGCCCTGAGTCCATTTGCATGATGCACACGCCGGTTTCGGGGTCGCCTGCTTCAATGGCGCGCTGGATGGGGGCGGCACCGCGCCAGCGCGGCAACAAGGACGCGTGGATATTCAAACAACCTTGCGCCACACTGTTCAAAGTCCAAGGGGGCAAGAGCAAACCGTAAGCCACGACCACCATCAAGTCAGCTCGCGCCTGCGCGATGGCTTGTTGGGCCTGCAAGGCGTCATCGGGGTTTTTGCCGTCCAAGCGCAGGCTTTGCGGTTGGCAAACAGGCCAGCCTTGGTCCAGGGCGTATTGCTTGACCGCCGAGGCTTGCAACTTCATGCCGCGTCCAGCGGGGCGGTCGGGTTGGGTCAGCACCAGGGCGATGTCGTGGCCAGCCGCATGCAAGGCCGCCAACGCCGTTTGGGCAAACACCGGCGTACCGGCGAACACGATGCGCATTTAAACGCGCTCAGCGTCGCGCTGCGCTTTGAGCAATTTGCCTTTGATGCGCATGCGTTTGAGCGGCGAGAGGTATTCGACGAAGACCTTGCCCATGAGGTGGTCCATCTCGTGCTGAATGCAGACCGCCATCAGGCCCTCGGCCTCGATGATGCGCGATTGGCCATGCTCATCCAGCGCCTGCACCTTGACCTGCGCTGCCCGCTCGACGCCGTCGTAGATGCCGGGCACTGACAGACAACCTTCTTCGCCCTTGAGGCGCTCGTCGCTCATCCACAGCAACTCGGGGTTGATCAACACCATGGGGGAGTCGCGGTCTTCCGAGGTGTCCATGACCACCAAGCGCTGGTGAAAGTCCACCTGGGTGGCGGCCAGGCCCACGCCCTTGGCGTCATACATGGTTTCGATCATGTCGGCAGCGAACTGGCGAATTTGGTCGTTCACCTCGGCCACGGGCTTGGCCACGGTGTGCAATCGAGGATCAGGGAAGCAAAGAATGGGGAGTAAAGCCATGCCGATATTGTCGCTTTTTTGCGGCCCAGGGTTGAGCGGCACTGACAAAGAACTTGTTTGGCGCTCACCCACTGTCTTCACCTGCTTGCTTACGCTTGATAGACGTCTTCAGCACTTTCATCAACACCTCACAGCAAGGCCGCCCATGAGCGCTTTCACACCCGACACCCCTGCCGCCGATTTGCCCGACTGGGCCGCATGGCTGCGCCTGCAAATGACGCCCATGATCGGGCCGCAAACCCTGCGCGCTTTGCTGCAAAGCTTTGGTTCGGCCCCAGCCGTGCTGGCTCAATCCGCGCTCAGCCTGCAAGCTCATTTGAGTCCACCACAAATACAAGCCCTGCTGACCCTGCCGCCCGATTGGCAAGTCGTTTGCGAGCGCACCCAGGCGTGGCTGGGGCAGGGCACGGATGCGCTTGAACACGCGGTGTGGGCCTGGGGCGACCCAGGCTACCCCGAGGGTTTGCTGACCTTGCACGACCCGCCGCCACTGCTGTTCGCCCAAGGGCAGTTGCATCTGCCGTGCGAGAACAGCATGGCCATTGTGGGCAGTCGCAACCCCACGCCGCAGGGCCGTGAAAACGCACGTGCCTTGGCCCAGCAGTTGCACCTGGCGGGCTGTTGCGTGGTGTCTGGCTTGGCCTTGGGCATCGATGGGGCGGCGCATCAAGGCGCGTTGCAATCGGCAACGCCCGACACCTGCGCCACGGTGGCTGTGGTGGGCACGGGCTTGGATCAGGTGTATCCCAGGGCGCACCAAGCCTTGGCGCGTCAGGTGGCGCAGCACGGCTGGGTGTTGAGCGAATTGCCCCCGGGCACACCGCCCATGGCGCATCACTTTCCCAGGCGCAACCGCCTGATCGCCGGCTTGAGCCACGGCGTCTTGGTGGTGGAAGCGGCCTTGAAGTCGGGCTCGCTCATCACCGCCGACTTGGCGCTGTCGCAGGGCAAGGAGGTGTTTGCAGTGCCTGGCTCCATTCACTCGCCTTTGTCGCGCGGATGCCATGCCTTGCTCAGGCAAGGTGCCAAGTTGGTGGAAACCGCACAAGACGTCTTGGAAGAACTCAACTGGCATTTGCCCATGCCCGCACACAGTGCGCAAGATCAGCAAACCAGCATGGCTAGCCCCAATGAAACCTCGATGCTGGAGGCCTTGGGTCACGATCCACAGCCCTTGGATGTGCTGTTGTTGCGCAGTGGATTGGCCTTGGATCAGGCTTTGGCAGCCTTGCATGGTTTGCAGCACAGTGCACAAGTGGCGCTCATGCCAGGTGGTTTTTACCAGCGGGTGAAATCGTGACCTCAAAACAGGTTATATTGCCTGCATGTTCGATGTCCTTGTGTATGTTTACGAGCACTACTGGCGTGGTGAAGCCTGCCCCGAGTTGCCCCTCTTAGGCCGCAAACTCAGCGCGGCAGGATTCGACGCCGATGAAATTGAACAAGCCTTGTCCTGGTTGGCAGGCCTCAATATTGCAGCTCAAAGCGCCGACATCATCCATGTCGATGCGCCCAAAACCCCCATTGAAACCGCTTATGTGCAGTCGCCCAACAGCATGCGCGTGTACTCGGAGGCCGAGTTGCAGCACGTGGGCACTGATGGCCTGGGTTTCCTCACTTTCATGGAAGGCGCTGGCGTTTTGCCAGCGCAAATGCGCGAGATCGTGGTGGACCGCGCCATGGCCGTGCCCAACTACCCGGTCAGCCTGGACGATCTGAAAATCATCGTGCTCATGGTGTATTGGAGTGCAGGCATTGAGCCCGATGCTTTGGTGCTCGATGAGCTCTGTGACGATCAAGTGGCCCGCGTGGCGCACTGAGCTCGACGCCCCCATGAACAACGGCACCCTCGGGTGCCGTTGTCGTTGGTGCCTGAGGTTTAAACCACCGCACCCGAATTCGGGTCGTTCGGGTCTTCAAGCTCTTTTTTGCCAGACGCCTTGATCAGGTCTTCGCGGCGAATGCCCAACCACATGGCGATGGATGCGGCCACGAACACCGAGGAGTAAATCCCAAACAAAATGCCAATGGTCAGCGCCATGGCGAAGTAATGCAGGGTGGCGCCACCAAACAGCAGCATGGACAAGACCATGAGCTGGGTACAGCCGTGGGTGATGATGGTGCGGCTGATGGTGGAGGTGATGGCGTTGTCGATGATTTGCACCGTGTCCATCTTGCGAAAGCGGCGAAAGTTCTCACGCACCCGATCGAAAATCACCACCGACTCGTTCACCGAATAACCCAGCACGGCCAGCACCGCGGCCAGCACAGGGAGTGAAAACTCCCACTGAAAAAAGGCGAAAAAGCCCAAGATGATGACCACGTCGTGCAAGTTGGCGATGATGCCCGCCACAGCGTATTTCCACTCGAAGCGAATCGCCAGGTAAATCATGATGCCCACCACCACAAAGGCCAGGGCTTTCAAACCATCCACCGCCAACTCGTCGCCCACTTGTGGACCGACAAACTCGGTGCGCTTGAGTTCGGCGCTGGGGTCGGTTTCCTTCAAGGCAGCCAAGACCTTGGCGCTTTGCTCGCTGGCGTTGCTCCCCTTGGCCGCAGGCATGCGAATCAGCACGTCACGCGCCGAGCCGAAGTTTTGCACCTGCACGTCGCTCAAACCGAGCTTGGCGATTTGTTCACGCACGGGGTCTAAGGCCACGGGTTGCGCGAAGGCCACTTCCATCAAGGTGCCGCCTGTGAACTCGACCGACAAATGCAAGCCCTTGCTGAACAAGAAAAACACAGCGGCCAAAAAAGTGATGAAGGAAATGCCGTTGAACACCAGCGCGTGGCGCATGAACGGAATGTCTTGGCGGATTTTGAAAAATTCCATGGTTTGCTTTCAGTCGGCTTTGGCTTTGGCGATCACATCGCGGGTGCCGCTGTCAGCGCGCCACACGGTGCCGATGGACACAGTTTGCAAACGTTTTTGGCGGCCATACCAAAGGTTGACCAGGCCTCGTGAGAAAAACACCGCCGAGAACATGCTGGTGAGAATGCCCAAGCAATGCACCACGGCAAAGCCACGCACTGGCCCAGAGCCAAAGGCCAGCAGGGCCAAGCCTGCAATCAATGTGGTGACGTTGGAGTCCAAGATGGTGGACCAAGCGCGGTCATAGCCTGTGTGGATGGCGGTTTGAGGTGCCGCGCCATTGCGCAGTTCTTCACGCACACGCTCGTTGATCAGCACGTTGGCGTCAATCGCCATGCCCAAGACCAGCGCCATGGCCGCCATGCCTGGCAGGGTGAGTGTGGCTTGCAACATGGACAGCACGGCCACCAAGAGCAGCAAGTTGACCGCCAGCGCAATGCTGGAGATGACGCCAAACAACATGTAATAGACGCACATGAAGACAGTCACTGCGACAAAGCCCCAGGTGACCGAGTCAAAACCTTTGGCGATGTTTTCAGCGCCCAGGCTGGGGCCGATGGTGCGCTCTTCAATGATGTCCATGGGCGCGGCCAAGGAGCCTGCACGCAACAAGAGGGCGGTGTCGGCGGCTTCCACGGTGCTCATGCGGCCCGAAATTTGCACCCGACCGCCGCCAATTTCAGAGCGAATGACAGGCGCTGTCACCACTTCGCCCTTGCCTTTTTCAAACAGCAAGATGGCCATGCGCTTGCCCACGTTCTCACGCGTCACGTCTTTGAAAATGCGAGCGCCTTTGGCGTCCAAGGTGAGGTGAACCGCTGCCTCTTGGGTTTGGTTGTCAAAGCCAGGTTGGGCATCGGTCAGGTTTTCACCGGTGAGCAGCACTTGTTTTTTGACCACCACGCCTTGGCCGTTGCGGTCCAGGTATTTCTCGGTGCCAAAGGGCACAGTGCCACTGCCCACCTCGGCCAAACGGGCCTCCGAGCTGTCGTCGGCCATGCGGATTTCCAAGGTGGCGGTGCGACCCAAAATGTCTTTGGCCTTGGCCGTGTCTTGCACGCCAGGCAGTTGCACCACGATGCGGTCCAAGCCCTGCTGTTGAATCACCGGTTCGGCCACACCAAGTTCGTTGATCCGGTTGTGCAAGGTGGTGATGTTTTGCTTCAAGGCTTGCTCTTGCACCCGCTTGGCCGCTTCGGGCTTCAAGCTGGCGTGCAGCACCACGCCGTCGTTGGCGGGGCTGATGGTGGTGAGCAAATCGCCAAACTGCTCGCGCATGAGGTTTTGCGCGTCGTCAGCCGCTTTGGGCTCGCTGAAAGCAATGACGATCGTTTGTTGATCGCGCGAAATGCCGCTGTGGCGAATGCCTTTCTCACGCAAGGCGCTGCGCAAGTCGCCTGCGAGTGCCTCGGCTTTTTTGGTGAGTGCGGCTTGCATGTCCACTTGCAACATGAAGTGCACACCGCCGCGCAAGTCCAGACCCAGGTACATGGGTGCGGCGTTCAAGCTGGCCAGCCAATGCGGGGTGCGGGGAATCAGGTTCAGGGCCACCACGAAGCTGGGACTGTTGGCGTCCGTGTTCAAGGCGTGTTGCACCGTGTCCTTGGCCTTGAGTTGCTCGTCGGTGGTTTCAAACCGCAACTTGAGCGAATTGGCTTCCAAGGTGCTCAATGTGGGCGTGAGGCTGGCGGCCTTCAAAGCCTCTTCCACCTTGGCTTGAACACCCAGGTCGAGTTTGACGCTGGCGCGTGCAGGCGAGACTTGCACCGCAGGCGCTTCGCCAAAAAAATTGGGCAGCGTGTACAAACTGCCCAGCAAGACCGCGGCCAAGATGACCGCGTATTTCCACAGTGAATAACGGTTCATATTGATTTACTTGATGGAGCCCTTGGGCAGCACTTGCACGACGGCCGAGCGCTGCACTTGAACGGTGACGCCATTGCCCACGTCCAAGCCAATTTGGTGGTCGCCGAGTTGGGCGATTTTGCCCAGCATGCCGCCAGACGTGACCACTTCGTCGCCTTTGGCCAGGGCGTCGAGCATGGCTTTGAGCTCTTTTTGGCGCTTCATTTGGGGGCGAATCATGACGAAATACAGCACCACGAACATGAGCACCAAAGGCAGCATGCTCATGAGGGAAGAACTGAGGTCACCACCAGCGGCGGCAGCCGGGGCGGTTTGGGCGAAAGCTGAAGACATGAACACGAAAACTCTCCTATTAGAGGCAACCGGGGATTGTATGCGGATGGGTATGGACGCACAGCCCCGCAAGATTTCTCAGCCCAGGCACCCGAACTGGGGCACTTTGTCTGCTCTTTCGCTCACCAAAGCGCCCCAGTTCGGGCGCCATGGTTTTGACTTTGCAGAGCTCCAGGTGATGTCAGGCTGTTTCAGGCCAGCACATGGGCCTGGATAGCGGCAATTCATACTAGCAATCGATGTCATTTGGCTTCATTTCGACAATCAAATGGTTACCATGGTATTCATTAGCCTCAAATCTCTCAGCATTGATTCCCATGAGTGAAGAAAACAACAAGGTACCCGCCAACGCCATGGGCGGTGAAATCAGCCCCGACTTGCACCAAGCTATCCGCGCCTTGCTGTTGGCTGCCCGGGCGCAGGTGCGGCAGACGGTGAATACCGCCATGGTGCAGACCTATTGGCACATCGGCCGCATGATTGTGGAAGACGAACAAGGCGGGCAAAAGCGAGCAGCCTATGGCA
>CANGHG010000006.1 GCA_947453645.1 Comamonadaceae bacterium
CTGCAACTTTGGACCGTTTGGCGTCAAGCCCAGCAAACACTGGCCAATGCGCGCTTGGCACAAGACCATTTGCAGCAAGAGCGAGAGCGACTGAGTTGGCAAATTGGCGAGGTGGACAAACTCTCGCCCCAAGCCCACGAATGGGAAGAGCTCAACGCCCAGCACAGCCGACTCTCCAACGCCCAGGCTCTGATGGACGCGGCCCAAACCGCCTTGCATCACCTGCAAGAAGACGGCAGCGGTGCCACGGTGACCTTGGTGCATGCGCAAAACGCCCTGATGGACCAAGCCGCCATAGAGCCTGAATTTCAAACGCTGGCCGACCAATTGGCGTCGGCCCTGGCGCAAGCCGAAGACGTGGCGCACAGCTTGCAAGCTTGGCTGCGCCGCGCCGACTTGGACCCGCAAGGTCTGGCCGAGCTCGACGCCCGACTTAGCTTGTGGGTGTCGCTGGCTCGCCGTTACAAACGCACCCCCGTGGAGTTGCCCGAGTTGCATGTGAGTTGGCAAGACGAATTGCGTCGACTCGATGCTGCCGCTGACTTGGCTGCACTTGAAAGCCAAGCGCAAGCCGCTCACAAAGCTTATGTCGCGGAGGCTCGCAAGCTCAGCAAAGCCCGCGGCTTGGCCGCACCCAAATTGGCAGCCAGCATCACCCAGGCCATGCAAGCACTAGGAATGCAAGGCGGTCGTTTCGAGGTGAGTTTGGACACCTTGTCCGAACCCGCCAGCCATGGTCTGGAGGAGGTTCAGTTCTTGGTGGCTGGGCATGCTGGGAGCACGCCACGCCCTGTGGGCAAAGTGGCGTCTGGCGGCGAGTTGTCCCGCATCGCACTGGCCATTGCAGTCACCACCAGCCAGTTGGGCGAGGCGCAAACCCTCATCTTTGACGAGGTGGACTCTGGTGTGGGCGGTGCTGTCGCTGAGACCGTGGGCAGACTCATGAAGCAACTCGGCAGAGACCGGCAGGTTTTGGCGGTGACTCATTTGCCCCAGGTGGCAGCTTGCGCCGATCACCACTGGGTGGTGTCCAAGCAAAGCGACAAAACAGGCAGTTTCAGCGCCGTTCAAGAAGTCGTGGGCGAGCAGCGGGTGAGTGAAATTGCCCGCATGTTGGGCGGCGAACGTCTCTCAGACACCACCCATGCCCATGCGCGCGAAATGCTCAGCACCATGGCCGCCGTAGCGCCCAAGAGCAAAACCAAGGGCAGCAAGGCATGAAACGTGAACTGGTGCTGATCACCGGCATGGCGGGCTCTGGCAAGTCCATCGCTTTGCATGCCCTGGAAGACGCTGGTTATTACTGCGTGGACAACCTGCCACCCGAATTGCTTTTGCCTTTTGTGCAGTTGGAAGACCAGAAAGAGGAAACCCGCGTGGCCATCGCCATGGACGTACGCAGCGCCAATGCGCTCCACATGGTGCCTGCCCAACTGGCTCAATTGCGCAACCAAGACGTGCATGTGCGTTTGCTGTTTTTGGACGCCAACACCGACACCTTGCTGCACCGTTTTTCTGAAACACGGCGCAACCACCCGCTGTCCCATGGCTCGCAGGATGGCGCTCATTCGGCCCGTGATTTGGTGGCCGCCATCGAGCTTGAACGCCAACTCCTGGCCGATTTGCGCGAAGAGTCGCACATCATCGACACCAGTTTGCTCAGAGCGTCCAAGCTGCAAAGTTACATCCATGCTTTGGTGTCAGCCCCCAGCGCCCAGCTGACCCTGATGTTCGAGTCCTTTGCCTTCAAACGCGGCATTCCGGTGCATGCCGACTTTGTGTTCGATGTGCGCATGTTGCCCAACCCGCATTACGAAACCGCCTTGCGCCCACTCACTGGACGTGATCAAGCGGTGGCTGAGTGGCTGCAATCCCAAGCGCCAGTGAATGCCATGGCGCAGCAAATTGCCACTTTTCTGGACGAATGGCTGCCCTCCCTGAACAACGATCACCGAAGTTACGTCACCGTGGCCATTGGCTGTACAGGTGGACAGCACCGTTCGGTGTTTTTGGTAGAGGATTTGCATCGCAGATTCAGCGCAAATTGGGTAAGCCTCAAGCGCCACCGCGAACTCGACCTTTAACTGGGCTGCTGCTCCAGCAGTTGTCGAACCGGCTTGGGCAAACCCATGGCAGGCCAAGCTTTGGCGCTGTACCAAGCACCCTCGCCCAATTTCACAGGCTCGTCTAGCTTGAGTCGAACCGGGTGCAAGTGCAAGTCTTTGTGGGTCAGCACATGCACAAATGCAGTTTCAAACTGCAACAGTGCTTGCAACCGCGCAGGCAGGGCAGTTCGCAAGGCCTCTTCGCTGTCGAACAACGCTTGGGTGAACAAGCTGCCCCAAACCCCCTTGCTGGGCCGTTGCTGCAACCACACTTCCCCGGCGTCAGTTTGGGCACACAAAAGCCAAAGCGACTGAGCGCTGCGTTTGAGCTTGCGGGTTTTCACAGGATAGTGCTCAGGACGACCCTCTTTCAAAGCCACACAGTCCTCGCGCATGGGGCAGCGCGGGCAATCGGGCTTGCGGTGGGTGCACAGGGTGGCACCCAGGTCCATCAGGCCTTGGGTGTAGCGTGGCATGTCGGCAGTTGTCGCGGGCAGGCTGGCCGTCGCCAGTTGTTTCAGTTGCTTCTCATGTGCCAGCACCGACAAATCGTGGTCAAACCCGTGGAATCGGCTCAGCACCCGTTTCACATTGCCATCCAAAATAGCCTCGCGCGCCGCAAAACACAGCGAGGCAATGGCTGCCGCCGTGGAGGGGCCAATGCCTGGCAGGCTTTGCAATTGCGCCATGCTGGAAGGAAACTGCCCTTGAAACTCGGCCGCGACCCGCTGAGCACACAGGTGCAAGTTGCGGGCGCGGCTGTAATAACCCAAGCCACTCCAAAGGCCCATCACCTCGTCCTGACTGGCTGCGGCCAGGTCGCTCACCGTGGGAAAGCGAACCAAAAACCGTTGGTAATAGCCCATGACCGTGCTCACCTGGGTCTGCTGCAACATGATTTCTGACAACCATACGCGGTAAGGATCGCGGCTGATTTGCCAAGGCAAGTCGTGCCGCCCATGGACTTCTTGCCATTGCACCAATCGTTTGGCAAAGGACATGGGCTTCAAGGCTTTTGGCATCTGGGGCAATAAAACGTGGAACGCTGGCCTTGAACCAAACGTTTGATGGCACCACTGCATGAGCGACACGGCTCGCCTGCTCTGTCGTACACCATGGCTTCGAGTTGAAAGTAGCCGTTTTGTCCCTGCGCATTGGAAAAGTCCCGCAAGCTGCTGCCACCTTGCGCCACGGCCCGGGCCAGCACTTGGCGAATGGCTTGGTGCAAACGCAAAGCCCGAGGCTGGCTGATGTTGGCCGCCCGAGTAGTGGGACGGATGCCCGCCAAAAACAAGGCTTCGCTGGCGTAAATATTCCCAACGCCCACCACCAATTCGCCAGCCAATAGCACTTGTTTGATGGGTGATTGGCGTTTTTTCAAGCCTTGGAAAAACACCAGCGGATCAAAGCCATCTTCCAAAGGCTCCACGCCCAAATGCCCCAGCAACTTCACAGCACGCGGGTCTTGCTGGTCCTCAGCGTAAACCACCGCGCCAAAACGGCGTGGGTCGTGCAGCCGCAGCAAGCCATGGCTGGTGTTCAAGTCGAAGTGGTCGTGTTTGCCCGCCGCCGCAACTGCGGGGCCAAAGGACAGTGAGCCCGACATGCCCAAATGCACCAGCAGCAGGCCATGGTCCAAATCAATCAACAGGTATTTGCCGCGCCTGCGCACAGCTCGCACCTGACGGCCCACCAGGGCTTGAACCTCCAAGCCCAAAGGCCAGCGCAAAGGCTTGCCCAGACTGGCGTGCAGGATGCGAGCGCCAGCAATGGCGGAGGCAAAACTCAATCGGGTGACTTCAACCTCGGGTAATTCAGGCATGGCAAACGCTTTATAAGACGCTGGCATTATCATTCTGCGGATGACCTACCCATTACGCCCCTTGCTTTCGCCCGCATCCCGTTTGGGAATCGCTTCTTGCATGTTCGTCTTGCTGCTGAGCGCAAACGCTTGGGCACAGGGGGCGGCCAGCGAACCTGAAGCGCCCAAGCCCGAAGTCATCAACAACTCCAAGATGAGTGCCGAATTGATGATGCTCATCATGGCGGCCGAAATGCAAGTCTCTCAAGGCGAGTCAGGCGCGGCCTACTCCCTCTTGTTGGAAGCGGCGAAAAAAAGTGGCGACGAGCAACTCTTCAAACGCGCCGTGGACATTGCCTTGGGTGCTCGCTCGGGCACGTCTGCACTGGAAGCAGCCAAAGCTTGGAAACAGGCTCACCCCAAGTCCAGGGAAGCCAACCGGTATGTGTTGCAAATCCATGTGGGCCTTAACCAATTGCCCGAAAGCATGATGCCGCTGCGTCAAGACATCGTCTTGGCCCCTGAGGCCGAGCAGTCCAAAACCATCCACGCCATTGTTCAGGTTTACGCGCAGGTGCGAGACCGCGAACTCGCTACTGCGGTGGTCGAGCAGGCCTTGGTCCCTTTTGCTGAAAAACCGGCCACCACAACCGCCAGTTGGACCACCATTGGTCGCATGCGCTTGGCCTCCAAAAAACTTCCCGAGGCGCTAGAGGCTGCAAAAAAAGCTTTGGCGCGCGACAACAAAGCGGTTGAACCTGGCATGCTGGCACTGGAACTGTTTTCCATGGGCGTGGCCGAGGCAGAAGAACTGCTGCTGCAGAACTTGACCACCTCGGACGCCAGCATTCCCTTGCGCTTGTCCTATGCCCGCGTTTTGATTGACAACCAGCGCAACAAAGACGCGAGCACCCAGCTTGAATTTCTGATCCAAAATGCCCCCGCTTTCAGCGAGGCTTGGCTTTTGCAAGCCGCCCTGCTGATTGATGCGGGCAATGACGAAGACGCCCAAAAAGACCTGCTGCGCTTTGTCGACATGGAAAAAAACAAAGAAGACGGCAGAGGTTTGTCACAGGCTTATTTGATGCTGTCGCAAATTGCCTTGCGCCAGAAAAAGACTGCTGAGTCTGAAAGCTGGCTCAACAAAATTGACGACCCCGACACCTTGGCCCAAGTGCAGGTGCAACGCGCTAATTTGCTGGCCAGCAAAGGTGAGATGGCCAAAGCACGCAAGTTGATTCAACAATTGCCCACCAACACCTTGCAAGCCCAGCGAGTGCGCCTGCAAGCCGAGGTCAAGTTGCTGCGCGACTACAAACAATTTGAGCAGGCCTACCAGGTGCTGTTGGCTGCCAGCAAAGCCACACCAGACGACTTGGACTTGCGCTATGAAGTGGCCATGATGGCCGAGAAACTCAACCGCATGGACGAGATGGAAAGAATTTTGCGCGGCGTCATTGAGGCCAAGCCCGATTTCCAACACGCCTACAACGCCTTGGGCTTTGCCTTGGCCGATCGCAACATTCGTCTCAAAGAAGCGCGTGAACTCATCGTCACTGCCTTGGAGTTTTCTCCCGAAGACCCCATGATCACCGACAGCTTGGGCTGGGTGGAGTTCCGCATGGGCAACAAGGTGGCGGCTTTGGCCATTTTGGAGCGTGCCTACGAGAGCAAGAACGACCCTGAAATTGGCACTCACTTGGGCGAGGTGCACTGGAGTTTGGGACAGCGTGACAAGGCACTCAAAATTTGGCGAGACGCCAAAAAAGTGGCACCAAACAATGAAATCTTGCTTGAAACCCTCAAACGCTTGAAAGTCAAACTTTGAACTTGTCCAGGCGCTGGGGGCTGTGGGCCTGCTTTGCTGGGCTTGTCAGTCTCTCGGGGTGCGCCATGTTGTCCAGCACCCCCCTCCAGCCAGCCTTGCAGCAATTGGGCCATTGGCAAGGGCGCTTGAGCCTCAAAGTCATTCAAGAGCCACCCGAGCAATTCACTGCCAATTTCGAAATCAACGGTCGCCCCGAGCAAGGCGAACTGGCTTTGTACTCACCGATTGGCACCACCTTGGCGGTGGCACGCTGGAGCCCTGACGGCGCTCAGTTGTTACAGGGCCAAAAAGTGCAGTCTTTTGTCTCGGTGCAGGCCATGACCCAACAACTGACTGGCAACAGCCTGCCGCTTCCCCAACTCCTGGCTTGGTTGGACCAAGATGGCGCCGATTTGCCTGGCTGGACTTTGACATCCGAAAACACGCCCAACAACCGACGGGTGTTTGCCAAGCGTCAAACGCCGCTGCCTTTGCTCGAGCTCACCCTGGTGATCGACCCTCGCCCCTGACATCGCTTTCATGAAGTCGCTGCACAACGTCCCCGCCCCTGCCAAATTGAATTTGTTCCTGCACATCAACGGGCAGCGCGCGGATGGCTACCACCTGCTGCAGTCGGTGTTCATGCTGCTGGATTGGTGGGATGTGTTGCACTTTGATTTGCGCGAGGATGGACAGATCCAACGCGTGGACCTGACCGTCCCTCTCCCCGAAAACGACTTGTGCATGCAAGCCGCGCACGCCCTGAAAGAGGCCTCGGGCACGCCCTTGGGGGCCTTGATTCAAGTCGACAAACGCCTGCCTGCCCAAGCAGGCCTGGGCGGTGGCTCATCCGACGCCGCTACGTGTTTGCTGGCCTTGAACCGGCTGTGGAAACTGAATTGGCCCTTGTCGCGCCTGCATCCGCTGGCCGTGAAATTGGGTGCCGATGTGCCCTTTTTCCTGCGTGGCCGCAACGCCTGGGCGCAAGGCATTGGTGAAGATTTACAACCCGTCGATTTGCCCTCAGCACACTTTGCGGTGCTCAAACCCGATGTGGGTTTGGATACTGGCTTGATTTTCAGAGACGCCGCCCTGAAAAGGGACACTTCTCCTGCTACAATTTCCGACTTTGTTGCACAGCCATTCGCCTTTGGGCGTAACGACTTGCAAGCAGTTGCCCAAAGGCTTTGCCCTCAGGTGTCCCAAGCGCTCGCTTGGCTTGAATACCAAGGTTTACAGCCCCGGATGACTGGTTCAGGCAGTGCGGTGTTTGCCCTTGTTGGTACGGACGTGGTTTTACCCAAACCGCCCCCAGGCTGGCAGTTGCGAATGTGCAGCAATTTGGAGATTCATCCTCTGGCTGGGTGGGTCTTCAGCGACAATTTGCAGGAGACTTGTTGAAAAACAGGTTTCCCGTGTAGGGGAGTCGCCAAGTTGGTTAAGGCACTGGATTTTGATTCCAGCATGCGAAGGTTCGAATCCTTCTTCCCCTGCCACCCTTTTGCTTTGCTCTCAAGTGGCAAGGGTTTGCGGTTCAGTACCGTGAACCGTTGCCCTTTGTTTTTTATAACTTCAGGTCGTCATCATGTCGCACCCCCAACCGGATTTCATGGTTTTCACCGGCAACGCCAATCCTGGCTTGGCTGCTGAAATTGCGGGACATTTGGGCATTGGCCTTGGGGCCGCTGAAGTGGGCCGTTTCTCCGATGGTGAGGTCACGGTCGAAATCAAACAAAACGTGCGCGCCCGCGACGTCTTCGTGGTGCAGTCCACCTGCAACCCCACCAACGAAAACCTGATGGAACTGCTGATCATGGTGGACGCCCTCAAACGGGCCTCTGCCGAGCGCATCAGCGCGGTCATCCCCTACTTTGGTTATGCCCGTCAAGACCGCCGTCCCCGCTCCTCACGCGTGCCCATTTCCGCCAAGTTGGTGGCCGATTTGCTGCAAACCGTGGGTGTGGACCGCGTGCTCACCATGGACTTGCATGCCGACCAAATACAAGGTTTTTTCAACATTCCTGTCGACAACATCTACGCTTCTCCCGTGCTCTTGGGTGACTTGCGACTCAAAAGCTACGACGATCTGATTGTGGTGTCCCCCGATGTGGGTGGTGTGGTGCGCGCACGCGCCTTGGCCAAACAGCTCAACTGCGACCTGGCCATCATCGACAAGCGCCGTCCCAAAGCCAATGTGAGCGAAGTCATGCATGTCATCGGTGAAATCGACGGCCGCAACTGCGTGATCATGGACGACATGATCGACACCGCTGGCACCTTGGTCAAAGCCGCCGAAGTGCTCAAAGAGCGTGGTGCCAAAAAGGTTTACGCCTATTGCACCCACCCCATTTTTTCTGGCCCCGCCATCGAACGCATCTCGGGTGGCGCTGCACTGGACGAGGTGGTAGTGACCAACACCATCCCCTTGAGCGCCGAAGCCGCGCAATGTCAAAAAATTCGCCAACTCTCCGTGGCACCGCTGATCGCTGAAACCATCCAGCGCATCTCCAAAGGAGAGTCGGTCATGAGTTTGTTCTCCGACCAAGACCAGCTGTTCTGAGCTGATCGACGTGGGGGAGCAATGTGTTGGGGCGGTTTTCGCCCCGTTTTGAAACCGAAGTCACACTGGTCGCGGTGGACTTCTTTTGGAGATTGATATGAAATTTGTCGCTTTTGAGCGCACCAAGCAGGGAACGGGTGCGAGCCGCCGTCTGCGCATCACCGGTCGTACGCCCGGTATTGTTTATGGCGGTAAAGCCCATGAGCCCCAATCCATTGAACTCGACCACAACGCACTGTGGCACGCCCTGAAAAAAGAAGCGTTCCACGCTTCGATTTTGGAGATGGAATTCAACGGCAAAACATCCAAAGTGTTGTTGCGCGACGTGCAATACCACCCGTTCAAGCAACTCGTCTTGCACATCGACTTCCAACGCGTGGAAGCCGACACCATGTTGCACATGAAAGTGCCACTCCACTACAGCGGTCAAGAAAACTCGCCTGCTGTGAAAGTGGATGCTTGCTTGGTCAACCCCGTGATCACCGAACTCGAAATCGCTTGCTTGCCAGCCGATTTGCCCGAATTCATCGCGGTTGACTTGAGCGATCTGAAAAAAGGCCATTCACTGCATGTGAACGACATCACCCTGCCCAAAGGCGTCAAAGCCGTGGTGCATGGCAAAAACAACCCCGTGTTGGTCAGCGTGGTGTCTGTGGCTGAAGAAGCTGCTCCTGAAGCTGCTGCACCTGCTGCGGCACCCGCCAAAGGCAAAGGCAAGAAGTAATTCTTCGCCTCGGTCTGTGAAAAGCCCGCTGTCAGCGGGCTTTTTTTCGTCCATGCGAGGCCTCTATTGTCATTGCGAGGCCGCAGGCCGAAGCAATCCCCCTTGCCCCCACCCCGAACTGGGGGCGCATTTTGCTGCTCTTTCGCTCACAAAATGGCCCCCAGTCCGAGTGGTGGCCAGAGATGTTGGCGCAGGCAATCTGACGAACAGAGTGATGGTCTTGGGGCACGTCTGGCTGCAAGGTCCCGACACGGCGGTCGGGCCGACTCGAACGTTGCCTCGAAGAGGCGGTGAGAGGCGACTGAGCCGCCGGGGTGGGACTCGGACGGCAGGATGGCTTCGTCGCTGTGCCCCTCGCCATGACGGGCGTTGGATAATGCCCGGCATGATCAAACTGTTTGTCGGCCTGGGCAACCCGGGCGCTGAGTACGAGGACACCCGACACAACGCCGGGTTTTGGTTCATTGATCAACTCGCCCAGCAACTCAAAGTGCAGTTGCAGCCCGACAAAAACTACCACGGCTGGGTGGCTCGCACCATGCTGCACGGCGAAACCATCTGGCTCTTGAAACCCGCCACCTTCATGAATTTGTCGGGCAAGTCGGTGGGCGCGTTGGCGCGGTTTTTCAAAATAGACCCCGCGCAAATCCTGGTGGCACACGATGAACTTGACGTGGTGCCAGGTGAAGCCAAGCTCAAGCTGGGTGGCAGCCACGCGGGGCACAACGGCTTGCGCGACATCCACGCCCACCTCGGCACCGACGCTTATTGGCGGCTGCGCTTAGGCATTGGCCACCCAGGTGTCAAGTCGGAAGTACTTCACTGGGTTTTGAAGAAGCCTGCACCAGAACAGCGAAAAGTGATTGACACTTGCATCGACAGAAGCCTGGCCGCCGTAGCCTTGATGGTGAGCGGCGACATGGTGAAAGCCACCCAACAGGTGCACACCAGCAAGCCGCCCAGGCCCAAACCGCCAAGACCGGCGGCGGCCTCTCCAACCAAGGAAGGCGATCTGCATGAAACACCTAACCACCCTGCCCCAGGCGCTGACACTCGGCCTGCTTAGCCTTTGCCTGGCCTCGCCAATCGGCGCGTTGGCCAAAACCAAAACCGCGCCGCCGCCGTTGCAATGCGAACGTGATGGCAAGTTGCAAGCCTGTGACGATCAGCCTGAAGTAGCCAAACCCAAGAAAGGCGTGGCGTTCAAAGCACAGGCCACAGACGGTGCTGGCATGACCGACAAGCCAGCCAAGAAGTCCAAGAAAAAGAGCAAAAAATCCGCCAATAAGAAAGCCAAGCGCAGCGTGGCTGAATAAGCGGGCTTAAACCGTGCGCCCGGCCTCGGTTTGCAATTGGCGGTACTTGGCCCAGAGCATGTCTTGGCTTTCAACATGCTCGGGGTTCAAGGGGATGCAAGCCACCGGGCACACCTGAACGCACTGTGGTTCTTCGTGGTGACCAACGCATTCGGTGCATTTGGACGGGTTGATTTCGTAAATCTTCAGGCCCATGTAAATGGCGTCGTTGGGGCACTCGGGTTCGCACACATCGCAATTGATGCACTCGTCGGTGATCATCAAAGCCATGGTTTTCCTTTACTGGCGGGCACTGGCGCTGGCCTTCATGTACTTCAGCACGCAGGGCGAGACAAACTGCGCCACATCGCCGCCCAGGGTGGCCACCTCGCGCACCAAGGTGCTGGAGATGCATTGGTGCACATCCAGGGTGTTCAAGAACACCGAGTCGATATGCGGCGCCAAGCGACGGTTCATGCCTGCGAGTTGAAACTCGTAGTCAAAGTCGGTCATGGAGCGGATGCCACGCACCATGGTGTGGGCACCGATGGATTGGGCAAAGTCAATCACCAGGCCTTCAAAGGTGTGGACTCGCACATTCGGGCTATCGGCCAAGGCTTGGCGGGTCATGTCCACCCGCTCGTCCAGGGTGAACATGGTTTTCTTGTGATGGGCGCGTGCCACGGCAATCACCACCTGGTCGAACATGCGTGCGGCGCGGCGCACGATGTCCTCGTGCCCCAAGGTGATGGGGTCGAAGGTGCCTGGATAAATGGCGATCACGGGCTTGGTCATGGCAAAAGCCTTGTTCGAGGAGGTCGGCGGATTATGCCGCCCTCTGCAGCAAATGGGCGTGGACCGCACCTGCCTTCAAATGCTTGTGGAGTTGCCAACCTAGCAGCTGCAAAGCCTCGGCAGACCAGGCTTTGCCAGCTTCCAAGTAAACGAAACCGCTGTCTTTGATGCAGGCCTGAGCAGCGGCGAGCATGCGGTCATATTGGGGGAAATCGTAGGGCGGGTCGAGGAACACCAGGTCCAAGCTGTGCGGCGCTTGTTGGCGCAGCAAGGCCAGGCCATCGCCGCGTTGAACCCGAATTTGGGTGGCCCCGAGTTTGGCTTGGCTTTTGGTCATGGCCTCCACGCAGTGGCTGTTGGATTCGCACATCACCACCGAGGCAGCGCCGCGTGAGGCTGCCTCAAAGCCCAATGCGCCTGTGCCTGCGAAAGCGTCCACACATTGCCAGCCACTCAGGTCTTGGCCCAGCCAGTTGAACAAGGTTTCCCGCACACGGTCCGGGGTGGGCCGCACATCGGCGATTTTGGCCAAAGGCAGCTTGCTGCGCTTCCACTGACCGCCAATGATGCGCACCTCACCAGGCGTTTTCATGGCTGGCCCCCTAGGATGACGGTCACCATGCGCTCGGGTTGCAGGTTGCGGGCAAAGGCCTGCTGAATGTCTTTGGCCGTGAGCTTGTCCACTTGCGCGGTCCAAGTGTCCAGATAGTCCAGCGGCAGGTCGTACCAAGCGATGTTGCTCAGGTTGTCCATCAGCTTGCGGTTGCTGTCCAAGCGCAGCGCAAAGCCGCCAATCAGGAAGTCTTTGGCGGCTTTCACTTCCTTGTCGGTGGGGCCGTTTTTCACAAACTCGGCCACCACCTCTTGGGCTACTGTCACCGCTTGCTGGGCTTGGTCGGGGCGGGTTTGCAGGCCCACGGTGAAGGCGCCTGCATGCTGACCCGGCGAAAAATAGCTGTAAACGCTGTAACTCAAGCCTCGCTTTTCACGCACCTGCTCGGTCAAGCGGGACACAAAACCGCCGCCGCCCAACACATAGTTGCCCACGGTCAGCGCCAAAAAATCGGGGTTTTTGCGCGCAATTCCAGGCTGGCCGATGAACACATGGGCCTGGGCCGACTCGAAGGGCAGCTGGATCTTGACGGGCTGGGTTAGTGCTTGCACCTCTGCAACCCCAATAGGGACAGTGCAAGATGGTCTGGCTGGCAATCCTGCCAGCAATTGCATTACCCGGGCTTGGGCCTGTGCTCGGTTGAGCGCCCCCACGATGCTCACCTTGGCCAGGCAAGGCTGCAAATAGGTGGCGTGGAACTGCGCCATCTGCTGGGTGTCGATGGCTTGCAGGCTCTTGTCGTCGGGTTGAGCGCCATAAGGGTGGTCGCCAAACACGGCCTGGTTGTAGGCCTTGGTCGCCACATTGGCTGGTTTGGTGTTGGCCTCTTGGATGCTGGCCCTCCAGCGTTCACGCTCGCTTTGCCAGACATGTTCGGAGAAGCTGGGATGGGCCAACTGGCGGGCTGCCAGGCTGATGGCCGCGTCCAGCAATTCGGGGCGGGTGAGGCTGCGCAAGCTCAGGCTCATGCGGTCGGCGGTGGAACTGGCCGTCACTGATGCGCCCAAATCGGCCCAGGCCTCGCCCAAGGCGTTTTCGTCCATGGCGGGTAAGCCATCGCTGGCCTTGACGCCCTTGCCCATCATGAAGGCAGTGGCACTGGACAAGCCGCTGTGTCCCACGCCGTCACGGCGTGAGCCGGCATCGAATTCAAGTTGCAAATCGACCATGGGCAGGCCAGGCACCTCGATCAAATACACCTGGGCACCGTTGTCCATGGTCCAGTGTTGAATCGGCAAGCCCGCTTGGGCCGACAGCCAAAACGAGAGCCCCAAGGCCAAAGAGATGAAGCGTTTCATCGTGCACCCTCCCCCATGTGTCGTGCACCAGGCAAGGGTTTGCGCAGTGCGGGTCTGGGGCCTGATTGAGGGATCAAGGTGGCCACAGTCAGGTTGTCATCACCAAAATAGGTTTTGGCCACTTGTTGCACCTGGGCAGGGGTGACAGCCACCAGTTTGTCGATGAACAAATCGGGGGCGTTCAAGGGCAAGCCTTCCACCCAATGGCTGCCCAATTCACGCGCTTGGTTGAACAAGGAGTCACGCTGGTAAACGCTGGCGGCCAGCCACTGGGCCTTGACCCGTTTCATCTCGGCCTCGCTCACGCCTTCTTGGGCGATTCGGGCCAGCTGGGCGCGCAAAGCGGCTTCAAGTTGCTCGGTGGTTTTCCCTTTGGCAGGCACGCCCTCCAAGGTGAACACCTGGGGACCTCGGCCATTCAAGCCGTTGGAGGCACCCGCGCTGTCGGCCAGGCGGTCTGCGCCTTGGGTGAGGGCACGGTCCAGCCTCGCCCCGCTGTAGCCGTCGAGCACCGCGGACAGCATGGTCAAGGCCAAGGCGTCATGGTTGCTGGGCGAGTCGTCAAAGGCGGTGAAGCCCGGCACCTTCCAAGACAAGACCACATAAGCTTGCTCGGCGGGCGCCTTGACTTGCAATCGGCGTGTGCCGGTTTGGACTGGTTCGAGTTGCGGTTTGCGTGGCGGCACCGGGGCCGCTTGGATCACGCCGTAATACTGATCGGCCCAAGCTTTGACCTGCTTGACGTCCACATCGCCGACCACCACCACCGCGGCATTGGCAGGCACATACCAGCGCTTGTAAAAGTCGCGGGCGTCTTGCGGCGTCATGGCGTCCAAGTCGTTCATCCAACCCACCACGGGGCGGCGGTAAGGCGATGCGGTGAACTGGGTGGCGTTGAGTTGCTCGTAAAGCATCATGCGCGGCACGTCCTCGGTGCGCATGCGGCGCTCCTCTTTCACCACCTCAAGCTCTCGCTTGAATTCGTCGTCTGGCCACTGGTTGTGGGCGAAACGATCGGCTTCGAGCTCCATCACATCGCGCAAGCGCGACGCTGGTATTTGCTGGTAATAGCCGGTGTAGTCTTTGTTGGTGAAGGCGTTTTCGCGTCCACCCAGCGCCGCCACACGACGGGAAAATTCACCCGGCTTGAGCTTGGCCGAACCCTTGAACAGCATGTGCTCCAGCACATGGGCCACGCCAGTGACGCCATCCACTTCGTCCATCGAGCCCACCTTCACCCACAGCATGTGCACGGCGGTGGGGGCGCGGGCGTCGGCCTTGACGATCAGGGTCATGCCATTTTTCAAGGTGAATTGCTGCACCTCTTGCGCTGCAACACCTTGGGCGGCAACAGCCTGCATGGCAAAGGCAGCCAAACAGCAAAGGATGGCACCAAGCCACTGGCGCTGAAAGACGGGATAAGGGGGTTTCATAGAATGGGCCAGGAACAGGCCTGCGGTTTGCAGGCTGTCTGCATTCTAGAAACCTCCCGCCCATGTTCAGCATCTTCAAGCGAAAAACCCCTTCAGCGCCGCCTCCTCCCAGCAACCAGGCGGCCCAAGTGGCGAGCCAAAGCTGGTTGGGCCGATTGCGCAGTGGCTTGCAACGCACGGGCAGCAGCATCGCCGGGGTGTTTGGTGGCAAGGTCATTGATGACGCCTTGTACGAAGAACTCGAATCCGCCTTGCTGATGGCCGACGCGGGCATGGCCGCCACCCAGCATGTGCTCAAAGCCTTGAAGCAAGCCGTGAAAGAACACGGCAGCCAAGACCCCAGTCAGGTCAAAGCCCTGCTGGTCCAGGTGTTGGCTGATTTGCTGCGCCCACTGGAAGGCCGCATCCGATTGGATCAGCACCAACCCACGGTCATCATGGTGGCAGGTGTCAATGGGGCGGGCAAAACCACCTCCATTGGTAAGCTCACCCGCCACCTGAGCGACGCGGGCGCCAGCGTGTTGCTAGCGGCCGCCGACACCTTCCGCGCAGCGGCCAAAGAGCAGCTCTTGGTTTGGGCCGACCGCAACAGCGTGGACATCGTCAGCCAAGACCAAGGCGACCCTGCTGCGGTGAGTTTTGACGCGGTGACCGCTGGGCGTGCCCGTGGCAAGGACGTGGTCTTGGTGGACACCGCAGGCCGTTTGCCCACCCAGTTGCACCTCATGGAAGAGCTGAAAAAAATCAAGCGTGTGGTGCAAAAGGCCGATGCCAGCGCACCCCACGAGGTGCTGCTGGTGATCGACGGCAACACCGGTCAAAACGCCCTCGCCCAAGTGAAAGCCTTTGACGACACCTTGGGGCTGACCGGCCTGATCGTCACCAAACTCGACGGCACGGCCAAAGGCGGTGTGCTCGCGGCCATTGCCCTGTGGGCCGCGCAACGCAGCGCCGACCAGGCCTTGGCGGTGTATTTCATTGGCATTGGCGAACAACTCGAAGACCTGCAAGCCTTCAGCGCCGATGAATTTGCCCAAGCCCTGATTGCTTGAACCCGAAAGGCTGCCCATGGACGACCTCACCCCCCACACCGAACCCCGCCGCATCGACCAGCTGCTGGACCATTACGGCTACAGCCACCAACACCCGGTGAACGAGCGCATCCATTTCTTGGCCATTCCGCTCATCATGCTCACCCTCATTGGGCTGATGTTTGAGATCCACCCCGCCGTGGCCTATGTGTTTTTGGCGGCCAGTATGGTGTACTACCTGCGTTTGTCCCTGGTGTTTGCAGCAGTCATGGCGGCTTGGACCGCGCTCATGCTGATGTTGGTATTTGCCATGGGAGAGCATCGATTGCTGATCTGCGTGACCGTGTTTGTAGGCGCTTGGGTGCTGCAATTCATCGGCCACCAACTCGAGGGCAAAAAACCCTCGTTCTTTGAGGATGTGCAATACCTCTGGGTGGGGCCACTGTTTGTGCTGCGCCCACTGCTTCTTCGCTTCAAACTCACTTGGTAAACCCATGACAGACAAACTTTTTCAGCCGGTTCAAATCGGCGATATGTACTTGGCCAACCGCGTGGTCATGGCCCCGCTCACCCGCTGCCGCGCCGACGAGCCTGCGGGCGACCTGCCTGGCAGCGCCATGAACATCGAGTACTACCGCCAACGCAGCAACGCAGGTCTGATCATCAGCGAGGGCACCCAAATATCGCCTGTGGGCAAGGGCTACATGGCCACGCCTGGCATTTACTCAGAGGCGCAAGTTCAAGGCTGGCAGCCCATCACCCAGGCGGTGCACCAGGCAGGCTCCAAGATCGTGGCGCAAATTTGGCACGTGGGTCGCATCAGCCACCCCGACCTCACAGGCGGCGCCACACCCGTGGCGCCGTCCGCCGTGGCAGCCAAAGTGTCGGCCTACACCCGCAATGGCAAACAACAAGCGTCCGTGCCCCATGCCTTGAGCCTGGATGAGATCAAGGCAGTGGTGGGCCAGTTTCGCCAAGCCGCTGCCAATGCCATTCGGGCCGGTTTTGACGGTGTGGAAATTCACGGGGCCAACGGCTATTTGGTCGACCAGTTTTTGCGCGACGGCAGCAACCACCGCACCGACGCCTATGGCGGCTCGCCTGAGAACCGCTGCCGTTTTGCCTTGGAAGTGGTGGACGCGGTGGTGGCCGAAATTGGCGCGGGCCGCGTGGGCATTCGCTTGTCGCCTGTCACCCCCGCCAACGACGCCCATGGCTCGGACCCGCAAGTGGTGTTTGGTCATTTGGTGGAGCAACTCAACCAACGCGGCATCGCCTTCATTCACTTCATCGAGGGCAGCACTGGCGGCCCGCGGGACCTGACGGGCTTTGACTTCGCCTGGGCTCGCCGCACCTTCAAGGGGGCTTACATTGCCAACAACGGCTATGACCGCCAAATGGCCATGGATGCGGTGGACCACGACCAGGCCGATGCCGTGGCGTTTGGGCGGCTCTACATTGCCAACCCCGACCTGGTGCAACGCCTTAAAACCAATGCTCCGCTGAACACGCCCAACCCCAAAACCTTTTACGCGCCGGGCCCTGAGGGCTATACCGACTACCCCAGCCTTTGACAGATGACTGACACCAAAACCCACCCCCGCAACCACGGCATCTTGTCGGAAGAAACCCACCAACTCAATCTGCTGAGACAACACCGGCGCATGCACCGACTGCGCCAACCGGTGGTGGTGCGGCCGTTCCCATTGGCCGAAGTTGCCGAGGGGCCTGTCATTTCGCGCGGCCAGCGTTTGGCAGATTGGGTGGCGTCCACCATTGGATCTTGGCGGTTCATCATCATTCAAAGCTCAGCCATCGCGGTTTGGATCACGGGCAATGTGCTGGCCGGGGAAAGTGCATGGGACCCTTACCCCTTCATTCTGTTGAACCTGTTGCTGTCGTTTCAGGCAGCCTACACAGCCCCCGCCATCATGATGAGCCAGAACCGGCAATCGGAGTTGGACAGGAAACACGCTGAAAATGACTATGAAATCAATGTCAAAGCGGAGTTGGAAATTGAACTGCTGCACGACAAGATCGACATCTTGAAAGAACAAGAACTGTTGAATTTGACCGAAGCCATCAAGGTATTGACAGCCAAGGTAGAGGCTTTGTCGCCCAAATAATATCCATACAAATCTGCTGTTAAATTGCGCTAGATCATTAGCACTCTAAACACCTGAGTGCTAATATAGGGTTGTTACTGACATGGATAGGAGCCCATTGATGACAACACTGATGCTTTCAACACCTTCTGCCACCCCAGTTGCGGCCAATCCTTGGGCTTTGCTGCCCCCATTGGGCAACTTGGACGCCTATATTTCAGCGGTCAACCGCTTGCCCATGCTGACCCATGAGCAAGAGCAGGAATTTGCCAAAAAACTCAAAGAAAACAACGACTTGGAAGCGGCCGGCAAGCTGATTTTGTCGCACCTGCGGCTGGTGGTCGCCATTTCCCGCCAATACGCGGGCTACGGCCTGCCCCAAGGCGACCTGATTCAAGAAGGCAATGTCGGCCTGATGAAGGCGGTCAAGCGCTTTGACCCCGACCATGGCGTGCGCTTGGTGAGCTACGCCATGCACTGGATCAAGGCTGAAATCCACGAATACATCATCAAAAATTGGCGCATGGTCAAGTTGGCAACGACCAAGGCGCAACGCAAACTGTTCTTCAACCTGCGCTCCATGAAGCAAGGCTTTCGTGCCGATGCTGGCGAAGACCACAACACCTTGACCCGTGACAGCTTGAGCGACGCTCAAATTGACAGCGTGGCCAAAGAACTCAATGTCAAGCGGGAAGAAGTCATCGAGATGGAAGCTCGCATGGCCGGCGGCGATGTGCTGCTCGACCCCAGCCCCAGCGATGACGGCGAGGACGCATTCGGCCCTATTGCTTATTTGTCAGACTTGCACCATGAGCCCACGGCCATGATCGAGGCGCATCAACGCGAAGTGCTCTCCAGTGATGGCATCACACAGGCGCTGGAGGTGCTTGACCCACGCAGCCGTCGCATCGTGGAAGAGCGCTGGCTCAAGGTGAACGACGACAACTCGGGCGGCATGACATTGCACGAATTGGCCGCCGAATATGGGGTGAGCGCCGAGCGGATTCGACAAATTGAAGCGTCCGCCATGAAAAAAATGAAGGCCGCCTTGTTGGAATTCGCTTAATTCAACAACTTGGCAATGTCTTGGGCCATGGCCTGGGGCCCAAGACCATAGCGGGCATACAAGCGCACCCGACCTTCGGTGTCATACACATAGGTACCCGCTTGGTGGTCCATGGTGTAACTGGTGGGCGTGGCCCCTGCCACCTTTTTGTAATAGACCTTGAAGCTTTTGGCCAAAGCGGGCAACTCCTCTAGCGATGGCACCAGTGCCAAAAATGCTGGGTCGAAATGGCCCATATAGGCTTTGAGCAACTCGGGCGTGTCGCGCTCGGGGTCAACCGTGATGAAGATGGCTTGCAACTGCTTGCCCTTGTCACCTAAAGATTTTTTCACCTGTACCCACTCGGTCAGCGTGGTTGGGCAAAAGTCGGGGCACTGGGTGTAACCAAAGAAGACCACCACCACCTTGCCTTTGAAATCGGCCATGGTGCGCAACTGCCCGTTGTGGTCTTTGACTTCAAAGCCCTGGGCGTAATCAGCACCAGTCAAATCAATCGAATTGAACTTGGGCTTGTCAGGCGAACACGCCATGCAACACACCAACAAGGCCAAGGACAAACAGCGGCTCAAGCAAGTCATGCAGCACCCCACAGGTAATGGTCAATCAACAAGGCCGCAAACAACAGGCTCAAGTGGTAGAGAGAGAACCTAAAAGTTTTGCGGGCCAACTCGTCTGAGTAGTTGCGCCACAAAGCCCAGGCATAGCCGCAAAACATCAGGCTCAAGATGACAGCACTCACCAGGTAAAACCAGCCACTCATGCGGTAGATGAAGGGCATGAGGCAAGCGGCCAAGAGCACAAAGGTGTAGAGCAAAATTTGCAGCCGGGTGAACTCGTTGCCGTGCGTCACAGGCAACATGGGCAAGCCCGATTTGCGATAGTCCTCCACCCGGTACAAGGCCAAGGCCCAAAAATGCGGCGGGGTCCACAAGAAGATGATGAGGAACAAAATCAGTGCCTCTGGGCCCACCTCTCCGGTGATGGCCGCCCAGCCCAGCACGGGCGGCATGGCACCCGATGCGCCACCGATCACGATGTTTTGTGGCGTGAGGGGTTTCAAAATGACGGTGTAAATGACGGCGTAGCCCACGAACGTGGCGAATGTGAGCCACATGGTGAGGGGGTTGACCCAGACATACAAAATGAACGAGCCCAACAGGCACAAGATGGCCGAGAACAACAAGGTGTCTCGGTCACTCAATTCACCTTTGGCCGTGGGTCGCCATGAGGTGCGCTTCATGCGGGCATCAATGGCTTTTTCCACAATGCAGTTGAAAGCGGCAGCGGCACCCGACACCAACCAAATGCCCAAACACGCAATGGCACCCAAACGCAGCTCGGCCCAAGAAGGCACGCCAGGCACGGCCAACACCATGCCAATCAGGGCGCAAAACACGATGAGCTGAATCACCCTGGGTTTGGTCAAGGCGTTGAACTGCTGCCAACGCACGGGCAAGTACTGGGCTATAGACGTCATAACAAGGGCCTGGAAAAAGTGGCGGCAATTTGCCTGGGGTGTTGGGCTTGGGTGGTGCCCAAGGTCCAACTGAGCAAGACCAACATGGACACGGCGGCACCCGTGTGCAATAAGGCAGCCAACATGGGCCAACCCAACACGGCGTTGGAAATGCCTGTGATGAACTGCAACAAGACCAAGGCCAACAAGCCCCAGCCCATGTGAGACAAGCCATGCTTGAGCCAAGACCATGCGGTGGCGATCAGCAGCAATGCTGCCAAGACGGCATGCCAACGGTGGACAAAGTGAATGGCGGTCAAGGCCGCAAATGGCAGAGGTTGCCCTTGGGCGTCCACGCCCAGGTGTCGCCAGAGTTCAAAAGCTTTGCTGAAATCCATCTCGGGCCACCAATGTTGTTGGCACTGAGGGTAGGTGTCGCAAGCCAGCACGGCGTAGTTGCTGCTGACCCAAGCACCTAGCAAGATTTGAAATACCAGCACCAAGGCGGTGATCAGGGTCAAGCCATACACCGCGGTGGGAATGGCCCGGCGTTCTTCGGTCCACGGCGAGTGACGTTGACGCACCAGTTGCAAGGTCAGCAAGACAGCCAACAACATGCCGCCCAACAAATGCATGCTGACGATGGCGGGGAACAATTTCATGGTCACGGTGAATGCGCCAAAAGCACCTTGCACACACACCCAGATGAGGGTGAGCGTGGGCCAGCCCCAAAAACTCCGCTCGGTGCGCCATGAAAACACAGCCAATGTGAGGATCAGCACACCCACGGTCATGGCCAGATAGCGGTGGATCATTTCAATCCAGGCTTTGCTCCAAGTCACAGGCCCGGTGGGCATGGCGGTTTGCGCGGTGTCAATCGACGCTTGCGCGCCCACTGGACTGGCGTGGCCATAACAACCTGGCCAATCGGGGCAGCCCAAACCAGAGTCGGTCAACCGGGTGAACGAGCCGAACAAAACCAAATCAAAGGTGAGGAACAAGGTGAGCAAGGTGAGTTGACGCACACGCTGAGGCACTTGGGCATGACGGTGCTTGAGCCATACCCAAGACAGTGGACCCATGGCCAACACCAAGGCCAGCATCAATAGTTTGATGATCGGGCCTAGGTTGAAGAGTTCGACATCGCTCATGATGTCATCGACCGGGTTGATCCCAGGACACCGATGCACGCAGCAGTCGCTCCCAATCGCGGCGCAGCTGCGGCGCTTGCTCAGGCGTGAGCTTGGCTGGGAAGCGCATCATCCAGTCGCCATGCGGGTCCACCAAATACAAATGGTCCGACACTGCTTGTCCATCTGCAGGGCTGAGCCAAGCGTGAATTTGCGGCTGTGGCAGGCGAAGCACCAAGGCTTCAGTCAAGCCAGAGACGAGTTGAGGGTCCACAGGCGCATCGTCAGACACCAACCACAGCCAATCGGTGCGGTCTTTTTCACGACCCAAGGCTGCGCGAATTTGACGTTGCAAATACAGGTTTTGTTGGCAATCGGCATTGCAAACTGCTGGTGCCACGCTGACCAGCAGCCACTGGCCTTGCAAACTCGTCATGGGCACAGGCTTGCCTTGCAGGTCGATGGCTGACACATCGGGCAAGTGCTTCACGGGTTGAATGAGTTCACCAAAGCTGCGCACGCTGCTGGGGCGCAACACATAGAAAGTGAAGTAGGACGCCACCACCGGGGCTGCACAAATCAACATCACCAGCAACATGCGCAAGCGACCCATGGCGGTGCGACGGGCGTCTTCATCGGCCACTGCACCAGGCTCTGGCAGGTCATATACCGTCAAGCCCAATGCATGAGGTTCAATTTGGTCAGTGGTGTTGTCTTGCATGTCGAGTTGGTTGAATCCATTGAAACCACAGGTACAGACCTGCGATCAGAGCGCTCAGCGCGAACCATTGAAAAGCATAGCCATTGTTTTTGTCAGCACTTTGTGCAATGACTGGCCAGTCACGGCGCAAGCCATCACTGTCTTGGCCTGTTTGAATGACCACGGCAGAGACATTGTCGTTGACCAACGCTTGCATTTGGGCTAAGTCCAAATTGGCCTGTATGCGGGGCTGATTTGCAGTGGGCTCGGTGCTGGCGAGTTCCACCATGTGCGACAGTGGTGCGGCGATGCGCCCAGCCACTTGCACCTCACCACCTGGCGTTTGCACCTCTGGTGCTTTGAGGGCGTCTCGTGAATCCCGCTGCACCCAACCTCGCTGCACCCAGACCACTTGACCTGGCGACCAACGCAGTGGCGTCATGACCCAAAACCCCGCTTGCCCGTGGTGATTGCGGTTGTCCAAATACACCGTCTTGTCAGGCAACCACTGACCTTGCAAGACCACGGGGCTATGCACCTGCGCCCATCGTTCGGGATGCGCCAAGGCCTGTGCGGCATTCAAAGGCGCTTGCTGGGCTTGGGCTTCAATTTGCGCCTGCAGGGCCAGTTTGTCCTCGGCACGTGAGAGCTGCCAGATGCCCAGCCTGAAAGTGATGGCCACGCCCAAGACAGCCGCCATGGTGACGACCCATGTGCGCCAACGGGATTTGCTGGATGCAGGAGGTGTGGCGTTGGAAGTCACTGGATAATCAAGCCCATGAAAATATTGATTGCATTCGCGTTCTTAGGGGTACTGGCTGCCTTGGCCACTGCATTTTTATTCATGATGCGTGGTGACGCCGAAGGCGCCCCCAAAACCAGCCGCATGATGCGGGCCTTGGCTTTTCGGGTGGGCATCTCCATTGTGCTGTTCTTGTTCATCTTGGCCAGTTGGAAGATGGGATGGTTGCAACCCACAGGCATACCGCTCACCCCTGCACCCTGAAGCCAGCCAACACCATTGAAAAAGGGCCGCATGAGCGGCCCTTTGTCGTGAAGCGATGCATCAAAGCCAGTAGACCAGGATGTACAGGCCCAGCCAGACCACGTCCACAAAGTGCCAGTACCAAGCAGCACCTTCGAAACCGAAGTGGTTGTCAGCAGTGAAATGGCCTTTTTGCAAACGCAAGGTCATGAAGAACAACATCAACATGCCCACAAACACGTGAAAGCCATGAAAGCCGGTCAGCATGAAGAAGGTAGAACCATACATGCCAGAGGTCAATTTGAGGTTCAGCTCGTGATAAGCATGGAAATATTCATAGCCTTGAACCGTCAAAAAGGTCAGGCCCAACAAGACGGTGATCCACATGAACTGGATGGTTTTGGCACGCTGATTTTCAAGCAATGCGTGGTGAGCAATGGTGAGCGTGACACCAGAGCTCAACAACAAGGCGGTGTTGATGGTGGGCAACCAAAACGGTGTCATGGTTTGGAAAGGCTCGATGATGCCAGCAGGAGAAGCTGTGATGCCAGCGGCCACACTGGGCCAAACGGCTTTGAAGTCAGGCCACAACAAGGCGTTTTCGGCATTCCCCAACGCAGGCACTGAGTGCACACGGGCCCACCACAAGGCGGAGAAGAATGCGCCGAAGAACATCACTTCAGAGAAGATGAACCAGCTCATGCTCCAGCGGAAGGACAACTCGATCTTGCGACCGTATTGACCTGATTCACTCTCATGAATGGCGTCACTGAACCACTGGAACAGCACGAACAACCAAATGGCCAAACCTGCAAACAGGGAATATTTGCCCCAGCTCGCATCGTTCATCCACTGGCTGGCACCCAGAATGACAAAAAACAAACCCAAGGCCGCGGACGCTGGATGGCGTGAGGGTTCTGGGACATAGTAGTAAGGCTTCACGCCATGGGATGTGCTGCTCATCTCTCGACTCCTTTTATTTCGCAACCACCAGGTTGACAACGACGATCAACCCGATCACAAACAACAAACCTGCCGCCAAACCCACACCCAAGATATGCAAAGGGGTGATGTGGGACAAGTCTTCTTGAAATTCACTGTTTTTCCGAATGCCGATGAACGACCAGGACACGGCCACGATGGAACGCCAAAACGGGCGCTTGACCACCACAGGGGAATCCACAGTCGTTGGCTCGCTCATACACCGACCCCGACGGCCGTCAAGCCAGACACCTTGCTGCCTGGGGCTGCAGGTGTTTTGCTACCCACCTCGAAGAAGGTGTAGGACAAGGTGATGGTGTTCACGTTTTTAGCCAATTTGGGATCAATCACAAACACCACGGGCCACTGCTTTTTCTCGCCAGGTGCCAAGGTGTATTGGTTGAAGCAAAAGCACTCCAGCTTGTTGAAATGCGCGGCCGCTTCACGCGGTGCATAGCTGGGGATGGCTTGAGCCGACATGGTGCGGTCTTGCACGTTTTGGAACTCGTACATGACCGTGGTCATTTCACCAGGATGAACTTGCACCGAATTTTGCATGGGCTTGAACTGCCAGGGACCACGCGCATTGGTGTCGAACTCGACCGTGATGGTGCGGCTGACGTCAATTTGCGTGTTGTCGGCTTTGGCCAAGCGGGCGTTACCCGAACCCGGCAATTCCTTTTCACCCAAGGCCAAGATATTCACCCCAGTGGCTTCACATATGGCCAAGTACATGGGCACCAAGGCATATCCAAAACCGAACATACCAAGCGCCACCACCGCCAGCTTTCGCAGCATCAACAAATTGTTTTGGCGCAATCCCATGGGTGGCGGCTTTGAAGTTCAGCAGGGCTTAGGCAACGATGCGTGTGGCATCGGCATTGAGCTTGGGCGGATTTTCAAAGGTGTGGAAAGGTGCGGGTGAAGGCACTTCCCATTCCAAACCTTCAGCAGCTTCCCAAGGACGTTGGGGAGCAGGTGCGCCTTGACCACGCATGGTGGGCAACACGACGAAGAAGAAGAAGTACACCTGGGCGAAACCGAATGCGAATGCACCCACTGAAGCCAATGCATTGAAGTCGGCAAACTGCATCGGGTAGTCGGCATAGCGACGGGGCATGCCAGCCAGACCCAAGAAGTGCATGGGGAAGAAAGTGACGTTGAAGGAAATGAGCGTCCACCAGAAGTGGATCTTGCCGCGTGTTTCGTTGTACATCACACCAGTCCACTTGGGTGACCAGTAGTAGTAGCCTGCGAACATGGTGAACAAAGAACCTGCCACCAACACGTAGTGGAAGTGGGCCACGACATAGTAGCCGTCTTGCAATTGCAAGTCGATGGGCGCCATGGACAAGATGAGACCGGTGAAGCCCCCCATGGTGAACACGAAGATGAAACCCACTGCAAACAACATGGGGGTTTCAAAGCTCATGGAACCTTTCCACATGGTGGCGACCCAGTTGAACACCTTCACGCCTGTGGGCACGGAGATGAGCATGGTGGCGTACATGAAGAACAACTGACCAGTCACGGGCATGCCTGTGGTGTACATGTGATGAGCCCACACGATGAACGACAGGATGGCAATGGACGACGTGGCGTAAACCATGGAGGCGTAGCCAAACAGTTTTTTACGTGAGAAGGCGGGCACGATCTGGCTGATGATGCCGAAAGCCGGCAAGATCATGATGTAAACCTCGGGGTGACCGAAGAACCAGAAAATGTGCTGGAACATGACGGGGTCACCACCAGCGGCGGGGTTGAAGAAGGTGGTGCCGAAATGACGATCGGTCAACACCATGGTGATGGCACCAGCCAACACAGGCATCACAGCGATCAGCAAATAAGCGGTGATCAACCAAGTCCACACGAACATGGGCATCTTCATCAATGTCATGCCAGGGGCACGCATGTTGAGAATGGTCACGATGATGTTGATGGAACCCATGATGGAGCTGGCACCCAACAAGTGCAGCGCCAAAATACCGGCGTCCATGGAGGGACCCATTTGCAGGTTCAGCGGCGCGTAAATCGTCCAACCGGTTGCAGGGGCACCACCGGGCATGAAGAACGAAGTCGAGAGCATGACAGCCGCAGGAATCATTAACCAGAAGCTGAAGTTGTTCATGCGTGCAAAAGCCATGTCGGAAGCACCAATTTGCAAAGGAATCATCCAGTTGGCGAAACCCACGAAGGCCGGCATGATGGCGCCGAACACCATGATCAGGCCGTGCATGGTGGTGAGTTGGTTGAACAACTCTGGATTGACGATTTGCAAACCAGGTTTGAACAATTCAGCGCGAATCAACAGCGCCAAAATGCCGCCAACGATCAGCATGGTGAAAGCGAACAGCAAATACAAAGTACCGATGTCTTTGTGGTTGGTGGCAAACACCCAACGGCGCCAGCCGTGAGGTGCACCGTGATGGTCGTCATGCCCGTGGGAGGCTCCGTGGCCGTGTGAATCGAGAACTGCGCTCATGGTTGTTCCTTAGATTTCAATGGGTTTACTGACGAGCCGCGTGCACATCGGCGGGCTGCACCAATTGGCCAGTTTTGTTCGACCAGTTGTTTTTGGTGAAGCTGATCACAGCAGCGATTTCAGTGTCGCTGAGTTGCTTCCAAGATGGCATGGCCAGGTTGTTTTGACCATTGAGCAACACTTTGATTTGCTTGGTTTTGTCGGCGTCGAGCACCACGGCAGCGCCATCCAAAGGTTTGATGGGGCCCATGCCTTTGCCGTTGGCTTGGTGACAAGCTTGGCAATTGGCGGTGTAGATCTTCTCGCCTTTTTGGGTCAATTCAGCCAAGGTCCACACCTTGCTGGGGTCGTCTTGCTTGGCCGCCAGTTTTTTGTTTTGGTCAGCCACCCAAGCGGTGTAGTCTTCTGCACTCACCACTTTCACGTGGATGGGCATGTAAGCGTGCTCTTTGCCACACAACTCTTGGCATTGGCCGTGGAAGTCGCCGGTTTTCTCAGCGCGGAACCAGGTGTCACGCACAAAGCCGGGGATCGCGTCTTGCTTGATGCCAAAAGAGTTGACCGCGAATGAGTGAATCACGTCGTTGGAAGTGGTGATGATGCGGATTTTTTTGCCAACGGGTACCACCAGGGGGTTGTCCACTTTCAACAAGTAGTCGTCTGTGGGTTCGGGCTTGCCGCTGTCCGACATGGCGCGCTGTTGAGCGTCCAAGCTGGAGATGAAACCAATGCCTTCACCTTCACCTTTGATGTAGTCGTAACCCCAACGCCATTGGTAGCCAGTGGCCTTGATGGTGAGGTCTGCATTGGAAGTGTCTTTGCTGGCAACCACGGCTTTGGTGGCGGGCAATGCCATCAAGATCACGATGATGAAAGGCACGATGGTCCATGCGATTTCAACTTTGACCGATTCGTGAAAGTTGGCGGGCTGATGACCCACGGATTTGCGGTGTTTCCAAATGGAATAGAACATCACGCCAAAAACGGCCACGAAAATCACCGTACAGACGATCAACATGAACCAATGCAGCCAAACTTGCTCTTCGGCCACCTTGGTGACGGGGGGGTGCAAATTCAGTTGGTTGACCGCAGGGCCGCCCGGCAAATCGTTCACAGCCCAAGCTGCGGTCGCACCGAAGGCAAACAAGGCCAAGCACGCTGTTTCCAATTTTTTGTAAATGTTGTTCATCATGGTTGTGTAGATTCAACAGAAAAAGTCTAGCCGCTAAACCGTGGAATTGTAGCAACCAAAGTTTGAGAGACGCCTGACAAGAAGCTTTCAACTTGTGGATTTGACCAGCATGGCTTTCATGTCCTGCAGGCTGACCTCTGTTTGGGGTTTCACGGGGGTGCGGCGCTGGGCCTTGAAAGCATGGCCGTAGACCACCTCGAAAGTCAATGCCAATCGGCCCCCGTGCGCGGCTGAGGACAGTTGATGCGCCAGCGCCTGATGCAATTGGGATAGCCAGCGTCGACCTCGAAGACCCGCAAACCGCTGGGGGCTTAAATTGCGACCCAAGCTGCGCAAATCTTGCAAAAGTTCTTGTGGCGAAGCGTAGGTCAGGGTGATGCGCTCCATGTCCATGATGGGAGAGGCAAACCCCGCTTGTAACAACATGTCGCCCCAGTCGTGCATGTCCGTGAAGGCATGGTGGGGCGCATCCCAACCCAAATCAGCATAAACCTGCCGCAATTCAACCAAGCTGTCGGGGCCTAAACAGGAAAACATGACAAAGCCCTGGTCGTTCAGGCTGTTGGCCCATTGCTGCATCCAATGCTGGGGTTGGGCTTGCAAGTGCAAGCCCATATTGGACCAAAGCATGTCTGCGGGTTCGCCCACTTGCAGCGCAAAACGGCGATGGGGCGCAAGCCAGCGACGCCACCAAGGCTGCTTCAGGGCTTTGGCGGCCCACCGTAAATCAGCCTCCATGGCTTGAATCACGCTGCTTTGAGCCTGGGAATAGCGCTGTTCAAGCAAGGCCTGAGAAGCCAAGCCGCCAACAAGGGCTTCCCAATTCACCCAATGATGAACTGCCTGGCGAATCAGGGGCAGGCGCGAGGCCATGCGTTGGGCCACCTCGTTGTGCAACCAGGGCGGCCCTTGGCGGCGGAGTTTGCCACCCAGATGCAGCGCGGCCACTGGGTCCAGCGGTGGCAAGGGTTCACCGGCATCTGGTGAATGGTTCGCACTCATAAGCTTGGTTTGTTTTTTACATTGCAGACATGCAACTCATGGCCAAAGCATACCGAAGCCTCAGCCTCAGGACTTTGCCGAGTCTGTGCCGCATTTGCGAGCAATGGAATTCAGCAGCCATTTGCAATGCTTGCCGCAGACTGCACATCCGCCAACAAGCGCGCTGTTGTCGCTGCGCCCTGCCCAGCAACACCGTCGTTTGTGCCGAATGTGAAAGTCATCCCCCACTTTGGCAACGCTGCGCTGCGGCCTTGCCCTACGCCGAGCCTTGGCGCAGTCTCATTGCGGACTACAAGTTCAATGGACACCTGGGGTTGGTGCGCTTTTGGGGCGAGTGCTTGCGCCAACGGGCGGCTGAAATGGGCATGCTCGAGCAGGTTGAGCTTGTCGTGCCCGTACCCTTGTCGCAGGCGCGATTACGAGAGCGGGGGTTCAACCAATCGCTGATCTTGGCCAAGGCCTTGACTCATCCGCAGGTGCTGCCCGAGGGCCTGCTTCGGCTCAGAGACACCCAGCCCCAAGCCAACTTGCCGCGCCAAGAACGTCTGAACAACTTGGCCCACGCCATCGCTTGCAACCCCCGCCACGTGCAAGATTTTCAACAACGCCATGTGCTGCTGGTGGACGACGTCATGACCACGGGCAGCACCTTGCAAGCTTGCACCCAGGCTTTGCTGCAAGTGGGCGTGCAGCAAGTGCATGTGTTGGTACTGGCCCGAGCCGACGGTCGTCAAGCGCCACAATCAGACCCTGCCCACTGACCACGCCCATGTTCAACATCGTCCTTGTTCACCCTGAAATACCGCCCAACACGGGCAACGTCATCCGCCTGGCGGCCAACACGGGTTGCGCCCTGCACCTCATTGAACCCCTGGGTTTTTCCATGGAAGACAAGCAAATGCGCCGCGCGGGTTTGGACTACCGGGAGTACGCCACGGTGAAGCGGCACCCCAGTTGGGCCGAATTTGTTAGCCTAGAGCGGCCAGCGCTTGACCGCTGCTTTGCACTCACCACCCACGGCCAACAGTCGCCTTACGGCTTGCAGTTTCAAGCTGGCGACTGGTTGGTGTTTGGCTCTGAAACCAGCGGTTTGCCCGCCGATGTGCGCGCTTTTTTCCCAGAGCTACAAAAAATGCGCCTGCCCATGCTGGAGGGGCAGCGCAGCTTGAATTTGTCCAACGCCGTGGCCATCACGGTGTATGAAGCCTGGCGGCAACTCGGCTTTGCACCGCCGCCCTGAACCTCGCTTTATGTCTCGCTTTAAGCGTATTGGCGAACCAGCGACTCGGCGATGCAAACGGGCTTGTCAGCGCCCTCGCACTCCACCGTGACACGCCAAGTCATCTGAACCCCTTCGGGCTCAATGGGCTCGCAAGCCAACAGGTGCATGTGCCCTCGCAAGCGACTGCCCACAGGCACAGGGGCGGTGAAGCGCACCTTGTTCAAACCGTAATTGATGCCCATGCGGGTTTGCTTGACCTCAAAGGCCGTGGCAAACATGGCGGGAAGCAAGGACAGCGTGAGAAAACCATGGGCAATGGGAGTGCCAAAGGGCCCGGCTTTTGCTTTCTCAGCGTCGGTGTGAATCCACTGGTGGTCCAAGGTAGCCTGGGCAAACTGGTTGATTTGCGCCTGGCTGATGGTCAGCCAATCACTCACCGCTACGTCCTGGCCCACATGCGCCGCCACATCGGCAAAGCTGTCAAATGTTTTTTTCATGGGGGCAAATGTCGTTCAAAGACTGGCCAGCGTCAATCCTGCGGGGGACAGTTGGGCCAGGAAAGGGTTCTGGCCTCACCTAAAATCGGGGTTTTCACTTAAACCAAAGCCCCGCCATGAGCGCTTTTCACGAAGAAACCGTTTTGACCGTCCACCACTGGACCGACCGCCTGTTCAGCTTCACCACCACCCGGGACCAGGCGCTGCGGTTTTCCAACGGCCACTTCACCATGATTGGCCTCAAAGTGAATGACAAGCCCTTGCTGCGTGCCTACAGCATCGTCAGTGCCAACTACGAAGAGCACCTCGAATTCCTGAGCATCAAGGTGCAAGACGGCCCCCTCACCTCACGGCTGCAGCACATCCAGGTGGGCGACAAAATCATCGTGGGCCGCAAGCCCACGGGCACCTTGTTGATCGACTATTTGCTGCCTGGCAAAAACCTCTATCTATTAGGCACAGGCACGGGCATGGCTCCTTATATGAGCATCGTCCGCGACCCCGAAACCTACGAGCGCTTTGAAAAAGTGATTTTGGTGCACGGTGTGCGCGAAGTGAAAGAACTGGCCTACCACGACTACCTCACGCAAGAACTGCCCCAGCACGAGCTCTTGGGCGAGATGGTCAGCGCCCAAATGCTGTACTACCCCACGGTCACCCGCGAGCCTTTTCGCAACCAAGGGCGCATCAACGACTTGGTGGAGAGTGGCAAGTTGTTTGCCGACTTGGGCTTGCCCAACTTGAACCCCGAAACTGACCGCGTCATGCTGTGTGGCAGCCCGCAAATGCTGAAAAGCCTGAAAACCTTGTTGGAAGAACGTCACTTCAAAGAAGGCAACACCACCACCCCAGGTGACTTTGTGGTTGAGCGGGCGTTTGTGGAGCAGTGAAGTGGTTTGAACCTGGTTCAATGCTGAACAGGTAAACCAATCAACTGTTCAAGTTCAGGCAGCGACAGACCTGGTACCAGATCGATCAGCCTCAAGCCAGCGGGTGTGCACTCAAGGGTTGCCAAATCCGAATAAATTCTTTTGACACAGCCAATGGCCGTCAAGGGGTAAGCGCAGTTTGGAACCACTTTGCTTTCGCCATTCTTGGTTAACAAATCCATCATGACCCATGTTTGCTTGGCACCGATGGCCAAATCCATCGCACCGCCAACTGCAGGGATGGAACCTGGTTCGCCCGTACTCCAATTGGCCAAATCACCAGTGGCCGAGACTTGGAATGCGCCCAACACGCAAATGTCGAGATGCCCACCGCGCATCATGGCAAAGCTGTCGGCGTGGTGGAAAAAAGATCCGCCCGCCAAAAGACTCACCGGTTGTTTGCCTGCATTGATGAGGTCAAAGTCCTCTTGCGCTTTGGCAGGTGCAGGGCCCATGCCCAAAATGCCATTTTCACTGTGCAACACCACTTCAGCATCTTTGGGAATGTGGTTGGCAACCAGAGTGGGCTGGCCAATGCCCAGGTTGACATAGGCTCCATCGAAAATGTCTTGCGCCACTCGCTTGGCGAGTTCGTCCTTGCTGCGTTTTTGGTAAGTGTTCATGGGTAATGACGGTTTATACGGCTTTGAAACCACCGCCCTTGGTGGCTACGTGGTCAATTTTGACTATCTTGGACACATGGATGCCAGGTGTCACCACTGTTTCAGGGTCGATGGCACCCACAGGCACGATGTCATGAACCGTGGCCACGGTCCACCTCGCTGCTGTGGCCATCACTGGCCCAAAATTGCGAGCAGCTTTCCTGTATAGCAAGTTCCCCCAGCGATCACCCAGCTCAGCCTTGATCAGCGCCACATCACCATGTATGGGGTACTCCAGCACGTGGTTTTTACCGTTGATCACACGCGTTTCCTTGGGGCTGCCGTCTTGGTTTTTAGCCAATTCAGTACCAAACCCTGTAGGTGTGAAGAAAGCGCCAATGCCAGCGCCAGCCGCACGCAATCGTTCAGCCAAATTGCCCTGGGGAACCAGTTCCAACTCGATTTTTTTGGAGCGGTACAGTTCATCGAACACATGGGAATCTGTTTGCCTTGGGAAGCTGCAAATGATTTTGTTCACACGTCCTGTTTTCAGCAGAGCAGCAAGACCTGTGTCACCATTGCCAGCGTTGTTATTGACCACCGTCAAGTCACGAGCACCTTGCGCGATCAATCCCTCAATGAGTTCGTTCGGAATGCCTGCAGTGCCAAACCCGCCGATCAGCACAGTCGAGCCATCCTTGATTGGGGCTAGCGCTTCTTGAATAGAAATTGCAATTTTGTTAATCATTTTTCACCTCAAACGTCGAATCAAGGTTCAACTTGATGCATTCAAAACAAAATCAAAATTCAATATCGTCATGCCATCTTTGCCAGCAATCCAATCGGCAATGAGTGAATCCTTCACGCCAAAGACAGGATCGGATTGCAAGTGGGGATCGCCTTTCTTGAATACATGGGTGATCAGCGTTTCATAGCCATCGGCCTTGATCATGAAGTGAAGGTGCGCTGGTCTCCATGGAGATCTTTTCGTGGCCTCCAGCAGGGTGCCAACAGGACCATCCATGGGAATGGGATAGGCCTCAGCCACAATGGATTTGAAATTGAACGTACCGTCCGCCCTGCTGTGCAACACGCCTCGTGCTTGAGCATGTTTCAAGTGGTCCTTTTGAACATCGTAAAAACCTTCATCATCTGCTTGCCACACGTCAATGACGGCATTTGAAATGGGTTGCCCATCGCTGTTTTTCACTGTGCCTTGAACCACACAGGCTTTTCCACTCGCGCCATTTGAAACATCGTCGCCATTTTCATAATGAGGCGCATCGTGAACGTAAAAGGGTCCAAAGACCGTTGACTCGGTGCATGCTTTTGGCCTGTCATTGTTCATGCTCACGGTCAACATCGACAAACCTAAAACATCGCTGAGCAAAATGAATTCTTGACGTTTGTCATCACACTTCTGGCCCACAGCCGTTAGGAATTCCAAGCCTCGGAACCATTCAGCTTCTGTCAATTGGACGTCTTGCGCAAAAGCATGCAAATGCTTGACCAAGGAAGTCAGGATGTGTTTGAGACGGGGATCTTGGGTCTGAGAAAAACTTTCAACCGCAGATGCAGTCACGGGATGGATGTTCATATCGCTTCTTTCAATGAAGGTGATTCGTCAAGGTCTATTTCAAAGTCAAGCTGACCACGGTCGAGTCGCATCGGTCCAACCAATCGTTTGATGTCCAGGTGCATGGGGTGAGTCTGATAGGACTCCAAAAATGCAACTGCTTTGAAAACCATGTACACGGAAACATCCCATGCATCAGGATGGTCAATGCAATTTTGACCGACTTCAAGCTTCAACAAACCTTCAACCTCGTTTTTCATGGCCTGAAAGGCTTCAATGATTTTGTTGGCCTGCGTTTTTTTAACCTCGACAGTGTTGCCATTCAACTTCCAAAATACCAAGTGGACGATGGGATTTGCTTGAGCCATCATGGACGACCTGAGATTTGCAGTTTGCGTGCAACAGGGAACAAGCTGATGTCCCATCGCTGCTGCACATAGCCCCACAGTCCTTGCTTGAAATAGATGGTGGTGAAGATGGCCAGCAGTCCCAGACCAATCAGATACCAGGTTCCAAAGTCACTGAAGAACTTGTTCAATCCCCAAAAAATCAATGCACCAATGATGGGGCCTTCTATTCGTCCAATGCCCCCAATGACCACCATGAAAATGGCGAAAGCGGTCCAGTTGACACTGAAGGCCGCATCGGGGCTGATGCGCAAATTACCCACGAAATACAAAGCACCCGCCAAGCCTGCGCCCATGGCGGCGACCACATAAACAGCCAATTTCATTCGGCCGACCGCAACGCCTTGCGATTGGGCTGCTGTTTCGTTGTCCCGAATGGCCAGTAAAGCCAAGCCTTGTTTGCTTCGTAAAAAAACATACACCAAGCCGATGGACATCACGACACAAGCCAATGCCATCCAATAGGTGGTGGATTCCCTGGTGGCTTTGTCAATACCGCGCAAAGCAGTCAAAGACGTGCCTGAACCACCACCCACCCATTGAACATTGGCAATGCTCAGCCTGACCACTTCTGAAATCACCCATGACCCAATTGCAAAATACCCGCCTTGAAGTCTGAAAGCCACCCATGAAATGGGGATGGAAAGCAAGCCAGCGACCAATGCACCAATCAAGATGGCAATGAATGGATTGACGCCTGCAAAATTGCCACAAATCAACATCACATAACCACCCAGGCCAAAAAAGACTTGCTGCCCAATGGAGACCATGCCGCCATAACCAGCCAACAAGTTCCACATCATGGCAAAAATAAAGTAGCAGGCTATCTCTACAAAATCTCGCATCCAACTGGATTCACCCCACATGGGCAATGTGGCGGCGACCAACAGCGTCAAGCCCATGACCATGAAAAAACCTGAACTGGTGGATGAACTGCGAATGACTTTGAATGAGGTTTGCATGTTGTTCAACAATCAGCCACGTGTTTTGGGGAACAAGCCTTGTGGGCGAACAATCAAAATGACCAAGAACATCATGTGCCCACACCAAATGCCCCAACCTGGGTCCCATCGAAAACCGATTTGTTGAGCGACACCCAACAGCATCGCACCTGCCAAAGTTCCCCAAAAACTGCCCATGCCGCCAATGATGACGGCTTCAAAGGCAAACAGTAAAAGCAATGGGCCATCTGATGGAGACACTGTGGTTCTCATGCCTTGCAAGGTGCCGGAGATGGAGATGAAAACGAAGGCCAATCCAGTGGCGTAGGCATAGACTTGACGTGAATTCAACCCCATGAGCTCAGCAATTTCAGGATCGTCTGAGACGGCTCGAAAGGATCTTCCAATATTGGTGCTTTTGAACAACCACTGCAAAAAGAATGTGCCAAACAAGGCCAAGGCCAAGATGAGCATAGGCAATAGTCCAACAGAGATGTCGTCTGATAAGGCAAAACCAAGCGTATTGAAGCCGTCAGTTTCAATCGCTTTAGGGTCTGCTGAAAAAATCTCAAGCAAAAAATTCTGAGTGACGATGGACAAACCAAATGTGACCACCAACGAGGGCAGAGGATCTTTACCCAATGTGCCGTTCAAGACATAGCGCTGCAGGCCAAATCCCAACACCCAAGCCAAAGGCAAGGTGAGCAACAAGGACTGCAAGGGTGACAAACCGCTGGACACCAAGGACAAACTTGCAAATGACCCTAGGATGATGAAATCACCATGGGCGGTATTCGTCAGTCGCATCACGCCGAACATGAGTGACAGGCCCAATGCAAACAAGCCGTAAAGACCGCCCAAAAGAATGCCTTGAATGAGAGTTTCCATGTTCAAACGCCAAAATAAGCTTGGCTTATTTCTTGATTGGTCAAACTTTGCGATTCGCCATGCAAAGAGACAACACCCTCTTGAAAACAATACAGGCGGTTAGACACCAATTTAGACATCGCCACATCCTGTTCAACAATCACGACCGTCATTCCTTCGGACGTGATCTCTGGCATTGCGCTGTAAATCTCCTTGATGACAATGGGTGCCAAACCGAGTGAGAGTTCATCGCACAGCAACACCTCGGGGTTACTCATCAGCGCCCGACCAATGGCCACCATTTGCTGCTGACCGCCTGACAGTGAGGTGCTGGGCAAAGA
>CANGHG010000007.1 GCA_947453645.1 Comamonadaceae bacterium
AGGGAAGTTGTAGGTGCGGATTCGGTCAGACCGGTCGCCGCTGCCAATCAGGCTTTTGCGCTCGGCGGCGTCTTTGGCGGCGCGCTCGGAGCGGTCTTTTTCCTGGATGCGAGCGGTCAACACCCGCAGGGCTTGCGCTTTGTTGCTGTGCTGGCTGCGTCCGTCCTGGCACTCGGCCACGATGCCGGTGGGCAGGTGGGTGATGCGCACGGCTGAATCGGTTTTGTTGATGTGCTGACCACCCGCACCGCTGGCGCGAAAGGTGTCGATGCGCAAGTCCGAGGGGTTGATTTGAATGGCTTGGGCCTCGTCAGGCTCGGCCAACACCGCCACGGTGCAAGCGCTGGTGTGAATACGACCTTGGGTTTCGGTGGCAGGCACACGCTGCACCCGGTGGCCGCCCGACTCGAACTTCAAAGCGCCATACACGCCTGAGCCCTCAATGCGGATCACCACCTCTTTGTAGCCACCCAACTCGCTCACCGACTCGCTGATCACCTCCACCCGCCAGCCTGTGGCGGCGCAGTAACGGGTGTACATGCGCAGCAAGTCGCCGGCAAACAGCGCGGATTCGTCGCCGCCCGTGCCGGCTCGGATTTCCAAAAACGCGTTGCGCGCGTCGTCGGGGTCTTTGGGCAGCAACATGCGTTGCAACTGGGCCTCCAGGGCGGGCATGGCCTGAGCGGCTGCGTCCAACTCCTCTTGCGCCATGGCCTGCACCTCTGGGTCGGGGTCTTGCAGCATGGCTTGGGCGGCGCTCATGTCTTGGCCCAACTGGCACCATTTTTGATAGGGCGTGACCAAGGCCACCACCTCGGCATGCTCACGCGAGAGCAGCATGAACTGGTTCATGTCTTGCATGATGTCTTCGCGGGACAGCAAAAAATCCAGCTCGGACAAACGTTGTACCGAGCGCTCAAGTTGAGCGCGCATGAAAGGTTTCATAAGGGGGCTGCCTCAGCTAACGGCTGTGGCGCAAGAAGAAGTGTTCGATGGCGCTGCGCGCTTGTTGACGTGCTTGGGTGTCGTCGTTGTGCAACTCGGCCATGACGCCATGCAGCATTTTTTGGGTGAGGCCTTTGGCCAGGGTTTCCAGCACCGCATCCACCGACTCGCCTTTGGACAACAGCTTTTGGGCACGTTGCAATTCAGCAGAACGCCAAGCTTCGGCTTGCTGATTGAGTTGCTGAATCAGCGGCACGTCCGAGCGTTGGTCCAGCCAGTGCACAAAGCTTTGCACCCCAGCGTCGATGATGACCTCGGCCTCGGCCACCGCGGCTTGGCGGCTGGCTTGGCCGGTTTGCACCACATGGGACAAGTCGTCCACGGTGTAGAGATAAACGTCACGCAAGGATTTGACTTCAGGCTCAATGTCCCGTGGCACGGCCAAATCGACCATGAACATGGGGCGGTTGCGGCGGTTTTTCAGGGCACGCTCCACAGCGCCCAATCCAATGAGCGGCAAGGTGCTGGCGGTGCAGCTGATGACCGCGTCAAATTCATGCAGGCGGTCGGGCAGGTCGGCCAGGCGCATGACATTCGCACCCAATTGCTGGGCCAAATGCTCGCCACGCTCTTGGGTGCGGTTGGCCACGGTCATGCTGAGTGGGGACTTGCCAGCAAAGTGGGTGGCGCAAAGTTCGATCATTTCGCCCGCGCCGACAAACAGCACGTGGATTTTGCTGAGGTCTTCAAACAACTGGCTGGCCAAACGCACAGAAGCGGCGGACATGCTGATGCTGTGGGCGCCAATTTCGGTGGAACTGCGCACCTGCTTGGCCACGGCAAACGAGCGCTGGAACATTTGGTGCAAGGTCGAGCCCAGCACGCCCACCTCACGGGCCACACGCACCGCGTCCTTCATTTGCCCCAGGATTTGCGGCTCGCCCAAGACCATGGAGTCCAACCCGCTGGCCACCCGAAAAGCATGACGTGCGGCTTCGTCGTCCAGCATGGTGTAGACATGGCCTTGCAGCGCGTCGGGGCTGACGCCGCCAGACTCGGCCAGCCAATGCATGGTTTGAGGCAGGGAGATTTCTTGCGAGGCGCAGTAGATTTCGGTGCGGTTGCAAGTGGAGAGGATGGTGGCTTCGGTTTGATCGCCCACCTTGTTGCGCAGGCCGTGCAACACCGGACCCATTTGATCGACGGCAAAGGCAAAGCGCCCCCGCAAATCGAGTGGTGCGGTGGTGTGGTTGAGACCGAGCGCCCAAACAGACATGGCCGGATTATAAAATTTGCCAATGGATGTTCTGTCTCTTATTGTTCACGTCTTGAATTTTTCAGTACCTGCAGTGGCTGTTGCAGCCTGGATTACCTTGATTTCACCCCTGATTTGGCGCAGTTCCAATCCTTGGAAAGCATGGAAATCTCGGTTTGTTCTAAACAGCATGGCTGGCGTCTTGATGCTGCTGATGGGCTTGATCTGGTCGGGTCAAGACGGCAAGATGAGCAGCTATGCCGCCATGGTGCTCGCTTGCGCCACTAGCCAGTGGTTATTAACCCGTGAACAGCAGGTTTGACAAGGCCCTGGGTTAACATTCCCTCACTATTTATGAATGCGCCAACGCCACTCCATCATTTGACGATGGCTGTCCAAGACGGTCCTCGACTACGTGAAATCCCCTACAACTACACCTCGTTTTCCGACCGCGAAATCGTGATTCGCTTGTTGGGCGACGACGCTTGGTCGATTTTGGAGGCCTTGCGGGTGGAAAGACGCACTGGCCGCTCAGCACGAATGCTCTACGAGGTGCTGGGCGACATCTGGGTGGTGCAGCGCAACCCCTATTTGCAAGACGATTTATTGGACAACCCCAAGCGCCGTGCCATGTTGGTGGACGCCTTGCAGCACCGTTTGCACGAGGTGCAAGTTCGCCGCAGCCAACAGCCAGCTGACCAAGAGCGTGACACCTTGGTGAACCAGTTGATCGACAAAGCCCAACAAGCTGTGGCGCAATTTGCCAAGCAATTTGAAGTGGTGGCCAAGTTGCGCAGCCGTGCCAAACGGGTGTTGCGCAAACACACGCTGGCCGACAACATCAAGTTTGACGCCATGAGCCGGGTCACCCATGTCACCGACGCCACCGACTGGCGGGTGGAATACCCGTTTGTGGTGTTGGCCCCTGACACCGAGGCGGAGATGGCCAAGCTGGTGAAGGCCTGCATCGACTTGGAGCTCACCATCGTGCCGCGTGGCGGCGGCACCGGCTACACGGGGGGCGCCATTCCCCTCACTTGGAAAAGTGTGGTCATCAACACCGAAAAATTGCAGGCCTTGGGTGCGGTTGAACACCTGACCTTGCCTGGTTTGAGCCAGCCCGTGGCCACTGTCGCCACCGAAGCTGGCGTGGTCACTCAGCGCGTGGCCGATTTGGCCGAAAGCGCTGGACTGGTGTTTGCAGTCGATCCGACATCGGCCGAAGCCTCTTGCATCGGCGGCAACATCGCCATGAACGCTGGCGGCAAAAAGGCCGTGCTTTGGGGCACGGCCCTGGACAACCTGGCCAGTTGGCGCATGGTCACCCCCGACGCCCAGTGGCTGGAGGTGGTCCGACTGAACCACAACCTGGGCAAGATTCACGACGCGCAAACCGCCAGTTTCGAGTTGCGTTACTTCGAAGCCGATGGCCAAACCCCTGTGCGCACCGAGCGTTTGGACATTCCAGGGCGCAGTTTTCGCAAAGCTGGTTTGGGCAAGGACGTCACCGACAAGTTTTTGAGCGGCTTACCAGGCGTGCAAAAAGAAGGTTGTGATGGCCTGATCACCAGCGCCCGCTGGATCTTGCACCGCATGCCCAGCCACACCCGCACCGTTTGCTTGGAGTTTTTCGGCCCAGCCCACGAGGCAGTGCCCAGCATTGTCGAAATCAAGGACTACATGTTCGAGGTGGCGCGTCACAGCGGCACCGTGTTGGCGGGCTTGGAGCATCTGGACAACCGGTATTTGAAAGCCGTGGGTTACACCACCAAGTCCAAACGTGGCGGCCTGCCCAAGATGGTCTTGTTTGGCGACATCGCTGGCGACGACGCCGATGAAGTGGCCCGGGTCACCTCCGAGGTGGTGCGCCTGGCCAACGCCCGAAGCGGCGAAGGTTTTGTGGCGGTCAGCCCCGAGGCGCGGAAAAAGTTTTGGCTGGACCGCAAGCGCACCGCAGCCATCAGCCGCCACACCAACGCTTTCAAAATCAACGAAGACGTGGTGATTCCCTTGCCTCGCATGGCCGAGTACACCGACGGCATTGAACGCATCAACATCGAGCTGTCTTTGCGCAACAAAATTGCGCTTTGCACCGCGCTCGAACACCTGTTGCGAAACGACGCCTTGCCTTTGGGTGCGGTGGAAGACGACAGTGACTCTGCCTCCCCCGAATTGCTGCAAGACCGTGTGGGTCAAGCATTGGCATTGATTGCCGAGGTGCGGGGTCTTTGGCAGTCTTGGTTGAACGATGTTGAAAAACTCCTGTTGCCACTGCAAACCCATGAACTTCGGGCCAGTTGGAAAACCCAGTTGCGCCCGCAACTGCACGATTTGTTCAGCGGCGCAGCCTTTGCCCCTTTGCGCCAAGAGTTTGATGCGGTGCATCAACGCATTTTGAAAGGCCGTGTGTGGGCCGCTCTGCACATGCATGCCGGTGACGGCAATGTGCACACCAATTTACCGGTCAACAGCGACGACTACGACATGCTACAAACCGCGCACGAGGCGGTGGACCGCATCATGGCTTTGGCCAGGTCCTTGGATGGCGTCATCTCGGGTGAACACGGCATTGGCATCACCAAACTCGAGTATTTGAGCGAGCAAGAACTCAAACCTTTTGCTGATTACAAAACCCGCATCGACCCGAATGGCCATTTCAACAAAGGCAAGTTGTTGAAAAATGCCGACCTGAGCCAGGCCTACACCCCCAGCTTTGGCCTGATGGGCCACGAGTCGCTGATCATGCAGCAGTCGGACATTGGGGCCATCTCGGACTCGATCAAAGACTGCTTGCGCTGCGGCAAATGCAAACCTGTATGCGCCACCCATGTGCCTGGCGCCAATTTGCTCTACAGCCCACGCGACAAAATTTTGGCCACCTCGCTCTTGATTGAAGCCTTTTTGTACGAAGAGCAAACCCGTCGTGGCATTTCCATCAGGCACTGGGAAGAGTTTGAAGACGTGTCCGACCACTGCACGGTCTGCCACAAATGCGCCTCGCCTTGCCCGGTGAAGATTGACTTTGGCGACGTGACCATGAACATGCGCAACCTGCTGCGCAAAATGGGTCGACAAAGTTTCCGCCCCGCCTCGGCTTTCCAGTCTTGGATGGTGGGCACGGTCAATCCACAAGCCATTCAAGTGGCGCACCAACTCACCCGCTGGGGCATGCAAGCCCAGCGCCTGGCCAACACCGTGTTGGGCAGCCTGACTCGTCAGCAAACCAAAGCGCCTCCGGCAACCGTGGGGGCAGCGCCTTTGAAGGCGCAGGTGATTCACTTTGTGAACAAAAAAATGCCCAAGGGCTTGCCCAACAAAACGGCCCGCGCCATGTTGGACATTGAGGACAGGGACTATGTGCCCATCATCCGCAACCCCGCGCAAACCAGCGCGGACGCCGAGGCGGTGTTTTATTTCCCAGGTTGTGGTTCCGAGCGCCTCTTTAGCCAAGTGGGCTTGGCGACCCAGGCCATGCTTTGGCATGCGGGGGTGCAAACCGTGTTGCCACCAGGCTATTTGTGCTGCGGCTATCCGCAGCGCGGCTCGGGCCAGCAAGACAAGGCGGACAAAATCATCACCGACAACCGGGTGCTGTTCCATCGCGTGGCCAACACCTTGAACTACCTGGACATCAAAACCGTGGTGGTGAGTTGCGGCACCTGCTTTGACCAGCTGCAAGGCTATGAGTTCGACAAAATTTTCCCAGGCTGCAAGATCGTCGACATCCACGAATACCTGCTGAGCAAAGACATCACCTTGCCTGGCGGGCAGGCTTATCTGTACCACGACCCCTGCCACAGCCCCATGAAACAGCAAGCGCCCATGAAAACGGTGAAAGCCTTGTTGGGCGATCAGGTGCTGGAGAGCAAGCGCTGCTGCGGTGAAAGCGGTGGGTTGGCGTATTCACGCCCCGACATTTCCACCCAAATTCGCTTTCGCAAAGAGGCGGAAATCTTGGCGGGTGAGGCGCAATTGCGAGACAAAGGTTGGTTGGCACCGAAGGACAACATCAAGGTGTTGACCTCCTGCCCGAGTTGCATGATTGGCTTGAACCGTTTCCAAGATGATCTGCAAAACGGCTTGCTAGAGGCAGATTACATCGTGGTTGAAATGGCCAAGAAGATCTTGGGCGAGAACTGGATGGCCGAGTATGTGCAGGTCGCCAATGCAGGTGGCATTGAACGGGTGCTGGTCTGATGGCTGGATTGCAAGCCCATACCCCCACCCCCACGGACATCGTGCTCCACAATGCCTCCAAGGTATTGGAAATCGCGTTTGACGATGGCAGCCGCTTTCGGATTCCTTTCGAGTTGATGCGGGTGCTCAGCCCTTCAGCTGAAGTTCAGGGCCACGGCCCAGGTCAAGAGGTGCTGCAAACAGGCAAGCGCCATGTGGGCATTACTGCGCTGGAGCAAGTGGGCCACTATGCAGTGCAACCCAGTTTCAGCGACGGTCACAACAGCGGTATTTTTTCTTGGGACTATTTGCACCACTTGGGTCACAACCAAGACGCCCTGTGGGCCCAGTACGAACAACGCTTGCAAGCCGCGGGTGTGGACCGGGATGCGCCCATGGCCCAGCGCGGTGGCTCGGCTTGTCATTCATAAGGTGTGACCATGGCAACGACAGATTTCGGTTTCAAAACAGTAGACGAGCAAGACAAAGCGCGGCGCGTGCGCGGCGTGTTCGACTCTGTGGCTTCCAAATACGATGTGATGAACGATCTCATGTCCATGGGCTTGCACCGTGCGTGGAAGGCCTACACCGTGATGGTGGCCCATTTGAAGCCCGGCGATCAGGTGCTGGACATTGCAGGTGGTACAGGCGACATGGCCCAAGCTTTTGCGGCGAAAGTGGGCAGCACCGGCACTGTGGTGCATACCGACATCAATTTGGCGATGTTGCGCCAAGGTCGGGACCGCCTGACCGATGAAGGTGTGCTGTTGCCCACGGCCGTTTGCGACGCCGAGCAACTGCCTTTTCCAGACCAGCATTTCAACTTGGTGTGCGTGGCCTTTGGCTTGCGCAACATGACCCACAAAGACCGCGCTTTGCGCGAAATGGCGCGGGTGCTCAAGCCTGGCGGCAAGCTCTTGGTGTTGGAATTCTCCAAAGTGGCCCCACCTTTGAGCAAGATCTACGATTGGTATTCCTTTCAGGTCTTGCCTAGGCTGGGCAAAATGGTGGCAGGCGACGACGCCAGTTACCGCTATTTGGCCGAATCGATTCGCATGCACCCAGACCAGCAAACCTTGAAAGCCCTCATGCAAGAAAGTGGCTTTGCGCATGTGGACATTCACAACCTGTCCTTGGGCGTGGTGGCCCTGCATGTTGGAATACGTTGTTGACACGGATTTTGTTTCTCTGATTGGAGTCGTCGTTTCATGAACATCACCAGTTTTGTTTTGGCCTGTCTCTTGGTCCTCACCAGCTTCCATGCAGAGGCGGCCAAGCGTTTCGGTGGCGGCAAGTCCATCGGACAACAGTCCGGCAATGTGACCCAGCGTGAAGCCAGTCGCCCGGCAACACCCGCCTCTTCCAATGCGGCCCCTAACGCGGCACCCAATGCCACACCTGCGCCTGCGCCCGCTGCACCAGCGCCCGCCGCCGCTCCCCGTCGTCCCTGGGGTGCCATGCTTGGCGGCTTGGCTGCAGGCTTGGGCCTGGCCTGGTTGGCCCATTCCATGGGCTTTGGTGCCGAGTTCGGACAGTTCTTGATGTTTGGCTTGATCGCCTTGGGGGTGGTCATGGTCATCGGCCTCTTCATGCGTCGCCGTGCGCACGACCCGTATGCTTATGGCGGTGCCAGCCCGCACAACCCCAATGAAATGCGCCAATACAACCCCGCCAAGATTGGCAATGACGCATCGGCCCGTCCTTGGGAGCAAACCAGCACTGGATTTGAAAGCGCACCAGCACCCAGTCGCTCGGCCACCCGCATCGGCTCTGCCCTGATGGGCAGTGGCAGCAACTGGCAAATTCCTGAGGGCTTTGACGCCGCAGGATTTGTGGCTGCGGCCAAGGCCAACTTCATCAGTCTGCAAGCCGCTTGGGACAAGGCCGACATCCCCGCTTTGCGTGCCATGATGACCGACACCATGTTGGCTGAAATCCAGTCCCAGTTGGCCGAGCGTGCCAACTTGGTGTCCGGTCCGAACACCACTGAAGTGGTCATGCTCGAAGCCCAGCTCTTGGGCATTGAAGACTTGGGCGAGGGCTACATGGCCAGCGTCGAGTTCTCGGGCATGATCCGTGAAGACCAAACATCTGGCCCCAGCCCATTCCGCGAGGTGTGGAACATGACCCGTCCCAAGCAAGGCCAGATGGGCTGGTTGGTGGCAGGTGTGCAAGCCTTGCAATAATTTCAACATTTGGGCAGACCCATGGCCATCGCACCCACCTTACAAGACCTCCCTGCCCAATTCGCCCAATTCATCCTGCAACTCAAGCCGCCTCCATGGTTGCTTCACGAGTTGCAAGACAAGTTGGTGATCCTGCTCAACCATGTCTTGTCACAAGAACCTGCTGCGCTGGAGCGCTTGCGCCGACAGCAAGGTCGCCACATCGCCGTGGCTTGGCGTGAACACCATTTGCAGTGGCGCATCACAACTGCAGGTTTGTTGGAGCGTGCCACCGACCAAACCAAGGCCGACTTGCGGGTGCAAATCAGCGAAAATTCCCCCCTGAACTTGGTGCAAGGCTTGGTCAAAGGCGATAAACCCGCCATGCGCATCGAAGGCGATGTGATGCTGGCCAGTGAGATCAACTGGCTGGTTGACCATGTGCGCTGGGATGCCGAGGAAGACTTGTCTCGCATCGTGGGTGACGCCGCTGCCCACCACATCGTCAGTGTGTCCAAGCGTGCCATGCAGTCCTTGAGCGAGTTCGTGCGCAAATGAGCCGACTCTACCGTGGTGCCTTCATTGTTTGGATTGTGTTGCGCTTCGGCCTGGACGAACTGGTGCTCTCGGGCTTCAAACAACCCTGGCTGAAAACCCTGAGCCGTGTCCTCACCGTGGGCCGCAATTTATCCGCCCCACGAGGTCAGCGCTTGCGTCAAGCCTTGGAGCACTTGGGGCCTATTTTTGTCAAGCTCGGTCAGGTTCTGTCCACCCGCCGTGACTTGTTGCCCAGTGACATCGCTGATGAATTGGCCAAGTTGCAAGACCGGGTGCCGCCGTTTTCCTCGGAGGTGGCTGTGGCCACCATTGAGCGAGCCTTGGGTCGCAGCATTGACCAGGTGTTCAGCGAATTTGACCGCACGCCTGTGGCCAGTGCATCCATAGCTCAGGTCCATTTCGCCACACTGCGCAATGGCAAAGGCCATTTGCGCGAAGTAGCGGTGAAGGTATTGCGACCAGGCATGTTGAATGTGATCGACAAAGATCTGCAACTCATGCACACCATGGCGCGTTGGCTGGACCGCTTGTCTTCAGACGGCAAGCGCTTGAAGCCCCGTGAAGTGGTCGCCGAGTTTGACAAGTACCTGCATGACGAACTCGATTTGGTGCGAGAAGCATCGAATGCCACCCAGTTGCGCCGCAACATGGAAGGCTTGAACCTGGTGTTGATTCCAGAGATGGTCTGGGAATACTGCCACCAAGAGGTCTTGGTGATGCAGCGCATGCACGGTCTGCCCATCAGTCAAGTGGAGGGTTTGCGCAAAGCTGGCGTGGACATTCCCAAGCTCGCTAGAGATGGCGTGACCATCTTTTTCACCCAGGTGTTTCGTGATGGTTTTTTCCATGCCGATATGCACCCTGGCAACATCCAAGTGAGTGTGGCACCCGACACCTTTGGTCAGTATGTGTCGCTGGATTTCGGCATTGTGGGCACCCTCACCGAGTTTGACAAAGAGTACTTGGCGCAAAACTTCACGGCTTTTTTCAGGCGCGATTACAAGCGCGTGGCCGAGTTGCATATTGAGTCGGGTTGGGTGCCTGCGCACACCCGGGTGGATGAACTGGAGTCAGCCATTCGCTCGGTGTGCGAGCCCTATTTCGACAGGCCGCTGAAAGAAATTTCGCTGGGCATGGTGCTCATGCGCTTGTTCCAAACTTCCAGACGCTTTCAGGTGGAGATTCAACCGCAGTTGGTCTTGTTGCAAAAAACCTTGCTCAATATCGAGGGCCTGGGTCGCGAACTCGACCCCGATTTGGACTTGTGGAGCACGGCCAAACCCTTCTTGGAACAATGGATGTTGGAGCAGGTGGGGCCGCAACGCCTGTGGCATCAACTCAAGGTGGAAGCGCCGCGTTTGGCCAAAATGCTGCCCGAATTACCCCGCTTGGTGCATGCCTTTTTGCAGCGTGACCACGAGAGCGAACGCAAGCAACTCATCGAGTTGCTCAACGCGCAACGCAAAACCAATCAAACCTTGCAAACCATCTTGCTGTTGTCGTTGGGCTTTTTTGCGGGCATCGTCATCACCGCTATGCTGGGCTTTTGGAGCCTGGTCAGCTGATCTCAAGGCAATGGTTTGAGTGTCAAGCGCCGTGCTTGCCTGGCGGTGTGAACACCGTAAATCACCACCGCCAAACTCACCACGGTCATCAACAAGGTGGCTGCCGCATATATGGACGGGTTCACACCACGTCGGGCGTAGCTGAAGATGACTTGAGGCAGTGTGGTCACGCCTGGCCCGGATAAAAATTCAGACACCACCACATCGTCAAAAGACAAGGTGAAGGTGAGCAACCAAGCGGCCACCAAGGCTTGCGACATATTGGGCAAGGTGATCAAGAAAAAAACCTGGAAGGGGCGGCACCCTAAATCGAGCGCCGCTTCTTCAATCGAGCGGTCCATCTCTTTCAAACGCGATTGAATCACCACACTGGCATAAGCCATGCCCAATAGCGCGTGGCCCAACACGATGGTCAAGGCACCGCGCCCTGGCCAACCCAAGACCCGCTCCATGCCCACAAACAGCAGCAGCAAGGACAAGCCAATGATGACCTCTGGCATGACCAGGGGAGAACTCAGCATGGCATTGAACAAGGTGCGCCCTTTGAACTTGCCAAAGCGGATCAAGGCAAAAGCAGCCAAGGTCGCGAGTACCGTGGCCAAACTGGCGCTCATGAGGGCCACATTCAAAGACAGGGTGAAGCCTTCCACCAAACGGCTGTCGTTCCACAGCGCTTGGTACCAGCACAATGAAAAACCAGTGAACTCACTGTCTTGACGGGTGCTGTTGAACGAGAAAGTGATGAGAAAAAAAAGCGGCATGTAAAAAAAGACAAACACCGCTGCCAGCCACCATTTGCCAATGTGTCGACGCCATCCTTGCGCTTGCATCAGACCATCTCCTGCTCGACTTTGCGCGCAAGTCGCTGGTTGAACCAAGCCAGTGGCAACACCACACCGACGATCATGACCACTGACAAGGCACTGGCGCGAGGCCAGTTGTTGCTGCTGAACATTTCGTCCCAAACCACTCGGCCAATCATCAGGTTATCTGCGCCGCCCAAGAGGGATGGAATGACAAACTCACCCAAGCAAGGGATGAACACCAAAATGGACCCCGCCACAATGCCCGAGCGACTCAAGGGCACGGTGATCAGCCAAAAGCTTTTCCAAGGCGTGGCACCCAAGTCTTGCGCAGCCTCGAGCAATCGATCGTCCAGTTTCACCAGGTTGGCGTAAAGGGGCAGCACCATGAAAGGCAGGTAGACATAGGTCATGCCCACCAACATGGAAACGTCGTTGTAGAGCAATTGCAAAGGTTCTGGGGTGAGCCCCAAAAAAATCAGCGCGTTGTTGATGATGCCTTGGTCGGCCAACAAACCTTTCCATGCATAGACGCGCAACAAGAAAGACGTCCAAAAGGGGAGCATGACCATCAAGAGCAACAGGGGTCGCACACGCGGCTCGCTGCGAGCCAAAAAATAGGCAAAGGGATAGCCCACAAACAAGCACAACACAGTGGTCCAGAAGGCGTATTTGATTGACAAACCATAGGACTCAATGTAGAGCGTGTCACCCCAACCCGTTTCGGGGTCGAGCAACAGGGATAGATAGTGGGAGAGTTTGAGATGCAAGGACCAATGTCCTGCATCGTGTTGAATCAGGGGGGCAAAGGGATTCAAACCCTCACCCATGTCGGTCACGCTGATGCGCAACAAAATGAAAAAGGGGACGGCAAAAAACAACAGCAACCAAAACCACGGGATACCCAGCACAAGCGCCCGTCCGCGCTTGTGCATGAGTTGTCGGAACAAGTCCTTCACTTACCTTTTTTGAAGCTGGTGTAAACCGCAGTCATCGATTCACGTGCGGCATTGCCCAGGGCTGCTGGCGGCACCATCAAGCCCAAGTTGCCTTCATCAGGAAAGACGGCTTTATTCTGAGCGGTTTCAGGTTCCACGTTCGCCAAGCTGGCTTTGTTGGCTGTGGGGTAACCCAGTTCATTGGTCAAAGCGGCAGAGACTTCTGGCTTCAAGAAGTAGTTGATGAAGGCCATGGCGTTGTTGGGGTGCTTGGCATCTGCAGGCACGGCCAGGGTGTCAAAGAAAATCAAACCACCTGTTTTGGGCAACAAGGCCTCAATTTCTTGACCGCTTTTGTTCTCTTTGGCGCGTTTGGCTGCGATGTTGATGTCGCCAGCCCAACCCAGTGCCACGCAAGCTTTGCCACCTGCCAGGTCGTCGATCATGGTGCTAGAGAACAAGCGAATGTCTTTGCGCACTTTGGCCAACATCTCACCAGCTGCTTTGTGGTCAGCAGCGTCTTCGGAGTAAGCGTTCTTGCCGATGTAGTGCAGGGCGGGTGGCAAGATTTCGGTGGGTGAATCCAGGTAAGCGATGCCACAAGACTTCAGCTTCGCGGTGTAAGTGGGGTTGAACACCAAGTCCCAGGCGTTGTCGGGCATGGGGGTGTTGCCCAGTGCTTTGGCGACCTTGGCTTTGTTGATGCCCACGGTGGTGAAGCTCCAAGCCCATGGCAATACATGCTCGTTGCCCGCATCAACGCCGACGAGTTTTTTCATCAAGTCAGCGTCGAGGTTTTTGTAATTCGGGATTTGTGACTTGTCGAGTTTCTTCAGCAATCCTGCTTCAATTTGCGCTTTCACAAACACCGAGCCTGGCACCACGATGTCGAAGCCTGAATTGCCCGCCACCAGTTTGGCTTGCAGGGCTTCATTATTTTCAAATGTTTGGTAGTTGACTTTGATGCCAGTTTCTTTTTCAAAGTTTGTAATCATGTCTTGGGCCACATAATCGGGCCAGTTATAGACATTAAGTACCTTTTCTTCTGCGTTGGCGGCTGCTGCAGGTGCAGCGGCCTTGGGCTCTTCTTTTTTTCCGCAGGCTGCAACAGCAAGCGAAGCCATGACAACAAGTAAAAGACGTTTATTCATGATGGCAAAAACTCCAAAATCAATGTGTGTTGAACCAGGGTGGAAACGCTTGGAAGAGCGCCAGGGGCGTAGTATAGGGACAGAAGCCTTGACAGCTGGGCCTTTGACAGGCTCGAAGAGATAAAAAGCATACAATCTACGGCTTTGTGCGGTCTACTGAACAGCGAAAACACCATGCCAATTTATGCCTATAAATGCGGGTCTTGCGGATTCGCAAAAGATCAACTTCAAAAAATATCCGACCCCGTTCTCACCGATTGCCCCGCTTGCGGTCAATCCACCTTCACCAAGCAAATAACCGCTGCGGGCTTTCAGCTGAAAGGCTCTGGTTGGTATGCCACCGATTTCAAGGGTGGAGCCAGCAGCTCGCCTGCACCAAGCAGCGACGCCAGCGCGGCAACACCTGCGGCCAGCACAGGCGCTTCCTCAGACACGCCAGCTACAACAGCCACAGCTGGAACTGGCGGATGTGCTCCTTCTTGCGCCTGCCACTGAACACACCATGAATTTGCGCAAATACATTTTGGCCGGCTTGTTGGTGTGGCTCCCCTTGGCCATCACTTTGTGGGTGCTGAGTTGGTTGGTAGGGGCCATGGATGGCATTTTTGCCAATGTGTTGTATGGCCTGGGCAGCTTATTGCCACAAGCTTTCAACGACTCTTTTGCCCATTTGCAAAGCATTCGCGGATTGGGTGTGGTGCTTGTTTTTTTGGTATTGGTCATCACGGGAGCCTTGGCTTCCAATGTGGCAGGGCGTTGGATGGTCAAGCAATGGGACAAATTGTTCACGCATATTCCCATCGTCAAGTCCATCTACACCAGTGTCAAAAAAGTCTCTGACACCTTGTTTTCCAGCAATGGCAATGCATTTCGCAAAGCACTGCTGATTCAATACCCGCGCCAAGGCGCATGGACCATCGCCTTTCAAACAGGTGCACCCTCTGGTGAAGTGGCTCAGCATGTGGGCGAAGGCTTCATCAGCGTCTATGTCCCAACCACACCGAATCCCACCAGTGGCTTCTTCTTGTTGGTTCCTATCGCCGACGTGATTGAGCTTGAGATGAGCGTTGACGAAGCGTTGACGTATGTGATTTCCATGGGTGCTGTCTCTCCTGGCACCGCCGTCATTCAAGAAAAGAGAAATTAAAAATGGCTATGCGCTCTCACTATTGCGGTCTTGTGACCGAAGCCCTGAATGGTCAAACCGTGAGCCTGTGCGGCTGGGTCAACCGTCGCCGTGACCACGGCGGCGTCATCTTCATTGACTTGCGTGACCGCGAAGGCTATGTGCAGGTCGTTTGTGACCCAGATCGCCCCGACATGTTCAAAGTCGCTGAAGACGTTCGCAACGAATTCTGTGTGCAAATCAAAGGCTTGGTGCGCCCACGTCCTGACGGGACCAACAACGACAACCTCAAGAGCGGCAAAATTGAAGTGCTGTGCCACGAGCTGACGGTCCTGAATGCTTCTGTCACGCCTCCATTCCAAATCGACGACGACAACCTGTCTGAAACCACGCGTTTGACTCACCGAGTGCTCGATTTGCGTCGCCCCTACATGCAAAACAACCTGATGCTTCGTTACAAAGTATCCATGGAAGTGCGCAAATATTTGGACGAAAACGGTTTTGTGGACATTGAAACCCCCATGCTCACCAAGAGCACACCTGAAGGTGCTCGTGATTACCTGGTCCCCAGCCGTGTGCACGATGGTCACTTCTTTGCCTTGCCTCAGTCCCCCCAATTGTTCAAACAGTTGTTGATGGTGGCGGGTTTTGATCGCTACTACCAAATCACCAAGTGCTTCCGCGACGAAGACTTGCGCGCTGACCGACAGCCCGAATTCACGCAGATCGATATTGAAACCTCGTTCCTGAGTGAGGAAGAAATCCGCGACATGTTTCAAGGCATGATCAAGCGTGTGTTTCAAAAAACCATTGGTGTCGACCTGGGCGAATTCCCGGTCATGTCCTATCAAGATGCGATGCACATCTATGGCTCGGACAAGCCTGATTTGCGTGTCAAGTTGCAATTCGCTGAATTGACAGATGTCATGGGCGATGTGGACTTCAAGGTGTTCTCCGGTGCTGCCAATATGAAAGGCGGTCGCGTGGTGGCCCTGCGCGTTCCTCACGGTTCGGTCGAGGGCGGTGGCATCAGCCGTGGCGAGATTGACGCCTACACCGAGTTCGTCAAGATCTACGGCGCCAAAGGATTGGCCTACATCCGGGTCAACGACCTGTCCAAAGGCCGTGACGGCTTGCAGTCGCCCATCGTTAAAAACATACACGACGCAGCGCTAGCAGCCGTGCTGGAGCGCACAGGCGCGAAGGATGGCGACCTGATCTTCTTCGGCGCTGACAAGGCCAAAATCGTCAACGACGCCATCGGTGCTTTGCGCAACAAAATTGGTCACAGCGAGTTCGGCAAGAAAAACGGCTTGTTTGAAGACCGTTGGGCGCCAATGTGGGTGGTCGACTTCCCCATGTTTGAATACGACGATGAGAGCCAGCGCTATACCGCGGTTCACCATCCCTTCACCGCGCCCAAAGACGGCCATGAAGACTGGATGGTCACCGCCCCCGAGAAATGCATCTCCAAAGGCTATGACATGGTCTTGAACGGCTGGGAAATGGGCGGCGGCTCGGTCCGTATCCACCGCGCCGACGTGCAACAAAAAGTGTTTGACGCTTTGAAAATCACACCAGAAGAGGCACAAGTCAAATTTGGTTTCTTGTTAGATGCGCTTCAGTATGGCGCGCCTCCCCACGGTGGCTTGGCCTTTGGCCTGGACCGCATCGTGACCTTGATGACAGGCGCCGAATCGATCCGCGACGTGATCGCCTTTCCCAAAACCCAACGCGCTCAGTGCTTGCTCACCCAGGCACCCTCCTTGGTCGATGAAAAGCAGCTGCGTGAATTGCATATTCGCTTGCGCAATTTAGAGGCAAAAACAGCCGCAAACTGAAACTTCTCAAAAGCCATCATTGGTATTCAATTATGAAAATAATTCTTCATTTCTGAATACTTAGTTGTTTATATTTCATTTTTATAAGTCCTTATAGATTATTGAGTCATCAAATATCTATATAAATGAATACTTTGCGGAAATAACATGGCCGCATGTACAACCATTTAAATGACTTTTTGAGGACGTTTTCGAGTGCCTCAGAAGCAGATAAACGCAAACTGATTCGATTGGCCTTGTGCCTGTCGGCATTGGTCAACTGCAGTTTCACGGCCACTTCCAATGTGGTGGCTGACTTGGGCCCAACCTACATCAGCACATTGTTGGCCTTTGTCAGTTTGTTGGTGTTGAGTTTTTTCAGCATCAGCCATCAGTTGCTTGTGCATGGTTTGTTGGGTGTGACCTTGGTCAGTGGCGTCAATATGGCCATGCAAAGTGGCGGTATTCATTCACCCACTTTGTTGTGGCTTGTATTCACACCCAACTTGGCTTTGTTCTTCCTGACCCAATGGGCCACATTGGTTTGGGTGTTGAATGTGTTGTTGGCTTTGGGGGTGGTGGCCTACCTGTCATTTGAAAATTCGAGTCAGATTCAAGATGCGGCTTGGACCTATTCCAGCAGTTGGACTGCTGCCCATTTGATGGCCGCACAACTGTTTCTGATGTTGGTGCACTTGATTTATGACACGCAATATAGGCAAAAAACCAAACGCATCAGCATCAGCATCGAGCGAATGAAAGAGGTCAAAAAACATTTGCAAATGACCGAGGCCTATAAAGATCGGTTCATTTCGACGGTCAGCGCCGATTTACGTTCACCCATGAATGCCATATTGGGATATAGCGATGTGCTGGCTGACATGACCCAGCACCAAAGCAGTTTGACTCAAACGGTGGAGCATATTCAAAACTCCATCAAACAGTTGCTGGAATTGACCAACAATATTTTGGACCATGCGCAATTGAATGAAGCAAAGTTGACTTTGAATTACAGGGCAGTGGATGTTCGTCGAATGATTGCAGCTGAATGGCCCGTGGAGCGATTCAAGGCAGATGTCGAGTTTGAAGTGAAGATTGACAACAATGTGCCAGATTGGTTGTGGTGCGACCCGCAGCGATTGCAACAAATCGTGCATATTTTGGTGGCCAACGCTAAGAAATTCACCAACTCTGGCAAGGTTTGGCTGCACTGGTGTTACGAAGCACAACATTTGCGCGTTGATGTGAGAGACACAGGCATTGGTATCAGCGATGAAGTCAAGGCCTATATATTCAAGCGCTTTGACAAAGCGGATGAAGCCATCAATCGTCAATTCGGCGGCATTGGGCTGGGGTTGACCAATGCTTTGGAGTTGACCAAATTGTTTGGTGGCAATATGGGCTTCAACAGTGAAGCGTTAAAGGGTTCGCATTTTTGGGTGAGCTTGCCCATCAAATCTTTCGACATCGCACCGGTTCACGCCATCCCAGATGACGAACTGGTCACGATGAAGAATGGGCACATTTTGGTGGTGGATGATCAGCCTGTGAGCTTGATGGTCACCATGCAAATTCTCAGAAAGTTGCTGCCACAAGTGCAACTGAGTCATGCCACTAGCGGTGCACAAGCCTTGGAGCAACTGCGAAATGTGGATGTGGACTTGGTATTAATGGATGTGTTGATGCCACAAATGGATGGACCCACCACATGTCGAATGATTCGTTCAGTGTTGGATGTCCGCGCCCGCAAAATGCCCATCATCGGCTTGACGGCCAGTACCCACCCCAAAGACAGCCAACGATGTTTTGATGCAGGCATGGACGACGTGATCATCAAACCGATAGAACCCAAGCATTTGATCCAAGTCATCTCCACCGAATTGCAACGCACAAAGCTTGCAGACAGTGACGACGAAAGAAACAAGGCGACTGCGTGATGGCTCAGGTCCGAGATAACAAGATCAAACTCCAAAGCACCTCCGACCAATCGGAGCCTGTGGTCGATCAAAAACTCGTCACCTTGTCCAAGTCGGAGCGAAATCAAATCTTTGGATTTCCTTGGGCCATTGGCTTGATCGTGCTATTCATGTCTTTCTATGCACCTTCAACATCCGTGCGATGGGAATCATCAGTGGTGGGCATGCTGTTGTTGCTCACGCCATTGTTTTATTTGGCGGGCATGTCACTCAAGTGGATAGTGCACGTGGCCGTAGGCATCTGCACATTGGGCATCATTGGTGTGTCCATGGAAACTGGCGGCATATATTCAGCACAAATTGTTTGGTTGATGTTGATCCCGGTTATGCCATTGCGCTTGGTATCGATCAAAGCTTCATTGGCTTGGTTGACCGTGAGTCTGCTGATACTGCTTGTCTTTGGCCAGATGGACCATCAGGAGTTGGTGGGCGACATGCACCAATCCTTTGGCAGCATGTCAACATGGACTTTTTTGCAACGCATTCTGTTGTGCGCCAGCATGCTGGTGTTGCCTTGGTATTACGCCAAGACCTACCGTCAGTCGATAGCGGTCATGAGGCGATATAACAAAGTGATCCACCATAAAAAAATGGAATTGGTGCGTGAACAAGCCAATAAGAAATTGTTCATCTCCAGGTTGAGTCATGAAATGCGCACGCCAATGAATGCAGTCGTTGGTTTTTCAAATTTGCTACAAGCGCAATCAGATCAATTTCCACAAGCTGCAGGCGTTGTCGACCATATTCAAACCACATCTCGACATTTGCTCGCCATCATCAACGGCATCATGGACTACACACAATTGATTGATGGTCAATTGAAAATCCGTCAGCAAGATGTTGAGTTAACAAGCCTTGTTCTACAAACATTTGACATGTTCAAAGACAGAGCCAGGAGCATGCAAATTGAATACACCTGTGAGTTGCAAGCAGGAGCACCCCAATGGATCAGAGCCGATGCGCAGCGGGTTGGTCAAATACTCATGAATTTTTTAGAGCTCGCATTGCAAAGAACGTCTGAAGGCTTTGTGCAGCTCAAGACTCAACACAGTGCTGAGTTGATCGTGTTCACAGTGCATGACTCTGGCACTCACCTGACAGATGATGAATTGCAGTTGTTGAATTTACTTGAGATGAGTGCTCAAGACATGCCCGTGAATCATTTGAGCGGTACCGCGCTTGGTTTGAGCATGGCCAAAGCCTTGGCTCAAATGATGGGCGGCGATGTACTGGCCCAAAATCATTCGGGCCAGGGTTCGAGTTTGACTTTGAGATTGCCCCTGGAGGTGGTTCAGTCGGCCAAGTTGGATGGCATGGGTGGGCAGGAAGCAGGGGCAAACAGGCATATCAAAGAACTGGGTATCGAAATCTTGGTGGTTGACGACAATCCCGTCAACCGACTATTGGTTCAGCAAGTGATTCATGCGCAATGGCCATTGGCCAAAGTCACTCAGGCTGACAATGGACAAAAAGCATTGACCAGACTCAGTGCTCAAAAATTTGATTTGGTGCTGATGGACATGTTGATGCCAGAAATGGATGGCATTGAAGCTACCCAGTATGTTCGCCAAGATCCAACTTCCCCCAATCAATGGATCCCTGTGCTGGGTTTGACTGCCAATATCAGCACCGAAGACCATGTCCGTTGTTTGAGTGCTGGCATGAATGATGTGTTGCTCAAACCATTTGATCGGCAGGTGTTGGTCCAACGTGTTGAGCAGTTGTTATTGGCGTGTCCTGTGTTCACAACCAAATATGCTCGCTTGTTCAAAGCCAAAAGCTGAGCCTCAGTGCTTCGCGGATGGCCCCGATACAGTCCTGGGAATTCTTTATCGCCCCAAAGTTACTTGAAGAAGGGCTGTTAGCATGCGATTCTCGAAATCCAAGTGGTTTGAACCATGCCTCAAAACAGCAAAGATCAAGGCGTACCCGTCTCTGTGAAAATTCGCGAACGGATTTTGGCGGCCAAGAAACGCTTTCATGCCAACGACAACATTGCCGAGTTTTTGCAACCAGGTGAGTTGGATGACTTGCTTGACGAAGTGGAAGTCAAGATGCGCGGGGTGTTGGAAAGCTTGGTGATAGACACCGATCACGATCACAACACCACCGACACAGCCAAACGTGTGGCCAAGCTGTATTTGAAGGAAGTGTTCAATGGTCGCTATGTCAAAGCACCTGAAATCACCGAATTCCCGAATGCAGAGCAGCTCAATGAACTCATGATCGTGGGGCCAATCACGGTTCGCAGCGCTTGCAGCCACCATTTTTGTCCTGTGATTGGCAAAATTTGGATTGGCATTTTGCCCAATCAACACACCAATGTCATTGGTTTATCCAAGTACGCCAGATTGGCTGAGTGGGTCATGGGTCGTCCCCAAATTCAAGAAGAAGCCGTGGTGCAACTCGCCGATTTGATTCAAACCAAAACCAAACCCGATGGCCTTGCCTTGGTGATGGAAGCCACACATTACTGCATGGCTTGGCGTGGCGTGAAAGACATGGACAGCCGCATGATCAACTCGGTCATGCGCGGAGCGTTCCTCAAAGACCCCAATTTGCGCCGTGAATTTTTAGCGCTGATTCCACAAAAGCATTGAACTGCGGCTGAGCTTGTCTGTCATGCAGTTGCTTGGATGCGATTTCAGCAGCAGTCCCTCCAAGCGAAAGGCCATTGTTTTGGCTTGGGGGCATTGGCACCAAGAACGTGTGATGCTCAGTCGACTTGAACGCTGTATGTCTTTGCCAGAGTTCAGTGCCAAATTGCAAACACCTGGGCTTTGGGTTGGTGGTTTCGATTTGCCATTTGGGTTGCCGCGTGAATTGGTCATGCAATTGAACTGGCCCAGCCATTGGGTGGCTTGCATGCAGCACTATGCCCAATTATCTCGAGACTCTATTCGCGACCAGTTCGCTGCCTTTTGCAATGCCCGCCCAGTGGGAGGCAAATTCGCGCACAGGGCAACAGATGGACCAGCAGGCTCAAGTCCTTCCATGAAATGGGTCAACCCCCCAGTGGCCTTCATGATGCATGCGGGTGTGCCGTTGATGTTGGAAGCCAATTTGCATTTCCCAGGTTTGCATGATGGCGACAGATCGCGCGTGGCTTTGGAAGCCTACCCAGGTTTGTGGGCTCGTCGTGTATTGGGGGCTCGCAGTTACAAGAGCGACTCGGCAGCCAAGCAAACAGCAGAGCGATTCATTGCTCGAAAAGACCTGCTGCATGCCTTGGTTTGGGGTCATGATGACTTGCCAGTGCGGCTCCAACTCAGCTCCGCACAGCAAGATGCTGTGTTGGCAGATGCCAGTGGAGACAGCTTGGATGCCGTGGTGTGCATGATGCAAGCTGCTTGGGCTGAGCAGCAGCACGCGCAAGGTCATCCCCTGTATGGGTTGCCCGACAACATGGACCCCCTTGAGGGTTGGATTCTCAACGCATGAGTGATGTTTTTTCTCAGCTGATAGAAACGCCACGCATGTGGTTGCGTTGCCCACTCCCAGGGGACGGTGAGGCGGTGTATGCAGGGGTTTTGGAAACCTTGGTGCAATTGCGGCAATGGCCCGAGTCTTTGCCATGGGCGCAGAACGAGCAGTCCCCACGCTTGTCAGAAGATTACTGCCAAACTTGTTACGCAGCTTGGGTCATGCGGGTGACTTGGCCTATGTTGATGATTGACAAAGCCAGCGATCAATTTGCAGGCACTGTGGGGTTTCATCACATCGATTGGACAAACCAACGCTGGGAATTGGGGTATTGGTGCCGACTCGCATTTCAGGGACAAGGTCGCATGACCGAGGCTGTGAAAGCCTTGACCGATGCGGCCACCAAGGCTTGTCCAGGCATGCAGCTGACCTCACGGGTGGATGAGCGAAACAAGCCAAGCATCAAGGTGCTTGAACGCGCTGGCTATTCGATGGTCAAAGAAGAGAAGCAGGGTGTTTCAGGTGACCAACACCGACTGGTGCGCCATTACGCCTGGGGACGAGCGCTGCACACCGGGCAATCGGCTTGACGTTGCATTCGCATCTCAGTCCAACTCAAGTCACGGCCATCCATCATCTGTAGACGACCTGCCAGCGAAGTGCCCAAACCTGCCAGAAGTTTCAAGGCTTCTGCCGCTTGCAAGCTGCCAATCACGCCGACCAATGGCGCGAGCACGCCCATGGTGGCGCAGCTCACCTCTTCAGGTGCGTGATCGGGTGGAAATACACAGGCATAGCAAGGTGAAAGCGGGTTGCGCACATCGTAAGTGGTGAGTTGACCATCCAAACGAATGACCGCGCCACTGACCAAGGGCACTTGGTGAGTCACGCAGGCCGCATTCACAGCATGACGGGTTTGAAAGTTGTCAGAACAGTCGAGCACCACATCGGCTTGCGACACGAGTTGCATGAGCATGTCGGCATCGGCGCGGTGAGGCACCAATTGCACTTGGCACTCTGGGTTGAGAGCCAGCATGGCGGTGCGTGCTGAAGCTACTTTGGCTTGTCCGATGCGCTCGGTGGTGTGGGCAATTTGACGTTGCAAATTGGTCAGGTCCACGGTGTCGTGGTCTACCAAGGTAATGCGCCCCACGCCAGACGCCGCCAAGTACATGGCCGCTGGGCTACCCAAACCGCCCGCACCCAAGATGAGTGCGTGGCTGTTCAAAAGCTGGGTTTGTCCCTCGTCACCCAGTTCATTGAGCAGGATGTGGCGCGAGTAGCGCAGCAGCTGGGCGTCATTCACGCCTTACTGTTCCTTTTTCTCAGCTGGGCGTTCAGCCTGGGTTTTGCTGACCTTCACAGGTTGGTTTTTCAGGTGGTTGAGGGCTTGCTGCAATTGGAAGTCATCTGCACTGCCAAACTCTGGTGATTTGCGATCGGCCACAGGCTTTTTGGATTCTTCTTCCAACCGCTTCAAAGCTTCTTCGCGTGCTTTCTCACGGGCGGTGTCTTTCACTTCAGCGCCTTGGCCACTGTTGAGGTGCTTTTCCAAATCGGCTTCACGGGTCCGCAATGCGGCATAAGGACTGCCTTCGGCGGTGTCATCGACCAGCAGCTCGGGCACGATGCCTTTGGCTTGAATCGAGCGTCCGCTGGGGGTGTAGTAGCGCGCCGTGGTGATTTTCAAGGCCGTGTCGGCACCGAGTTGACGAACGGTTTGAACCGAGCCTTTGCCAAAGGTTTGACTGCCCATGAGCACGGCACGCTTGTGATCTTGCAAAGCACCCGCCACGATTTCGCTCGCAGAGGCTGAACCTTCATTGACCAAGACCACCAAGGGAATTTTCTTGAACAAACCTTTGGTGTTTTTGTCCAAAACTGCTACCGTGTCTTGACCACCGCGGCGCAAATAAAACTCGGGCGCGGCTTTGAAGGTGAACTTGCTTTCTTCCAGCTGGCCGTTGGTAGAGACCACGGTCACGTTGTCGGGCAAGAAGACGGCAGAAATGGCCACCGCCGCATCCAACAAACCGCCTGGGTCGTTGCGCAAATCGAGCACCAAGCCCTTCATTTTCGGATCTTGTTTGTAGAGCTCCTCCAGCTTGCGGGTCAAGTCGTCCACGGTGCGCTCTTGGAATTGGCTCACGCGAATCCAGCCGAAGCCGTTCTCGATCATCTTGCTTTTCACACTGACGGTCTTGATTTCCTCACGGACGATGGTGACCGGGAAGGTGCGGTTTTCGTCCTTGCGGAAGATGGTGAGTACCACCTGGGTTTTGGGCTCGCCACGCATGCGTTTGACCGCTTCATTGAGTGACATGCCTTTGACCGCGGTGTCATCCACCTTGGTGATCAAGTCGCCAGGCTTGAGTCCAGCGCGGTCGGCGGGTGAACCCTCGATGGGCGAGACCACCTTGACCAGGCCTTCTTCTTGAGAAATTTCGATGCCCACACCGACAAATTTGCCTGTGGTGCCTTCGCGGAATTCTTTGTAGGATTTTTTGTCGAAGTACTGGGAATGAGGGTCAAGGCTGGCCACCATGCCTGCGATGGCGTCGTTGATGAGTTTTTTCTCGTCCACGGGTTCCACATAATCGCTCTTGACCATGCTGAAAACAGCGGCCAATTGCTGCAACTCTTCCAAGGGCAGGGGCGCCATGTTGGCGCGGGCCACGGTTTGGAGAGAGAACGTGGTGAGTGCGCCCGTGAGTGCGCCAACGGTCAACCAACCTGCAATTTTGAGTTTGTGGCCCATGTGTACCTTGTTAATGTAGCTATCGCACGCCAGGGTGCGATTTAGGCAGATAGTCTACTGTGGAAGAGCCCCAAGCGTTTGCCAAAACCTGGATACCCCAACTCAGGCCGGTTTGAGGGCGACGGCTTGCTCGTGTAAGTAGTAATGGCGAACAGGACGCAAATTGGCGTCGAGTTCATACACCAAAGGTTGTCCATTGGGGATGTTCAGGCCCACAATATCCTGATCTGAGATGCCATCCAGGTACTTGACCATGGCGCGTATGGAGTTGCCATGAGCGCTGACGATCACCCGTTTGCCGCTGCGCAAGGCCGGGGCCAATGCGTCTTGCCAAAATGGCATGACCCGATCTACCGTGTCCTTGAGGCATTCGGTGAGCGGAATTTGCTCCGCTTCAAGTTTGGCGTAACGCAGGTCGCCGCGCTCGCTGCGCGTGTCATCTGGCGTGAGGGATGGCGGGGGCACGTCATAGCTGCGACGCCACGCCAGCACTTGGGCGTCACCGTATTGTTGAGCTGTTTCAGCTTTGTCCAAACCTTGCAATGCACCATAGTGGCGCTCGTTCAAACGCCAGTGATGTGCCACGGGCAGCCAGCTGCGGTCCATGCCATCTAGCATGTGCCACATGGTGTGAATCGCTCGCTTGAGAACGCTGGTGTAGCCCACATCAAATTCAAAACCATGGGCTTTGAGCAATTCGCCTGCTGCGCGGGCTTGCGCCACCCCTGTGGGGGTGAGATCGACATCGGTCCAGCCAGTGAAGCGATTTTCCAAATTCCAGGTGGACTCGCCATGGCGAATCAAAACAAGCGTGTACATGGGGAGAATGACCTTGAGGTGAGAACAGCGTTAAAAGGATTCTAAAATGGCCACATTACATGTTTCTGGGCTAGCGCGTGAATTTTCTATTAGACAACTGGTTATTGATCCTGGTGGCCTTCTCTTCAGGCGTTGCCTTGTTGCTGCCCAATCTCAGTACTTTGGGCGCACCAGGCTTGTCGCCCACCCAAGCGGTGCTGATGATCAACCGCGAAAAAGCCAATATCGTGGATGTGCGTGCCGCTGATGAATTTGCGAGCGGTCACCTCATTGGTGCTCGCCACTTGCCCTTGGACCGTTTGCAAGAAGAGTTGAGCAAAACCGTCACCGATAAAAAACGCCCTCTTATTTTGGTTTGCCACAGTGGCATGCGGTCTCAAAAGGCTTTGGTCATTGCCAAAGCGCAAGGCTACGAACAAGCCCATAGCCTGGGCGGTGGTTTGAAAATTTGGCAAGAAGCCAACTTACCTTTGGAAAAAGCTTGAATCATGTCGCCAGTCAAGATGTTCACGACCGCCGTTTGCCCTTTCTGTGTTCGCGCCAAGCAGTTGCTCAAAGCGCGAGGAGTTGAGCACATTGAAGAGGTGCGCATCGACCAACTGCCCGAAGAGCGCGACCGCATGATGGCCCTGACTGGGCGACGCACCGTGCCGCAAATCTTCATTGGCGACAAGCACGTGGGTGGTTGTGACGACCTGGTGGCGCTGGACAGCCAAGGGGGCCTGCTGCCCCTGCTGCAAGCAAACTGAGATAATCCCCCGCACATTAACCCCACCCGCTTCAGGCATGGTTGCTCGGCGGGTTTTTTCATTCAGGAAGCCCCATGGCAGACAACCTCGAACCCGTCTTTCAAATTCAACGCGTCTATCTCAAAGACCTGTCTTTGGAACAGCCCAATTCACCTGCCATTTTGTTGTCGCAAGAAACCCCCAGCGTGGACATCCAAATTGGCATTGGCTCTGAACAAATTGGCGATGGTGTTTACGAAGTCGTGGTCACCGCCACCGTCACCACCAAAATCAAAGAACAAACCATGTTCTTGGTAGAAGCCAAGCAAGCGGGCATTTTCGAAATTCGCCACATGCCCGACGGTCAACTCGAGCCCATTCAAGGCATTGCTTGCCCTCAAATCGTCTATCCCTATTTGCGCGGCAACGTGGCTGATGTGATTCAGCGCGCTGGTTTCCCGCCAGTGCACATGGCGGAAATCAATTTCCAAGCCATGTACGACCAGCAGCAACAAATGAAAGCTGAGCAGCAACTGCAGTGAAACTGCTCATTCTTGGCGCGGGTGCCTGGGGAACGGCGCTCGCCATTCAAGCCAGCCCACGCCACGAAGTCACTTTGTGGGCGCGCCACCCAGGGTTGGTGGACGACATGCGTTCTCGCCATGTCAACCAGCGCTATTTGCCCGGTCAACCCCTGCCCGACAACTTGACGCTCAGTGCGGCCGCGCTGAGCGAATGCGTGCCAACAGCCGACTTGGTGGTGTTGGGGACACCCATGTCTGCCTTGCGCGACATGCTCTTGGCCACGGCCCCTTTGCTGGGTGAACGTCCCTTGGCTTGGTTGTGCAAAGGCTTTGAAGCGGTGCAACCCTCGATTGCCAACACCCATGCGGCTTTTGGCCTGCTGGCGCACGAGGTCCAGCAGCAAGTGGCCCCGCAAATGAAGGCGGGCATGCTCAGTGGCCCCAGCTTTGCGCAAGAGGTGGCGGCGCGTCAGCCCGCCGCCTTGGTCGCCGCCAGCAGCCATGCGGGCGTGCGCGACGCCTTGGTGCAGGCCTTTCATGGCGACAACCTGCGGGTCTATGCCAATGAGGACATGGTGGGCGTGGAGGTGGGCGGCGCGGTGAAAAACCTCATGGCCATTGCCACGGGCATGTGCGATGGTCTGCAACTGGGCATGAATGCGCGTGCCGCGCTCATCACCCGCGGCTTGTCGGAAATGACGCGCTTGGGCTTGGCCATGGGTGCCAAGGCTGACACCTTCATGGGCTTGAGTGGCTTGGGTGACTTGGTGCTGACCGCCACGGGTGACTTGAGCCGCAACCGTCAAGTGGGCTTGGCACTGGCACAAGGCAAGTCTTTGGACCAAGTGCTGCAGGCCTTGGGCCATGTGGCCGAGGGTGTTTACAGCGCCCACACCGTGTTGCAACGCGCCCAGCATCTGGGGGTGGACATGCCAATCACCCAGGCCGTGGTGTCGGTCTTGCAAGGTCAAATCTCGCCGCCGCAAGCGGTGTCGGCCTTGATGGGGCGGGGCGCTAAAGGCGAATAGCCGTCCTTGCGAGCGAAGCGAAGCAATCCCCCGTCATTGCGAGCGCAGCGAAGCAATCGTCTCAAGCTCCAGGTTGTCAATCAACCGGGTTTGGCCCAACTTGGCCGCTCCCAACACCACCAAAGGCGCATCTGTCACAGCGGACAAAGGCGACATGTCCAAGCGATGGCGCACGGTCAGGTAGTCGGGTTGCCAGCCTAAAGAACGCAACTGGTCCATGGCTGCAATCTCCAAAGCGGGCAAGTTCAAGTCAAGACCTGAAGCTGTCCTGTCTCGAACATGGGCAGCCAAGTTTTTCAACGCCGCAGACAGTTGCACCGCCTGAGCTCGTTCGGCAGGGGACAAATACATGTTGCGTGAACTCAGCGCCAAACCGTCTGGGGCGCGGGTGGTGGGGCAGGTGACGATCTCAATGGGGAGCGCAAACTGGCGCACCATGTGCCGAATGATCAGCTGTTGCTGGTAGTCCTTCTGGCCAAACAAGGCCACACCAGCGCTGCCGTTGAAAACGCAGCTGAAGAGTTTCATCACCACGGTACAGACACCCGTGAAAAAGCCAGGACGGAATTCGCCTTCCAAGATGTTGGCCAAGACGGGGTCAGGCAGCACTTTGAAGGTTTGCGGCTGGGGATACAACTCGGCTTCAAGGGGCGCAAACAGCACATCGCAGCCCAGGGCTTCAAGCAAGGCGCAATCGTTGTCAAAGGTGCGGGGGTAGCTGTCGAAATCCTCGTGCGGCAAAAACTGCAAGCGATTCACAAAGATGCTGGCCACCAAGGCGTCGCCCAATGGCTTTGCTTGGCGCAGCAAGGATGCATGCCCTTGGTGCAAATTGCCCATGGTGGGCACAAAAGCGGGTTTGTCAGCGTGGGCCAAGTGCTGTCGCAACTCGGCCACGGTACGGGCGATGAACATGAATTACCAGGCGTGGAGTGTGTTGTCGGGAAAGCTGCCGTCCTTGACCGCCGCCACATAGCGTTGCAAGGCGGATAACACGCTGTCGGTGCCGGTCATGAAGTTACGCACGAACTTGGGGTTCTTGCCCAAGTTGATGCCCAGCATGTCGTGCAGCACCAGCACCTGTCCGGCGGTGCCGTTGCCAGCCCCGATGCCAATGGTGTGGCACTTGGGCAAGGCCTGGGTGAGGGTGGTGGACAAAGCCGCAGGCACCATTTCCAGCACCAGCATGGCCGCGCCGGCGTCTTGCAGGGCCATGGCGTCTTGGTGGAGTTGGGCGGCCGATTCGGGGTCGCGGCCTTGGACCCGGTAGCCGCCCAAGGCGTGAACGGTTTGGGGTGTGAGGCCCAAATGACCGCACACGGGAATGCCACGTTGCACCAAGAAATGAGCGGTTTCGGGGGCCCAGTCGCCGCCTTCCAGCTTCACCATGTGGGCGCCCGCCTGCATCAGCACGATGGCACTGCGCAGGGCTTGTTCAGGGGACTCTTGGTAGGTGCCAAAGGGCAGGTCGCCAATCACCCAAGCCGTGCCTTGCACCCTGCGCAAACCACGCACCACGCTTTCGGTGTGATAGCGCATGGTCTCCAAACTCACGCCAGCCGTGCTGTGCAAGCCTTGGCAGACCATGCCCAGGGAGTCGCCGACCAAGATGCATTCAATGCCAGCGGCGTCAGCCACGGCGGCAAAGGTGGCGTCGTAGGCGGTGATCATGGTGATCTTCTCGCCACGGGCTCGCATCTCGTTCAAGCGGGGCAGGCTGATGGGCTTGCGCGACGCCATGTCGGCGGCGGGTGGCAAGGTACCGTAGGGACTGGCAGCGTTGGTCATGCGTGTTCTCCCCTTCCAGATTCAATTCGTGGGCGCATAAGCCAGGCGCACATAAATGGGCGCATAGGCTTCGGCCTGGGTGATGTCCACCAAGGTTTCTTTGCCAAGTTCGAGCAAGGCGATGAAGGTGACCAGCATGACGGGCACGCCCAAGCTGGCGTCGAACAAATCTTGGAACTCGACAAAGCGTTGGCCTTGGAGTTTTTTCAGCACGATGCTCATGTGCTCGCGCACCGAGAGCTCTTGGCGGCTGATTTTGTGGTGCTCGACCAGCTTGGCGCGACGCAAGATGTCGGCCCAGGCTTGCTGCAATTCCAGTGCTTCCACATGCGGGAAACGCGGTTGAAAGGACTGCTCGATGTAGACCTGAGCCCGTAAAAAGTCCCGTCCCTGCTGGGGTGCTTCGTTCAGGCGGGCGGCGGCCAACTTGAGTTGCTCGTACTCCAGCAAGCGGCGCACCAGCTCGGCGCGCGGGTCTTCTGGCTCCACGCCCTCGGGCACTTTCTTGGGCGGCAGCAGCATGCGGGACTTGATTTCAATCAGCATGGCGGCCATGAGCAGGTACTCAGCAGCCAACTCCAGGTTGGTTTTGCGGATTTCCTCGACATAACTCAGGTACTGGCGGGTCAGGCCCGCCATGGGGATGTCCAGGATGTTGAAGTTTTGCTTGCGAATCAGGTAGAGCAGCAAGTCCAGCGGGCCTTCAAACGCTTCCAAGAAGATTTGCAGCGCATCGGGCGGGATGTACAAATCTTGCGGCATGGCAAACAGCGGTTCGCCATACAAGCGTGCCACGGCCACGTGGTCGATGACCGTGGGCATGTGGGGCAAATCGGCGTTTGGGCCTTGCCAATTCGCCTGGGGGGTGGTGCTCACTTGCTGCCAGCGTTGAAGTAAACGTAGGGTTGTTGGGGCACCCTTGCGGCCTGGAAGTCGGCTTGGGCGTCACGGTCCACCGACTTGTCCCACAGCAGCGAGCGGCCCTGGCGTTGCTCGGCTTCCAACGTGGGCTTTTGCGCCTTGAGCTGCTGGATGAACGCTTGGGCTTCAGAGGTGTATTCGGGTCGGGCAAACAAAGACATGACGGGGGTACTCCAAGGGGAGCCGCATTCTACCCAGCCAGGGTTTTCAGGGCATGGGCCCAATCAGGCTGCACCTGGTCCGCACCCAACAGCGCCAGCAAGTTGGTGCGTTGCAGCAAGTCGCTGGCTTGCTGGTTCAAACCCGTCAGCACCAGGCGAACGCCCGCTTTTTGGCAACTGCGCCACAGGCTGTGCAAGGCGTCAGCCCCGCTGGTGTCCATGTAAATCAGGCCGCTGCAATCGAGCACCAGCGCCTCTTGCGGCAGTTGAAGGCTCAGCTTTTCCAACAAATCGACCGCGCCAAAAAACAAAGCGCCTTGCAAACCCCAGACCTGCACCTGCGGGCTGTGGTGCAAGGCTTGGCAGCGGGTCAGGCTGGAAATACGGTAGACAAAAATAAGGCAGGCGGCCAGCAGACCCACCTCGAAGGCCACGGTCAAATTGACCAACACCGTCAGCCCAAAAACCGCCAACAGGGTGAGCCGATAGGACCAGCGAAATTGCTTGAGCTGGGCAAAGGCTCGCCAGTTGCCCATGTTCCAAGCGACCGAGATCAGGATGGCGCTCAAAGCCCCCAGCGGAATGTGCGACACCAAGGGCGCTGCCAAGAGCACCACCAGCAACAAGCCCAAAGAATGCACCATGCCAGCCAGCGGACTGCTGGCGCCGTTTTTCAAATTGGTCATGGTGCGGGCAATGGCTCCCGTGGCAGGCATGCCGCCGACCAAGGGCACGACCATGTTGGCAATGCCTTGGGCCATCAGCTCTTGGTTGGGGTTGTGGCGGTCGTCGATCATGCCGTCGGCCACGCGCGCGCACAGCAGCGAGGTGATGGCACCCAACATGGCCAAGGTGAAACTGGGGGCGAGCAAGCTTGGCAGTTGTGCCCATGAAGCGTTGGGCCAGACCAGGGTCGGCAAGCCTGCTGGAATGCCCCCAAAACGGCTGCCCAAGGTTTCCACTGGCCAGTCGCTCAGGTAAGTCCCTGCAGTCGCAACCAACATGACCAACATGGGGCTGGGCATCAGCGCCAGGCGTTGGGACCAAGCGCTTGACAGCAGGCGTGGCACGCCAAATTGCCACCAGGCCAAGAGCATCACACTGCCCAGGGTCAGCACCAAGGTGGCCGGGTTGGTTTGGTCCAGGTGGGTGAAGACCACGCCCAGCAAAGACAAGACATCGGCAGGCATTTGGGCGATGGGCAAGCCCAAACAATCTTTCATTTGCAGCATGGCAATCAGCACGGCAATGCCATTGGTGAAGCCAATCACCACGGCCACTGGGATGAAGCGAATCAACACGCCCATGTGCAGCACGCCCATCAACAGCAACCACAGCCCCGACATCATGGTAGCCAGCAGCAAACCGCCCACGCCGTGCTGCAACACGATGCCGTAAACAATGACGATGAAGGCGCCTGCGGGGCCGCCAATTTGCACCCGACTGCCGCCCAAGGCCGAGATGAGCAAGCCGCCCACGATGGCGGTGATCAGACCCGCTTCGGGCTTCAAACCCGAGGCGATGGCAAAGGCCATGGACAAAGGCAGGGCCACCACGCTCACCGTCAAACCCGCGCCCAAGTCTTTGACAAAACGTCCTCGGTTGTAGCCCTGCAAGGCCTCGAACAGCTTGGGTTTGAAGTGCAGGCCCAGGCTCATTCGGGAGCCCAGGCGGGAGGCCAACTGAGGGTTCTGCCAGTTCTTTGGGTGAACAAGTCCAGGTCTGCCAGGTGGTCCAAGTCGGTGGTGTAGTGGCTGTTGTCAGTGGCAAACGGCTGTACTTGAGGCCGGTGGGCTTGCCGCCATTCCTGGCAACCGAAGGCTGGGCCTTGCGCCAAGATGGCGTCGCGGGCCTCGGCGCTCAACATCACCGGGTTGCCAGGGACGCCGTCCACCATGGGAAACACCATGTGTGTCGCAACTGGTCTGGCGGCGAATTGCGTACAGAGGGCCGTCACATCGGTGGCGTCCAACAAGGGTTGATCGGCCAACATCATGAGCACGCCTTCGCTGCCATGGGGCACAGCCTGCAGCCCCAGGCGCTGCGAGGACACCAGGCCGTCGTCGGGGCGGGGGTTGTGCACGACATGAATATCCAAGTCTGTCAATGCGGCGGCGATGTCCGAGGCGTAATGCCCCAGCACCACCGTCACCTGGGATGCACCGGCTTGCTGCAGGCTGTGCACATGGCGGCGAATCAGCGGCTCGCCATCGAGCAACAACAAGGATTTGGGCCTGTGTCCCATGCGAGAACCCGCACCGGCTGCGAGCAAGACCGCAGCCCAGTTCATCAATGAATCCGCATGCCGGGCGTGGCGCCTGGCCAGGGTTTGAGCACGTGAATGCCTGGGTGGGCTTTTTCATCGGCATGGCTGGCGGCCAGCACCATCCCCTCTGA
>CANGHG010000008.1 GCA_947453645.1 Comamonadaceae bacterium
CATCCATGAACGGCCACGCTTTAGAAATAACACCAAAACCCGGTACAGACCCCGGTGGTCAGCTGTATCAGGCCGTCTATCAGGCTGCCCAGCAACAACAGAGGCAACAGCAGGTAGATACACACCCACATGGCGGCTTGCCAGGTGTAGCGAGGCTCGGCAATTTGGTGCCCCATGACGGTGTCGAGTTGTTGGCGTTTGAACAGCTTTTTCCACATGGCCGCATGGTAACCAATTGGAGGCTGGGTCTATGAAGGTGCAATGGGACGGCCACGAGATGGCCACCTGGGACCAGGCCCACGCCCAGTCGTTGGGTGCTTTGCAGCAAGACTGGGCTTATGGCGCCACCCGCGTGGCGCTGGGCTCCTCGGTCTTGCGTGCCGTGGTGCATGTCGATGGCGTGCCCGTGGCCATGGCCCAATTCATCGCCAGGCGGTTTGGCCAGTGGGCGGCCTTTGCGCTTTGCTCTCGCGGACCCATTTGGCTGCAAGCCTTGAGCGCCAAAGACAAAGCGCAGGCCTATAAAGCCATTCGCCAAAGCATCCCCTTGAAAGGTCTGCGTTTCCTCATGCTCACCCCCGACGAGGTGCTGAGTCCCGACTTGGGGCTGCCGTTCACCCGCCGCATCATGACCGGCTACGCCACGGTCATGCTGGACATCAGTCCACCCATGGACACCTTGCGTGCCCAACTGGACAAGCGCTGGCGGCACCGATTGGGTGGCGCGGAAAAGTCCGAGCTCACCATCCACCGCATGGGCACCAATCCCTCGCAATACCGCTGGCTGATTGACGCCGAAATGCAGCAGCGGGTGGATCGGGGTTTGCAAGGCATGCCGCCCATTTGGTTTGAGCATTACGCCGAGTCGCGCAAACAACCGTCCAAAAACATCTTGTCCATGCGCGCCGATGTGGGCCGCGACCGCGTCGCCGCCATGATGTTCGTGATTCACGGCCAAGCCGCCACCTACCAGGTGGGCTGGACCTCGGATGCGGGGCGGGACCTGCACGCCCACAACCTCATCTTGTGGAAGGGCATTGAAGAGCTCAAGGAGCGCGGCATCCGCCAGCTCGATTTGGGCGGCGTCAACACCGGGCGCAGCGCTGGCATTGCCCGCTTCAAAATGGCCACGGGCGGCACGGTCAAGGTGTTGGCAGGCAGCTACCTGCTATGAGCGCCGCTGTGTTGCAAGCCAAGGCCGTGTCGTGTGAACGGGGCGGGCGTCAACTGTTCCAAGCCATCAGCTTTGACTTGCCCGCAGGCTCGGCCATTCACCTCGAAGGCGACAACGGCGCAGGCAAAACCACGCTGCTGCGGGCCTTGAGCGGCTTGACGCCGCTGTTGCAAGGCGAGGTGCTGTGGCGTGGTCAAAGCACCAGCGAAGCGGGCCATGCTTTTCACGCCGATTTGCTTTACCTGGGCCATGCCCTGGGCCTGAAAGACGAACTCACGGCGCTGGAAAACCTGCTGCTAAGCGCGGCGGTGTCGGGCCAACACTTGAGCCGTGAGCAGGCCTTGCAAGCCTTGGGGACACAAGGTCTTGGCAGCCGAGCGCATTGGCCCTTGCGGGTCTTGTCGCAGGGCCAAAAACGGCGTGTGGCCCTGGCCCGCTTGCAAGTGGCCAGTGCCCGACTGTGGTTGCTGGACGAACCCTTTGTGGCGCTGGACACCGACGCCGTGCAAGTGCTGCACGGCTTGTTGCGCAGCCACTTGGATCAGGGCGGGGCGCTGCTGTTCACCAGCCACCAAGCGGCGAGTCTGGGCGTCTCCATGCAGCATCTGAGGTTGCAGCCATGAGCATCTTTTTCACCGTGGTGATGCGCGACTTGCGTCTGGCCTTTCGCCGCAAGTCCGAGGTGCTGAGCGCCCTGTTTTTCTTTGTGGTGGTGGCGGCCTTGTTCCCGCTGGCGATTGGCCCAGAACCCGCCATGCTGCGCCAAATTGGCCCAGGCGTGCTCTGGGTAGGGGCCTTGCTGGCCAGCATGCTGGCTTTGGCCCGCCTGTTTGAGGTCGATCACCGCGATGGCGCTTTGGAACAAATGCTCTTGTCCCCACATCCTTTGTGGCTGTTGGTCCTGGGGAAAATCACCGCGCATTGGCTGCTCTCAGGCTTGCCCTTGGTAATATTGGCCCCTGTTTTGGGTTTGCAATTCAACCTGTCACCAGACGCCTTGTCGGTGTTGAGTCTGAGCCTCTTGTTGGGCACCCCGGTGTTGTCCTGTGTTGGCGCCATTGGCGCGGCACTCACCCTGGGGGTGCGTGGTGGCGGGGTCTTGATCTCCTTGCTCGTTCTGCCGTTGTATGTGCCGGTGCTGGTGTTTGGCGCTGGCGCGGTGCAGGCCTTGGACAGTGGTTTGGGGGCGCAAGCCCATGTGTCGATTTTGCTGGCTTTGTTATTGCCAGCACTGTTTTTCAGCCCCTGGGCTGGCAGTGCTGCTTTGCGCATCGCCTTGGAATGAGTTCATGACGATTCGCTGGTTTCATTTCGCTGCACCCCAAACCTTCTACGCACTGGCTGGGCGTTTGTGGCCTTGGTTGGCCGCATTGGCCGCTGCTTTGACCGTGGCAGGTTTGTGGATTGGCTTTGCCCTGGCCCCCACCGACGCCCAGCAGGGCGAGGGCTACCGCATCATCTTTGTCCACGTGCCTGCGTCATGGATGTCCATGATCATCTACATGGCCATGGCCTTTTGGAGCGTGCTGGGCCTGACCTTCAACACCCGTTTGTCCGGCATGATGACCCGCGCTTTGGCGCCTACGGGTGCCATGTTTGCCTTCTTGTCTTTGTGGACAGGGGCTTTGTGGGGCAAGCCCATGTGGGGTGCTTGGTGGGTGTGGGACGCACGCCTCACGTCTGAATTGATTTTGTTTTTCCTTTACTTGGGTTACATGGCGCTCACCTCGGCCATTGACGATGTGCGTCGCGCCGACCGCGCTGGTGCCCTCATTGCCATCGTCGGCGCCATCAATGTGCCCATCATTTACTTCTCGGTGAAATGGTGGAACACCTTGCACCAAGGCGCTTCGGTGTCGCTCACGCGTTCGCCCAGCATGGCGCAGCTGATGTTGTGGGGCATGTTGCTCATGGCATTGGCGTTTTGGGCCTACACCTTGGCCATTGTTTGTTATCGGGTGCGCTCGCTCATCGTCGAGCGCGAGCGTCATGCCGATTGGGTGAAAGCCTTGCCCGAAGTTGCAGGAGTGGCGTCATGAGGTGGGAGAGCTGGTCGCAGTTTTGGGAGATGGGTGGTTATGGCTTTTACGTGTGGGGCAGCATGGGCATGACCGCCTTGTTCTTGCTGCTCGAAATATGGCAAGCCCACATCGCCCACTTGAACGCCTTGGCCTTGGCCAAATCCGAATCGCAGGACACCCCATGAGTTGGAGCCCCCGTCAACAACGCTTTGCCCTGATCGCCGCTGGCATGCTGGTGCTGGCCGCTGCAGCGGCCTTTGTGCTCAATGCCTTTCAAAGCAATTTGGTGTTTTTCTTCACACCCACGCAAGTGCTCAATGGTGAAGCCCCGACCAACAAAACCTTTCGCATCGGCGGCATGGTCAAAGCCAACAGCTTGAAGCGAGATGGCACCGAGGTGAGTTTTGTGGTCACCGACACCGCGCAAGAAATCACGGTGCGCTTCACAGGCTTGCTGCCCGACTTGTTCAAGGAAGGCAAGGGCGTGGTGGCCCAAGGCAAACTCAATGAGCAAGGCGTGATGATGGCCGCCGAGGTGCTGGCCAAGCACGACGAAAACTACATGCCGCCCGAGGCCCAACACGCTTTGGACAAGGCTGCGCAAGCCCGCGCCGCCCAATCGGTCAAACCCTGAAAGTTGCCACCCTCATGATTCCTGAACTCGGTCAATTCTCTTTGGTGCTTGCCACCGTGCTGGCGCTGGTGCTGGGCGTGTTGCCGCTGTGGGGAACGGTGCGCCCCAACCCCGCATTGCAAGCCCTGGCGCGGCCTTTGGCCTTGTTGCAATTTGCCTTGGTGGCGCTGTCTTTTGGCTGTTTGGCTTACGCTTTTTTACACAACGACTTTTCGGTGAAGTACGTGGCCGAGCATTCCAACAGCTTGTTGCCCAAACCCTACCAGTTCGCAGCAGTTTGGGGTGGCCACGAGGGTTCGTTGCTGCTGTGGATGCTGATGCTCACAGGGTGGGCAGCGGCGGTGGCGGTGTTCTCACAAAGCCTGCCCCAAGCCATGGTGGCGCGGGTGCTGGGCGTGCTGGGCTTGGTGGGCGTGGGTTTCATGCTGTTCATCCTGACCACCTCCAACCCGTTTGACCGCTTGTTTCCGATTCCCGCCGATGGCCGCGACCTGAACCCCTTGCTGCAAGACCCGGGCTTGGTCATTCACCCGCCCATGCTCTACATGGGCTATGTGGGCATGTCGGTGGCGTTCGCATTCGCCATTGCCGCACTGCTGTCGGGCCGCTTGGACGCGGCTTGGGCGCGTTGGTCTCGCCCTTGGACGGTCATTGCCTGGTCCTTCCTCACCTTTGGCATTGGGCTGGGCTCCTGGTGGGCTTATTACGAATTGGGCTGGGGCGGTTGGTGGTTTTGGGACCCCGTGGAAAACGCCTCGCTCATGCCTTGGTTGGTGGGCACTGCGCTCATCCATTCGCTGATGGTCACTGAAAAACGCGGCAGCTTCAAAGCCTGGACCGTGTTGTTGGCCATCGCTGCTTTCTCGCTGTCACTGCTGGGCACTTTCTTGGTTCGCTCGGGTGTGCTCACCTCGGTCCATGCCTTCGCATCAGACCCGGCGCGGGGCATTTTCATCCTCTGTTTTTTGGCGGTGGTGGTCGGCGCCTCGCTCACCTTGTTCGCCTGGCGCGCCCCGTCAGTCACCTTGGGTGGCAGCATGGGCTTGGTGTCGCGGGAATCCTTCATGCTGCTCAACAGCGTGCTGCTGGTGGTGGCCACGGGCGCGGTGCTCTTGGGCACGCTTTACCCCCTCATCATCGACGCTTTGAACCTGGGCAAGTTGTCTGTGGGCCCGCCTTATTTCAATTTGGTGTTCGCCCCCCTCATGGTGCCTTTGCTGTTCATCATGGTGCCCGGCACGGTGGCGAAATGGCGCGAAGCCCATGTGAACGAGATGGTGCTGGAATTGCGTTGGGTGGCCTTGGCGGCCTTGGTGTTGGGTCTGGGCTTGCCATTTGCATTGGGCAGTTGGTCCGCAGGCACGGCCTTGGGGGTCTTTTTGGGCATGTGGGTGGCCTTGGGCAGCCTGCACAACGTGGTGGACAGGTTGCGCAAACCCGGGCGCATTGGCGGCTCGTTTTGGGGTCAGCATTTGGCGCACTTCGGTTTGGCGGTGGTGGTGCTGGGCATCACGGGCGTCAAGTCTTACGAGGTGGAGCGTGATGTGCGCATGAGCCTGGGCGACACGCTCAGCATCGCGCCCTACACCTTCCGTTTGGTGGACATGGTGGACCTGAACGGCCCTAATTACAAGGCGGTGCAAGCGCATGTGGAGGTGTCGAAAAACGAGCAGGTGTTTGACGTGCTCTACCCCGAAAAGCGCCGTTATTTCTCATCCGCCATGCCCATGACCGAGGCGGCCATCCGCTCTAGCTTGTGGGGTGACTTGTACGTATCCCTGGGCGACCCCTTGCCCGGCGACAAGCCCAGTTGGAGCATGCGGGTCTATCACAAGCCCTTTGTGCCTTGGCTGTGGGCGGGGGTGTTGATCATGGTGCTGGGTGGTGTGATTGCCGCCTTGGACCGACGCTACCGCCGACGCAATGTGGCCGCGCAGCTCAAAACTGCCGGTGAATCCCTGTCCAGCGCTGCTTGAAGCCATGAAAAAATTCCTCATCCCCTTGGCGTTGTTTTTGGGCTTGGTGGTGTTTTTGGCCGTCGGCTTGAAACGTGACCCACGCGAAATCCCATCCCCCTTGGTCGGCAAGCCTGCGCCTGCGTTCAGCTTGCCCACTCTGAGTGGTGACAAGCCTTTCAGCCCGGCGGACTACAAGGGACGGGTGTGGATGTTCAATGTCTGGGCCACCTGGTGCGTGGCTTGCCGCGAAGAACATCCCTTGTTGGTGGAGTTCTCCAAAACCCAAAGCGTGCCCATCGTGGGCCTGAGCTACAAGGAAATTCAGGCCGCAGACCAAGCCAATGGCCCGCTCAACGAGGAAGCCAAACTGGCCTTGGCACGCGAGCGCAGCCTGCGTTTTTTACAGCGCCAGGGTGACCCTTACAAACTGTCTGTGATGGACCTGGATGGCCGCGTGGGCATTGACTACGGGGTGTATGGCGTGCCCGAAACCTATTTGATTGATCAAGAGGGCGTCATCCGTTACAAGCTGGTCGGCCCAGTCACACCGGCGTTGCTGCAAGACAAATTGCTGCCCCTGATCCGCCAATTGGAGGCCTCATGAAGCGCGCATTGATGGTGCTGATGTTCAGCCTCATCGGCTTGTGGGGCTTGAACGCCGTCGCTGGCGAAGCCCAGCCTTTGGCCGATGACCCGCTGGTGGAAGCCCGCTTGGTGGCGATTGCCGAGGAGCTGCGTTGCCTGGTCTGTCAAAACGAATCGCTGGCCTCATCTCATGCCGAATTGGCCGAAGACCTGCGCCGCGAGGTTCGCAAACTCATTCGCCAAGACATGAGCGACGCGCAAATCAAAACTTATTTGGTCGAGCGCTATGGCGACTTTGTGCTCTACCGACCCCCGGTCAAACCGCTCACCTGGCCCTTGTGGTTCGGCCCCTTTATGCTGCTGGGTTTAGCCGTCTGGGGTTTGTGGCGCTATTTGCGTTTGCGCAAAGCCCTGTTGCAACAACCCGACTCGTCTCCCAAGGATTGAATGAACCCCGTCCAAATTTTTCTGCTGCTGGGCCTGACCCTCACTGTCTTGGTGGTGGCCGTGTTGTGGCGCGCCTTGTGGATCGCCACTCGACCACAGCAAGTCGGCCAAGAGCGTGACAACGTGCTCTCGCATGTGGCTGTCTACAAAGAGCAGGTGGCCGAATTGGAACGAGAGGTGGCACAAGGCACTCTGGACCAAGCTGGTTTCGATTTGTCACACGAAGAACTCACCCAGCGTTTGATGGAAGATGCGCCACCACCTCATTCCACGGTGCAAGCCGAATTGAAACGCCCCAAGCTGCTCATGGCGGCTTTGGCCCTGGCCATTCCCCTCATGGCTTTCAGCCTGTATTTCGTGGTGGGCACCCCCATCGCCCTCGACCCTCAACTGGCCTCACAAGCCAATGGCGAAGAACAAATCACGCCTGAAAAACTCGCCACCATGGCCGAGCAACTCGGGCAGCGCTTGGAAAAGGAGCCTGACAACGCCGAGGGTTGGGTGATGCTGGGCCGGATTCAACGGGCTTTGGCGCATTACGACGAAGCCGATGCCGCTTTGCAAAAAGCGCTGTCACTGGCCCGAAACGACGATGTCTTGATTGAACGCGCCGAGGTGCTGGCGCAGAAAAACAATGGCGTCTTCAAGGGCGAACCCTGGGCCATCATCCTCAGCGTCTTGAAAGCCGATCCGCGCAATGGCAACGCCTTGCTGTTGGCGGGCAGCGCCGCTTTCTCAGAAGGGCGCTTCAAAGAGTCGCTGGCTTATTGGGAAAAAGTGCGGGGCTTGTTGCCACCCGCCTCGCCCGACATGCCCGCCTTGCTCGATGCCATCGACAAAGCACGTGAGCGCTTGGGCTTGCCGCCCGTGGCACCTGCTACCAGCACGGCCAATACCCCGGCCAGCGCTGGTGCAGTGCCCTCCAAACCAGTCTCTGACGGCACCGAACGTCTCACGGGCCGGGTCAGCCTCGACCCCGCTTTGGCCGCGCAGGTGTCGCCCAAAGACACGGTGTTCATTTACGCCAATGCCGCCGAAGGCCCGCGCATGCCTTTGGCGATTGTGCGCACCACGGTGGACAAATTGCCCTACGACTTTGTGCTCGACGACAGCTTGGCCATGAACCCGCAAATGAAGTTGTCGCAAGTCAAGTCGGTGATGGTGCGCGCGCGCATTTCCAAAACTGGCAACGCCATGCCGCAAGCCGGCGACTTCGGGGCCAGTGTCGGGCCCATCACGCCAGGCAGCGCGGACAAGTTGCAACTCACCATCTCGCAAGCGCTCAAACCATGAAAAAAGCCCGCAAATGCGGGCTTTTTCTGGAGGAGTTTGGAAGTTCAGATGGACTTCAAACGATCGGTGGATGGGACGACGCGGGTCAAGCGAATGCCGTAGCGGTCATTGACCAGCACCACCTCACCTTGGGCGACCACGGTGTCATTGACCAGCAAATCCAAGGGCTCGCCTGCAATGCGGTCGAGTTCGACCACGCTGCCTTGGGTCAGCCGCATCAGGTCTTTGATCTTGATGTTGGTGCGACCCACTTCAATGGACAAATTGACCGAAATGTTTTGCAGCACTTCGGGGTTGATGTTGCCCGGTTGGGTGACTTGAAACTCCTCGGCATTGGGCGGGGTTTCATCTTGGTTTTGGGGTTCTGCAGTGGTGTCGTTCATGGCGGTTTCCAGTCTTCTTAAAGCTGTCCGGGGACAAGTTGTTTCTCAATGCGCACGGCCACATTCGAGCCTTTGGTGCCGATGTTGACCCCGAACGAGGGGACGTCGTTGGCCAAAAATTGAGCCAATTCGGGTTTCTTGAAGAACAGCATGTCGCCTTCCTTCATGGTCTGCAAATGATGCAAGGTGGTTTTGATGCTGCCCATGACCACTTTGACCGCCATCTCAGAGTCGCCCACGGCCACGGCCAGGTCTTCGCGCCAAATTTTGTCGGATTCTTCGTTGCCGTCGCCAGAGGCCACGCGGTTGCGCAACAAGTCGCGCAAAGGCTTCAAGGTGGCGTAGGGGTAGACCAAGTCGATGAAACCTTTGCCGCCAGAAGCCGTGGCTTCGGCTTCAAAGCGGCTGAGCACCACCAAGTCGTTTTCGTCGGCGATTTGGGCAAATTGCGGGTTGATCTCGGAGCTGACTTGCTCGCAATCAATCTCCATCACCGGTCCCCACGCGTCCTTCATGGAGCGGAAGAAGACTTCCAAAATGATGTGGATGATGCGGGTTTCGGTGGCGGTGAACAAACGGCCTGGGGGTAAATCAGACACGCCCTTGCCAAAACCACCAAAGAAACTGTCCAAAGAGCTGAACACCACGTTCGGGTCGATGATGATCACCGAGTTGCCGCGCATGGGGTTGATGCGAATCGTGTTCACCGACAAAGGCGCTTTGAGCATTTGCAGGTAGTCACCAAACTTCATGATTTGCACCCGCGTCGGATTGACCCGAGGCGTGGTGCGCAACACTTCAAGCAAACCCAAACGGAACATGCGGATGAAGCGCTCGTTGATCATGTCGATCGACGAGACATTCACCCCCAGGCTGCTGTTTTCGCTGGCCAGGTCGTGCTTGCGCACACGCACTTTGGTGTTGAAGCCCGTGTCCGATTCGATGGAGCCGTCTTTCAGCCCCTCAGACAGGGCCGACAACTCCTCGGCGCTGAGTAAATTTTGACGTGTTGCCATGGACCTTACTGCATCACAAAGGAGGTGAACATGACTTCTTCAATGCCGCCGAAGTCTTCGTACTCTTCGAGCATGGAATTCATCACTTCTTTGAGTTTGACAGCCAGTTCCTTGCGGAAGTCGGGTTTGTTGACATCGGCTTCGGTGCTTTGACGCATGATGTCCAGCATGGCTGAGCGCAGCGCAAACTCATGCTTTTTGATGTTGTCAAACACGCGGGTGTCGTAATGGGTCATGACCGCGAGTTGCACCACCATGACTTTTTTCGAGCCCGTGATGTTGGTCATCAACTCTTTGTCAATTTGGAAGTAGTTTTTCTCAAAGCGGGTGGCTTCAGGCGCTTCCTTCTTCAACTTGGCAGGCGCTTCGTCCTTGGCCTTGGTGGCCGCAGCTTCGAGTTCTTCCAATTTGTCCATGGCGGCCAGTTCGGCTTTTTTCTCGTAATAACCTGAGAAGTACAAAGTGCCAAAAGCCACGCCGACCATGACCACAATGCCACCGACCACGGCGCCCACGATCAAGAGAATGGGTTTTTTCTTTTTCGGCTCTTCCGTGCCTTCTTCTGGTGCTGGTGCTTCTGATGCCATGTGCTACTCCTCAGTTATTCAGTGTTCAAGCGTAATTGTCAAATTGCAAACTGTTGCTATGCCTTGGTTTTGCCGTTGTTCTCAACTCGGGCGCAGTTTCGTCTGCCAGTGTGACACGATTGTCGTCGCGTCTGGATGGCAAGCCAGACTGGCCAGATTGACCGGAATGGGATTGCTGTTGGGTTTGACCTTGGCCTACCAAGACTGAAGCATTGTTCATGCCAAGTTGGCCCAACGCTTCTTTCAGGCGTTGGCTGCCGTTTTGAATCAAATCCTGGGTCAGGTTGGTGTCGGCATTGAATTGGGCGGTCAAGCGACCGTCACGCATTTCCAGTTGCACGTCCACCAAGCCCAAGCTGGCCGGTTTCAAGGCGAATTTCATTTTCCACTCGCCCGCATTGAGTTGATCGTTCATGCGACTGGCCAGTTCGGTGGCCAATTTCTCACTCAATTTGTCGAATGTTTGCGCCATGTTGGGGTTGTTGGCCAGTACCACAGCCGCTTTGGCTGGCAAGGCGGTGTGATTCACCGCAGAGGCGCCAGTGCCGTGGTCGCCCAAGCCCAAACCGCTCAGGTCGGTGGTGGGCGCCAAAGCGTCAAATTCATTTTTCAAGGCGTCAATGTCTTCGGCGCGCAGTTCGGTGTCCATCATGGAGAGAACGGCCAAGGTGCTCACCGGCATGGCGGGTGTGGCATTGGGGGTGAGTTGGGCGGTGGCCAGCTGGATATTGAGATTGCTCAGGGCATTCAGGGTGGAGTTGGCTGTGGCGTCCAGGGTGGGTGTGGCGCTGGCTTTCAATTCTTGAAAATCGGCGGTGGAGACGGTCGTGCTCAGATTCAGGCTTTCCAGCGGTAAATTGACTGCGCTCAGGCTGGCGTCTTTTTGCAAGCCAGACGCATTGAAGACGGGCATGCTGTTCATGCCCAGCATTTGCTGGGTCGATACATTGTTCTGAGGTGAGCTGACCGTTGTGGTTGGCCCAAACAAGGCTTGCACCTGGCTGGGGTCTAAGCCCATGGCAAGCGCAAAGTCGGCCACGCTTTGGTCATTCGGTTGACTTTGTGCCGTGGTGATGATGTTGATGCTGGGGCTCAGGGGAATGGTGGTCAGTTGCGCGGCATTCGCAGCCAAAGAGCCATCAGCCATGGGCGGCGCGGTCTTGGCAGGCTCGGGCGCAACCGTTGGGTCCAAGGGCGCAGCAACTTGGGTGCTGGCATCGGTTTTTGATGGGGTTTCAGGGGCAGTTGCGTCAACTGGCGCCTGATCAACAGAATGGGGCTGGCTTGAATCGCTGGATTCTGCGGGGGCGTTTTTGGCCGCATCCAACCTGGCGTGCGCATGATCTGGCGCATCCGCATGGGCAGATTCTTTGGCTTTCACAGGCTTGGCCGTGTCTCGCTGCGCGCCGTCTGAATCCTCTCGAACGGGGCGGTAGGGCGACAAATGCTCAGCCCGAGGCGGGGCAGGAGGTGCAGGAGAGGGCGCAGGGGCAGCGGCAATGTCTTGCCGCTCATTGTTCTTCAGGGCACGGATTTGGTTGCGCAAAAAAGCCGCGAAGTCCTCGCCCGACAAGGTGCCAGCAGGCGCACGCTGTTGCCCCGCCAAAGCGGCGTTCGCCTCAGTAGCGCTGGGGATGGGGGCCTGTGTGAGGCCGGTATTCAAGGCAGATAAGTTCATAACCGTTCAGTGCTTCTCATCAATGACATGGACTGTTAAGCAAGATTCGTGACTGGTCATCCTTTGCCGCAGGTGCAGGCGCAGGCCGCGATGGGTGGTGATTGCAAGTTCAAGCTGGCACATGGCTTGCTTGATCACTCTGACGGCGCTGAAAAGCGTCACAAAATGAATCCTTAACGTAAACAAAGACGCGACAAAACGACCATGAGCACCTTAACCCTGTCAACGATTCGACAGAACTTGGCAAAGTTTGACTACACCGGCCTGGGCATTCCCGTGCTGGTGTTGTTGATCATGGCCATGTTGGTGCTGCCATTGCCACCGCTTTTGTTGGACTTTTTGTTTACTTTCAACATCGTGGCTAGTTTGGTGATCATCATGATCTCCATCAGCACCCGCAAACCATTGGACTTCTCATCGTTTCCAACGGTATTGCTGTTTGCCACCATGTTGCGCCTGGCCTTGAACGTGGCCTCCACCCGGGTCATCTTGGTCGATGGCCACACCGGCCACGATGCCGCTGGCAAGGTGGTGTCCGCCTTTGGTGAGTTTGTGATTGCAGGTAACTATGTGGTGGGTTTCATCATTTTTGCCATCCTGATGATCATCAACTTCATCGTGGTGACCAAAGGTGCGGGACGTGTGTCTGAAGTGAACGCCCGATTCACCTTGGACGCCATGCCCGGCAAACAAATGTCCATCGACGCTGACTTGAACGCCGGCGTGATCGATCAACCCACCGCTAAAAAACGCCGTGAAGAACTCGCTCAAGAGTCTGATTTCTTCGGTGCCATGGACGGTGCTTCCAAATTCGTGAGCGGCGACGCGATCGCCGGTTTGCTGATTTTGCTGATCAACTTGGTTGGCGGTTTGGCCATTGGCGTGGTGCAACACGGTTTGTCCGTGTCCGACGCTGGCAAGATTTACACCCTGCTGACCATTGGTGACGGCTTGGTGGCGCAAATCCCATCTCTCTTGTTGTCGCTGGCGACCGCCATCATCGTGACACGCGTCACGACTTCGGAATCCATTTCTGAACAAGCGGGCAACCAACTGGCCAATCCATCGGCCCTCTTCATTTCAGCCATCATCCTCACGGCCTTGGGCTTGGTCCCAGGCATGCCCCATTTGATGTTCATCACCTTGGCGGCTGCCACGGCGGGCTTGGGTCTGTTGATCATTCGCAGCGAAGTGGAAGAAGAAGCCACGCAAGAGGCGCAAGCCCAAGCGGTGGCCACCACCGAAGCCAACAAAGACTTGGACTGGGACGATGTGGATCAAGTCGACCTCATTGGTTTGGAAATTGGTTATGGCCTGATTCCCTTGGTCAACCAGGAAACCGGTGGCGAACTCATGAGCCGCGTCAAAGGCGTGCGCAAAAAACTGTCTGCCGAACTGGGCTTTTTGGTCCAGCCTGTGCGCATTCGCGACGACTTGAACATCGACCCTGATTCCTACAACATCGTGCTCAAAGGCGTGGTGCGTGGCAAAGGCGAAATCAAGGTGGGCCGCGAATTGGCGATCAACCCAGGTCAGGTCTATGGCGAACTGCAAGGTATTCCCACCCGTGAGCCTGCTTTTGGCTTAGAAGCCGTTTGGATTGAAACCTCTCAGCGCGATGTGGCCCGCACCTTGGGCTACACCGTGGTGGACGCGTCCACCGCCATCGCCACCCACTTGAACAAAGTCTTGCGCGAAAACTCGGCCGATTTGCTCAGCCATGATGAGGTGCAACAGTTGCTCGACAAATTGGCGGCCAAGTCGCCCAAGTTGGTGGAAGAGTTGGTGCCTGGCAAGCTGCCTTTGGGCGTGGTCACCCGCGTGCTGCAGCAGTTGCTGGGCGAGGGTGTGTCCATCCGCGACATGCGCTCCATCGTCGAAACACTCACCGAAGCCAGTGCCCGCAGCACCGACCCCGAACAATTGGCCGCCTCTGTGCGACCCAAACTCGGCCGCATGATCATGCAAAGCTTGGTGGACGAGTCCAGCAATTTGTCGGTCATGACCTTGGAGCCCGGTTTGGAGCAATTGCTGCACAACGTGTTGCAACAAAGCCAGCCTGGCCAACCCGTGGTGCTAGAGCCCAGCTTGGCCGAAAACCTGTTCAATTCATTGCGCTTGGGTGCACGAGACATGGAAGAAGAAGGGCACGCCGCCGTGTTGGTGGTGTCACCTCTGATCCGCGGTTGGTTGTCCAAAGCGGTGCGCTTCCGCGTGAACGACTTGACCGTGCTGTCTTACAGCGAAATTCCAGATGACCAAGCCGTCAAGGTGATTCACACCGTGAACGCCATGAACCGCACCTGAGCAACACAACGACTTTTTGACCTGCGAGAAATAAAATGGAACTCAAACGAATCATTGCACGTGACACACGCGCCGCCAACGAAAAAGCGGTGGCCTTGTACGGTCCTGACGTGCTCGTCATCTCCAGCAGCAAAGTGCGCGGTCAAACCGAGTTGATTGTGGCGGTCGATATTGCACCCATGAGCGTGGAAGCGGCTGTCGCAGAAGCTTTTGTGCCGACCGAAAAAACCTATGCCCTGCCCGAGCCTGCTGTCAGCGAAACGCCTGCCAGCTTTGGCCAAGTCTTGGATCAAACCATGGCGCGTCAAAAACGCCCCGCCAAAGCAGGCAAGGTTGATGTGGCTGATGGTTTTGTGCCAGCTTCCACGTTGAAAGCCAAGGTCGTGGCGGACAAAGAACCAGCACCTGTGGCGACACCTGCCCCAGTCAAGGCTGTCGCACCTGCTGCACAAGCAGAAGTTCAAGCCGCGCAAGAACAGCGCGACATGGTTCGCGGCAAAGAAATCGTGGACATGGTTCGTGAAGAGTTGGCCAGTTTGCGCAAAGAATTCAAGCTCAGCCAGCAAATGGCTTGGCAAGGCGCAGGTCTTTCACGCAGCTTGCTGCCTTTGCGCAATGCTTTGCAAGAAGCGGCTATTCCCGCCGCACTGCGTGCATTGCTGATTGACAGCATCCAAAGTTTTGAAGATGTGGACCCCGCTTTGGACGAAATTCGCCGCCAGCTCTGTCACTCGATGCAGCACAGCAGCGTCTCTATTCCAGACCAAGGTGTGCATGTCATTGCAGGCCCATCGGGTGCAGGCAAGTCGCTGATGGTGGCCCGTCTGGCCCAACACGCCAGCGTCACCTTGGGCAGCGAGCAAGTTGCAGTCATCAGCTTCAGCGACCAGCGCGCAGGCGCTTGGAACCAAACCCAGTTGCTCAGCGCCCAGTCGGGTGTGGATTGTTTCCGCGCCACCAACGCCACCACCTTGAAGCTGCTGCTGGAAGAACACGGTCAACGCAAATTCATCGTCATCGACACCCCTGGCGTGCAAATGGCCGAACGAGTGGCGGAAATAGCCAATCTGTCGCCAGAGGCGCAATTCCATGTGGTCATTCCTGCCGATGCATCACAATCATCCCTGCGCAGACTTTTGTCGACACCGCAAATCCAATGGCAAAGCCTCATGATCAGCAAACTCGACGAAGCCACCCAACCTTGGTCCCTGATTCAGGTGCTGACAGAGGGTCATGTGGGCGTGAGTGGGGCCAGCCGAGGCGAGCGTTTTGGCGACTGGAGTCAGCAATTGCAAGTGGACGAATTGGTCACAGTCGCTTTGGGCAATTTGTCTTTGAGTGCGGCCGAACCCGCGCACGAAGACATGCGCAGCACCATGGCCATGGCTTCAGCCAGAATCACCCGATTGGCATCTCAACAAGCAGGGGCAACGAATGACTAAGCAGAAATCCACAGAGGTCATCGGCATTGCCAGTGGCAAAGGCGGCGTGGGTAAAACCACGGTGTCCATCAATCTCGCAGTGGCCTTGGCCCAGCGCGGTCACGATGTCATGCTGTTTGACGCCGACTTGGGGTTGGCCAATGCACAAATTGCCTTGGGCGCTCGCGCAGAATACAACCTGAGCCATTTCTTGGCGGGTCAAAAAACATTGGAAGAAATCACCTTGACCACTCGTCAAGGCATTCAACTCATCCCTGGTGCTTCTGGCATGCAAGAGTTGGCCGCATTGAGCCAGGTGCAAGCTGCCAGCATCGTGCAGGCCTTCAGCAACTTGGGCAAAAACATAGACTATTTGATTGTGGACGTGGCGGCGGGTATTTCGCCTTCAGTCTTGGCGTTTTTGGCTGCTTGCCAGCGCCGTTTCATCGTGGTGCAAGACGACCCATCTTCCATCGCCGACGCCTACGGCACCATCAAGGTCTTGTCGCAAGAAATGCAGCTCGATGAAATTTACCTCTTGCCCAATATGGTGGACTCACAAACCCAGGGTTGGAAGTTGTATCAGCGCTTGAACGATGTGTGCGTGCGTTTCCTGAACGAATCTATCCATTACCTCACCGCCATCGAGCGCGACGAAATGGTCTTGGCTGCATTGAAGAAATACCAATCCGTCATGGAATTGGCCCCAGGCACTGCGGCCGCCCGCGACTTCCGTCGCTTGGCCGAGTTGTGCACCCAGTTGCGACCCATAGACCATCCCTCGGGTGGCCTGCAATTTTTCATGGAGCGCTTGCTGCAAAGCAATGTGGATGAATCATGAGACCCATGTCCCCCATGAAGATGTACCAGCAAGCTCGCCCTCAAGGAGAGGAACTGGTGTTGGCCCACTTGGGTCTGGTCAAGCGCGTCGCGCTGCATTTGAAGGCGCGTGTGCCTGCCTTTATGGAGTTGGATGAACTCATTCAGGTGGGCATGATGGGCTTGCTTGAAGCCTCGCGGGTGTTTGACGCCAGCAAAGGCGTGGACTTTGAAAACTTCGCCCACAGCCGTGTGCGGGGTGCCATGCTCGACGAGGTGCGCCGTTTGTCGTTCTTGCCGCGTTCAGCTGTGGCATTCAACAAAACCCACAACGAAACCCTGCACGCCTTGTCCTCCGAGTTGGGTCGCGCACCCACCCAGGCCGAAATGGCCGAGCACATGGGCAAAGACCTGGACGACTTTCAAAAGGAACGCGGCAAGGCCCGACGCTTTGAAACTTATTCGCTTGAAGTGGTGACCGAAGAGGTGATGAGCATTGCCGACGACTCCTCACGACAACCCGACGTGATGGTGGAAGAGGCCGAGTTCATGCAAGCGGTGACCGAAGCCATTGGCCAATTGCCCGAGCGCGAACAACTGGTCATGCAACTCTATTACGTTGAAGAACTCAACCTGAAAGAGATCGGCGAGGTCTTGGAGGTGAGCGAGTCGCGCATCAGCCAAATTTTGTCTTCGGTGGTCAAAAAGCTTCGCGGTGAACTTCAAGTGAGTCAGGAGCAGGTGGCCAAACCTAGCAGGAGAAACGCATGAGCAGCTTCTTCCAACTCTTTTTGGCATGGGGATTGTTGTTGGTGTTTGTTCTGGTGCTCTACATCGTGGACAAGGTCAACGTGATTTACCAAGGCTATGCCAAGCCCGAAGTGCTCCCAACCTTCAACGATGGTTTGTTTGGCGAGTTGGCTGGCAAAACCTTGTGGGACGCCATGAGTGGCATACCCGTGCCGGGCGTAGATGCCAAGTTTGTCTCTAGCCTCAAACCGCATTACGAACCCGTGCTGCGTCAGCATATTGAACAAGTGTTCATGGAAGGTTACAGCCACGGCAAAGCGGGCACTGCAGGTGTGCCGACCAACAACCGCATCATTCCAACGCCTCGTGGTTCGCTGGAATCTTGGCTGCCCATGCACCACTTGGCGAGTATTTACCAAGCAGGCGTGGACTTTGCTGCCAAAAAACCTGAAGACTTGCTGCGCATTCAACAGTCCCTGGACCAAGTCACGGCCATGATTTATGCCCGCATCGGTGTTGGTTTGAATGAAGCTTATTCAGCCACATTGTTGATTCACCCAGAGGGTGAAGAGGACGACGGCAAGGATTTGCCACCGCCCGAGGCAGAGGCACCGCCCCCAACCGCTCAACTCACCCATCAACAGGCCGGTGAGGTGCTGCAACCCGATTTATCAAGCTTGAATCAAACGCCCGCAGTTCCTGTGGAAACGCTTGATTCGCCCATGGCCATGGCTGAAGAAGCCAAGCCCATGCCGGCTTGATCATCGATAAGTACATGTTCATCCTCAAGTTCAAGCGCATCACGCCGATTCAGCCATGGTCAACGAAATAAAACAGGAGCCTTTGATCATGCGAGCCAACAACCGAGCCATTGAGAGCTATGGACAAGTCAAAGTCAGTACCGGCGTTTCCAAGTCGAACAACGTCGAACTGATTCAAATGCTGTTTGACGGCCTGATTGAGAGCCTGGCAACCGCCAGGGGTCATATTCAGCACAACAATATTTCCGAAAAATCCAAAGCCATTTCACGCGCCAGCCGCATTGTGCTGGGCCTGCAAGGCGCCTTGGACTTCGACAAGGGTGGCGATCTGGCCAACAACTTGAACGAACTTTATAACTACATCACTCGTCGTTTGTTGCACGTGAATGCACGCAACGACTTGGCCGCCTTGGATGAAATCCATGGCTTGATGACTGAAATTCGCGGCGCATGGGAAACCGTGCCTGCTTTGATCCCCAGGTCTGCCCCCGTGGGCGTGACCGTGAATTGAAGGCGCACGCCTAGATCAGGCGTTGTTTTCAGTTACTCTAACGGGATGATTTGAAAGGCATGCGGAGCATCTGGGCGTCGCATGCCTTAACACTTGGAGTTTGAAATGGCAGCAGTAGGTTTGGTTGTTTTGATGATCGCGGTTTTCGGGGTGTTCGTCGCCCACGGTGGTGACATGACACCTGTGATCAAAGCTGCGCCATGGGAATTCGCCCAGATTTTTGGTGCGGCTGTTGCCGCCGCCATGATCAGTAACAGCAAAGACGGTGTGGGCGCTGGTTTCAGCGCTGTGGGCAAAGTGTTCAAAGGCCCCAAGTACCACAAGGAAGATTACTTGGCGGTGATTTTGGTGGTGTCCAAGATATTGAAGACGCTCAAAGCCGAGGGTGCTGTGGCTTTGGAACCCCACATCGAAAACCCCGAGTCCAGTGCCATCTTCGCCGAATACCCCCCCATCTTGCATGACCACGCCCTGTTGGACATGATTTGCGACACCATCCGTTTGATGGTGGTGTCTTCAGGCAATTTGAGCCCTTACGCTGTGGAAGACGTGATGACGGCTTCCATCAAAAATCACCACCACCATGAAATGATGAACCAAGCCTTCTGGGCTGGTATGGAGGGTGCGTTGCCTGCGCTGGGGATTGTGGCTTGTGTGTTGGGTGTGGTGAAAACCATGGGTGCGATTGACCAACCACCTCCTGTGCTGGGTGCCTTGATTGGTTCTGCGCTGGTGGGTACCTTCATGGGTGTGCTGTTGGCTTACGGTTTGGCAGGTCCTTTCTCGGTTCGCATTGGTCAAGTGATTGACGAAGACGGCGAGATTTTGAAATGCGTGCAACAACTCATCGTGGCCAATTTGCACGGCCACCCCATGCCCTTGGTGATTGAAGCCGCGAGGTCGGTGATCAACCATCACAACAAGCCGTCGTTTGGCGAAATTTTTGACGGCATGCGAGGCAAGTAAACATGGCTGACGAGCAAGCCGCCACCGAAGATCCAGCAGCAGCTGCCGCAGCCGCAGCGGCTGCTGCCGATGCAGCGCCTGATGCTGCAGCGGATGCGCCACCAGCCCCGGATGCACCTGCTGCGGAAGGCTTAGCGCCGGTCATCATCATCAAGAAAATTGAAGATGGTCACGGTGGTGCCCACGGTGGTGCCTGGAAGATTGCGCTGGCCGACATGATGACCGCCATGATGGCGTTCTTCTTGTTGATGTGGTTGTTGGGCGCGTCCAATGCCGACCAACGCAAAAGCATTGCCGACTATTTCAAACCCACGTCGCACAGCTTGGTGCCCGTGGGCCAGTTGGCCGGTTCCAACGGTGTCTTGGGTGGCCGCTCCATCATCGACCCTGATGCATTTCCATATGGTGCTCGCCAAACCGGTTTGCTGGAACGCTTGACGCCCAAATCCGAAGGTGGCCCCAACCCCGAAACCGATCCAGGTCCCGAGAATGAAAACGAAGCCAAAGACCCGTCCAAAGGCGGCAAAGGCGAGGGTTCGGGTAAAGGTGAAGGTGGCAAAGGCGAGGGTGGTGCTGACCCCGAAAAAATGAGCAAAGCCGAACGCAAAGCCGCGGCTGAACAAGAGGACAAAGAAAACTTTGAAAAGCTTGAGAAAGAGCTCAAAGAGAAATTGTCTGAAAACAAGAAATTCGAATCGTTGAAGGACAAGGTGGCGATCAGCCGTGACAAAGACGGTCTGCGCATCGAGATCATCGACAACGCCGACTTTGCGATGTTCCCAAGTGGTGCTGCAGGCATGCAAGGCAAAGCTGCTGCATTGATTGGTGAAGTGGCGGGTTCATTGGCGGGCATGCCCAACCAAGTGGCCATCCGAGGACATACTGATGCGGTGCCGTTTCAAAACCCAGAAGGTAAAAACAACTGGTCTTTGTCTGCCGAGCGTGCCGAGGCGACCCGTCAAGTGCTGCAGAAAAAAGGCATCAAGGAAGAGCGATTCAAGCGAATTGAAGGCGTGGCCGATACCGACCCGTTCAACCCCAAAGACAAATTCGACCCGCGCAACCGCCGCATGAGCATCACGGTGCTCAACCAAGATCCGAAATAAAGATCCAAGCGAAGAATCAGGCGGTACGCAACTCGTATTTGTTGATCTTCTCGATCAAGGTGGTGCGTTGCAGGTTGAGCAGTTTGGCGGTGCGCGACACATTGCCTTGTGAACGCTCTAGGGCTTGCTCGATGATGTTGCGCTCAATTTCCGCCAAACGGTCTTTGAGCGACATGCCCTCTGGCGGCAAATGCGGCATGCCTTGGGCCAACATGATGATGCTTTCGATCTCGTTGTCTTGAGGCTCTGGCTGATCGGTCATGGGCTCTGAGGTTTGTGCTGAAGCGTTCATTTCAGCCAGCACCTCAGGTGGCATGGTCATTTCTTGACTGTTCGCCACGGGGCCACTTTTGAGCAGCATCTCGGCTTGAATCGGCACCAAACCTTTGGGCAACAAATTGGCAGGAATGGCACGCAAGTCGAGCAATTGACCCGCGTACAAGGTGCTGAAACGGTCCATCAAATTGCACAGTTCGCGCACATTGCCGGGCCATGCGTAAGACACCAAGGCCTGCAAAAAGTCGGGCGCAAAACGAACAGATGAACCTTTGGGGAGCTTGTAATGGTCGGCATAAAACTGCAGCAACTCGGCGATGTCTTCCGGGCGTTCACGCAACGGAGGGGTGACCACGGGCAGCACATTAAGCCGATAGTACAAATCTTCTCGGAAGCGACCGGCTTGAATTTCCGCTTCTAAATCTCGGTGTGTGGCGGCAATGACACGAACATCAATGGGAATTTGGCGGGTGGAGCCCACAGGGTCAATCACACGCTCTTGCAACACCCGCAGCAACTTGACCTGCATGTCCAAAGACATGTCGCCAATTTCATCCAAAAAGATGGTGCCGCCATGGGCCAACTCAAAGCGCCCGATGCGATCGGCCACGGCACCCGTGAAAGAGCCTTTGCGGTGGCCAAAAAGTTCACTTTCGAGTAGTTCTTTGGGAATGGCTGAGCAATTAATAGGTACAAAAGCACCGCCTGCGCGGTCTGATTGTTCATGCAAAGAGCGTGCAAGCAACTCTTTGCCCGTGCCACTTTCGCCTGTGATCAAGACGGTGGCGTTGGAGTTGGAGATGGTGGTGACCAAACGCCGCAAAGCTTGTGCGATGGGGCTGGTACCAATGAAAAATGCTTGCTGTTTCATGCTTGGTGCATTGTCGCTCAAGGGCTGTTTGAGGCAAGTCGTCAAAAGTATTCGACCCCAGACGCAAATGTCCTTAAAGAAGTTTGAACACTGGTCGATTCTTCGCATGTACCCCATGAAGCACAGTGTGTTTGGATGAGCCGGATGCCAATGCTTCACATTGAGAGGAAATCACCATGATCTATCGTTTTGTTTTGACCGCCATTGCCTTGTCTTCACTGACAGCTTGCGAGGCCATGCGCCCTTATGCAGCCACACCCGCGCCGGTGGTGTCTGTCACCACTTCTGCACCCGCTGGTGTGAACAAGGCTGCACCCAGCAATGCCACAGAAGCCCAACCCGCTTCCATGATCACCCCCATGATGGACAAGCGCGAAACCTACGTGGCCACAGGCTATGCGGTCATCAGCGTGCAAAACCACAAAAACCCAGCGCAACAACGCCTGTTGGCCATTCGTGCCTCCAAGCTGGATGCCTACCGCGCCTTGACCGAACAGGTGTATGGCCAACAGTTGGACGCGACCACGACCGTGGCAGACATGACTGTGTTGAATGACACTTTCCGCACCCGTGTTGAAGGTGTGATTTATGGCGCTCAATTGGTGAGCATCACCCCCGTGGGTGACGACACTTATGAAACCACTTTGTCCTTGGATCGCAACTCCGTGCAAGATTTGCGCATGTTGTACCTGACCCAAATTGCTTCACGCACTACACGTTAATCACGTCACAGTTGCGCATCATGTTGGCATCTCTTCGTTCGGTATTCGTCTTCTTGGGCCTGGCTTTGGCTGGTGGCTTGACCGCGCATGCCGACCCCATGAGCGCAGAAGATCGCTTGGAAGCGATTCGCCAGTCTTTGGTCAAACGCGCCATGGAAGGCCCCACCGTTGTTCGCTCAGCCGCTTTCATTGACGGTTCGGGCGTGTTGCGTGAGGCCAGCAGTTTTGTGACCGGCATGGAAGTGCGAGGGATTCGGGTGATGGCCTATGGGCGGGATTTGGATCAGGTGCAAATGGACAGCAAACCACTGCCCACAGGTGCTTGTAAAACCCCAGCCAAATTGGCCGCCTGGCATCAAATGGTCTGGGATCTGCGCTACTCTTCCCACACCCCGGTGACCTCTCAATTTGAAGCGCAGCAAATTGCCCTGCAACTCAAACAGCAAGCCTTCAAGGCAGGGCAGCAGTCCTCCTCGTGGCGGGTGGTGGACAGGCCCGTGGTGGGCAACAGCTATGAGCAAGTGTTGGTGAGTCAAGGTGAGCAGCACATTGCGTTGCTATTGAAAATCACCTTGACCCCCAGCATGGCCGCAGGGTTGCCCCATGTGTCTGCCTACGATTTGCGCTGGGATTTGGTGTCCAAATCCGATGGCACCAGTATTTACGCTGCCGAGCAAAAAATCAGCATTGATCAGCCTCGCCAAGTCCCCACCTCATCACAGCCTTTGAGCCCCGTCGTGTTGGCACAAATTCAAACCGCTTTGGGTGGTTTTGTGCAGGGCATGGAGCAAGTATTGTCATGCCGTGTACCCCAGTTTGATGTGGTCAAAGTGCGAAGCGACGCGGTGCGCATTGCAGGTGGTGGCACCAGTGGCTTGAAAGTGGGTGCCCAGATGGTGCTGACAGATCGTCAACAATTACCGCTTCGCACCTTAGAGCCCAAAGCGCTGGAGAGTTTGGCGCTGGCCGAGGTTGTCGCTGTGGGTGACCACTACGCCGAGCTGAAATTGAAAACAGCCAACAAATTTGCTGGCAACACCCAATGGGTGGCCATTCCACACACGCCCTGAAAAGTCCAAGGAGTCCTTCCATGAAAATCCGTCACGCCACCTTTGCGCTGCCCGTTGCCTTGATGCTCCAGGGCTTGGTGTCGATTGCATGGGCCCAAGAGCCTTCCAAACAAGCCCCTTTGGAGATGCCCAAATCGCTGATTCAGTTGGATGCGCCTCTCAAACCAGCAGCGCCTGAAGAAAAAGAAAAGCCCAAGGCCGTGGTGAAAAAGGCCAAACCCCCTGTCGTTGATGCTGAAGCAGCCAAAGATTCAGCCAAAGAAGTTGCGAAAGACAGCCCAGCAGCTGCTGAAATGGGCAGTTACAAAGTCAAATCGGGTGACACCGTGGAGCGCGTTATCCAGAAGTTTTATGCCAGCAGCCCTTTGCGCATTGATGTGCTCAGGGATGCCTTGGTGCAAAACAACCCCAAGTCTTTCGTCAAAGGCAATCCCAAGAGCTTGCTTGCAGGCACCACGCTGTCCTTGCCTGACCAAACCGAACTCCTTAAAAAACTCGTGCCCACTTTGGCCGCGGCAGAAGGACCTTCAACTGCTCCCATCGCCCCTGGCGCGGTGGCACAAGCCAATGTGGTGACCCCTGTCAATGTGGCGCCAGTTGGTGGAGCCGCGGCACACCAATCAGGGCACAATGCAGCCATGCCCGATCCCAAGCGCAACTGGGTGCGTTACCCCTGATAGACCAGCCCATGCTTGGTCCCGAGACCATCTCTGCCGCTACCCGCGTCCCCCCCGTTCAACTGGAGGTGCGCAATTTGTGGGTGCAAACCCCAGTAGCGCAGCAACTGGGCTTGCGCGATGGCCAAATCGTTCAAGCCTTGGCCGAGGTGCGCGATCAGCGGGTGCGTTTGTGGTTGAAAGACTTTTCTTTCGAGTTGCCCAATGGCTGGGTGCTCAAAGACGGCGACAAACCCTTCCTCAGAGTCAGCAACTCTCCCGGTGGTTGGGGCTTTTTGATTCAAGCCTATCCAGCTGGACAAGGTTCTACAGCCACTCCTGCATCGGCCAGCTTTGGTTTGCAAAAACCGCTTGATTTCCATGCCATGGGGGCCTTGAACACCACGGTGGGCATGTTGTTAACCCAACCAGAAGGTTTTGCACATTTTTCACGCTTGTTGAATGACCTCAGCCTGGGGCTATGGGGTGGCCAGGGCGAGATGGCGGCCTTGGTCAAACGACTGCTTCTGCAACGCAGCTCCATGGCGCAAATGAACCCCACGATGCTCAAGCGTGCGGTGCTGGGCCAGGCGCGCAGCCTTGAAAACATCTTGTTGCAATCGCAAACCCCAGCAGACGACTTGAAAGGCATTTTGAAAAAAATGCTGGCGCTGGCCAATGAAGGTTCTGCCGAAGGCGTGGACAAAGAACAAACCCGAGAACTTGAATCAGCGACCCGTGAGCTGGAAGCCGCGCAAGCGCAAAGTGCGCAAAAATTGCTCAACGGCGACTTGTCGCTTCATGTGGTGCTGCCCTTTGTGGACGCCGATCCCGTGGAGTTGCATTTCCAAAAGCCAGCGCGAAAACAGGGCCAAGAAGAGCCGCCATTGAGTGTCGACATCCATTCACGCAGCCGATTGCTGGGCGAAATTTGGCTCAACACCGTCATCTCCCAAAGCACCAGTGTGGATTTGGTGATGTGGGCTTTGCGCGGCGATGTGGCAGGCATGGCCCGGCAACGTGCTGGAGAGTTGGGTCTTGAACTGGGCGCGGCTGGCCTGCAATTGCACTCGTTTCAAATTTTCAATGCCCCGCGGCCCTTGGTGCGCGCTGGAGAAGCTTCGGGCACCCGTGGCTCAGTGATCGACACCAAGGCCTGAAAGAACTGCATGCACAAACCCCAATTGGAAGCCATTGCCCTTGAGTACGGCATGCAAAAAACCCCTAGGGTGGTGGCCAAGGGCCAAGCCGAGTTGGCCATGCGCATCTTGCAAGAGGCTAAAAAACAAGGGGTGTATGTGGCGGAAGACCCGCAGTTGCTGGCCTTGCTCAGCAAACTTGATGTGGGGGACGAAATCACGCAAGACATGTACACCGCTGTGGCGGTGATTTTGTCTTGGGTTTATTGGCTCAAAGGCATGCAGCCTGGTGACGAAAAAATGCCACGCGAGGCTTGAGCGATTTGGCTTCAGGCTTCGGTGAAGCCACGCATGCGACGCAGTCGCTTGATTTGACCCAATCGGTCGTAAACCTCCACTGGGCTGGTGGGGTCGCTCACATTCAAACTCTCTAAGGCACCACGGATGGCGTCGAGTTTGCGCATGATCAGGATTTCATTGCGACGGTGCATGTCACGGCAAGCCATCATGCGTGAGCGGAATTCATTCCAGTGGGCACCGAGTTTGTCAGCGTCCTCAGGTTGACGCACACCCGTCAAGTGACCGAGTTCGGCCAGCAGGTGATTTTTTTCTTCCAGCAATACTTCAAACTGATCCAGGTCTTGCACCTTGAGCGCATTGAACTCTTGCTCCAGCAATGCCTCCAAGCGGTCAACCAAGGCGTGAGCCTGGTCTACAGATTGGTGTTGTTCAAGTGTGGCGGTGTCAGACATGGTCAGCCTTTAGCCTTGGATCATTTTCTCAATGGACACAAAGTTTTGAGCAATGCGACCAGGGTTGAGCGGGTAGTTGCCGCCTTGGATGGCCGCTTTGATGGCGTCCACTTTGGCACGGTCAAAGTCGGGCTGATCTTTGATGCGCTGCTGAACATTGCTCAAACTCACAGAGTCGCCTCCTTGGGGCTGCACTGTCGGCTTGGCCGAACTGGCTGAATCGGTTTTTCCAGCAGAAGATTTTTTGTCCAATTTGTCCAGCGAACGCGCTGCTGTATTGGCCGTGGGAATCCGGGGCTGGTTGGAAGAGATAGGGTCAGTCATGATGAATCCTTTGAAAACGGGGAAGAGAGCTCTTGTTTTGACTCGACATGGGTAGTATCGGCATCAAAGTTCAATTCTTGAGGGCTATTGGCTTTGAAAGCAAAATATTTTGAAATGAATGATTTTGAATGCATTTTCAAAGTCCTCGAGCCATGTTCACGCCCGTGATCACTGCAATCAGTGATCGACCTGACTCGGGGTTTTTCAAGCGGATTTGCTCACCCAGCAACCCATCTTGCTGCGCTTCAGCCCGCACGGTGATCAAAAAACCTTTGCCTTCCCCCACAGCCACGGTCACTTGCTGACCGCGTTTGACCATGGTGGCGGCTTTGATGTCTTGCAATTTCAAGGGCGTGTTCGCGGGAAGGTCGCGCAGCAACTCAGTGTTAGTGAGCTCTCGCTCATCGCTGACAAGCCGTGTTTCTTGAGCTGGAACGGTTTGCTCCACCGCTTTGAACAAACCGGGTTGGATGGGTGTGCCCCGTTTGAGCGCCTGGGTTGACACCCAAACCATGCGGGTGACTGCGTTGTTTTGAGTGGCTGTGGCCATTTGAGCACCCAGTCCAGTGCGCATTTGGACCATCACGAAATGCTGCCAAACAGGTTGAGCGCAACGGGCACGCACACTTTGTTTGTTGCCAAAAGGCTGGTCAAACAGAATGTCTTGGCTGCAAGCTTCAATTTTGATGCGGTGGTCCATCGGCAGGATGCTCACCGTGGGTGCTTCGACCTTGTAGGTGTCCACCACGAATTGCTTGGCACCTTGCTCCAGCGCGGACCAGCCGGGGTTGGCGGGTGTGGTTTGGGCCCAGGCTTGACCACCCATCAGCACGCCTGAGGCCACCAGGCTTTGAATCCCAGTGTTTCGCAGTGTTTGAAAAGTACGGCACAGCATTTGCAAGATGTTCTCCAAGGGTGTGAATGTTTTGACGTTTTCAGGCGTCATGCCCAAAACCGATGCAACTTTGATGCCAACCTTTTTTGACCACCACCGAGCGCAAAATGAACTTCAATATTGATTCCAAGGCACTCGTTAAAACTGCATTTGTCAATCCAAATGACCCAAATGCAAACACTCGTTTGCAGGGGCAGAATCTGCCTGGACGCGTGGGTTTTGCCCAAACACTGGCGCAGTTGCAAAGCAAGCCAGGTGTCAATTCATCGACGTTTTTAAATCCCAGCGTGCCCAGTGTGGCGGTTCAAGACGGTGACACGCTGAGCAATATTGTGAAAAATCACATGGAAGCCATGGGGCGTCCGGTGAGCAATGCCGAGGCAATGCGCTTATCGCAAGACCTGGCCAAAGCCAATGGCATCAGCAACCCCGACCGCATTTACCCTGGCCAGCGCTTGAACATGACCGCCTTGAACCAGGCGCTCAACCACAGCAAGGCCAATACCGCCAGCAACCCGCCAGTCGCCAACAGTGCGCTGGCCATGAATTCGGCCTCGCAAGCCAGACAACTTCAACCCAGTTCCTTGGTTCAGTCGGGTCAACACCCGGTGTTGCAAAAAACCCTGGACCGTGCTGTGGCCAAGGGCTTCATTCCCCCGCAAGAACGCCAGCAGGTGTTTGACAAGATCTTGAACATGTCGCGCACCTACCAGTTCGCGCCAGATGACTTTGCCCGCATGACCCTGATGGAAAGCGATGGCATGAACCCCAAAGCCACCAACAACCGATGTCACGGCATCATCCAGTTTTGCGATGGCCCCGATCGAGGCGCCGCCAGCGCTGGTTTTGGCAGCAATGCCAAGGCGATCTTGGGCCACAGCGTCTTGCAACAGTTGGACATGGTGTCCAAGTACTTTGATGAAACTGGCTTGAAAGGCATGGGCCCGACCAGCTTGGATGACCTGTACCTGACGGTGTTGACGCCTTCTGCCCGAAGTGTGAAAGCGCCTGACGCACATTTGAATATCGCGGGCTCCCAAGCCAAGCAACTGTATGTGAACAACGACAAGGGTGCGCCCATCACCCGTAACTCCATCATGCAAGGCCTTTATCAAAACGCCATCGAGCGCCTGAGCAAGCATGAACATGCCCAAACCCTGGCGCAAGCCAATACAGCTCAGCCCAGCAACAACCCCCAACTCAACCGCGCACAGGCGCTGCGGGTCAGCGCTTATTTGAATCAAGACTATTTGCGTTGAGTGGCAAAGCATTGCCGCCAACAGGGTCGGGCGGAGAACACTTGCCGCCTCAGGCGTCTTGTATTCAGCGCTTAGTACTCAGCTTTAAGTGGCACACAACTTGCAAGTATCGACTGGAGGCTCCTCAACTTGAGAGCCAGGTGTCGTGAAAACGGCGGTCATAACAACCGAGGAGGTGTGAGATGGACTTATTAGCTGGTGCATTTGGCATCCATGAGCGTGCCCTCGGCGTGCGCAGCCAACGCTTGGAAGTGTTGTCACGCAACATTGCCAATGCAGACACCCCAAATTACAAAGCAGAAGACCTTGATTTCAAGGCCATGCTGAAAGAAACAAGCCGTGAATACCTCACGGCCACCAATGCCAAGCATTTCGCAGCCATCGAAGAGCAGCCTGATGACGGCAAACGATTCAGAGTTCCTTTCAACAGTTCCTTTGATGGCAACACGGTTGAGATCAGCGTTGAACAAGCCCAATTTGGTAAGGCTGCGGCTGACTACCAAACCACTTTGAATTTCTTGGAGAACCGCATTGGCGGTCTTCGCAAAGCATTGAAAGGGGAATAACGCATGAGAACCCTTGACAGCGTATTTGGCATTGCCGGCACTGCGCTCAATTCGCAGATGGTGCGCATGAACACCACCGCCTCCAATTTGGCCAATGCATCCACAGTCGCTAAATCTGAGGGCGAAGCATTCAGAGCCAAGCGCACTGTATTCAAGGCCTTGGTGAAAGAGGAAATGACCAATGCAGGTTTTCAATACCAAGGCGGCGTGAAAGTGGACCAAGTGGTGGACGACCCCACCCCGATTCGCAGCCTCTTTGATCCAGGCAATCCATCCGCCGACGCCAATGGCTATGTGTATTTGTCCAACGTGAATGAAATGCAAGAGATGGTCGAAATGATGGCCGCCTCACGCTCTTACCAAAACAATGTGGAAGTGGTGAACACCGCTCGTCAACTGATGATGCGCACCATTGAAATCACCAAATCTTGATCACTGAAAGTTTGACATGACCACTGCAACCACAGCTAAAGCACCTTTGCCCAGCGGCATCGTCAGCTATGAAGATTACATCGCCAAGAACAAAGCCAAAGGCACGGGCAGTGGCTCTGGGACCATGGATCAAGGCGCATTTCTCACCTTGTTCACCACACAATTAAAGAACCAAAACCCATTGGATCCGGTCAAGAACGAGGCCTTTGTGGCCCAGTTGGCGCAGTTCTCACAGTTGGAAGCCACCACCTCGATGAAAACCAGCATGGAGACCATGGTGCAAAGCATGCAAGGCGACAAGATGTTGGCGGGTGCCGCCATGATTGGTCGCAAAGTGGCTGTCCCCAATGGCCCCTTGGTGTTGACCGGTGGACAACCCATTGACGCCAATGTGGATTTGCCCACAGGCGCAGATGGTGTGCAAATGCAAATACTGGACAGCAAAGGCCAAACAGTTAGAACTCAAATTTTTGGCTCGCAGCCCGCAGGCACCATGAAACTGACTTGGGATTGTCTGAACGACGGCGGCGCTTACATGCCCGATGGCACTTACACCATGAATGTGTTGGCCAGTGCACAAGGCAAGGCCTTGCAGCCCGTGGTCAATACCTTGTCCACAGTGCGCAGTGTGAGCAATGCCGGCACTGGCGATAACACTTGGCTGCTTGAGGTGGATGGCGGCAAGTCGGTCAGCATGGCAGACGTCAAGACCATCGCTTACTGAACGAACGAACAAATACAAACGGAGTAACTAGACCATGTCCTTTTTTACCTCACTCACTGGTTTGAATGCAGCCACTGCGCAGCTGGGCGTCACATCCAACAACATTGCCAACGCGAGTACCGTTGGTTTCAAGCGCAGCCGTGCTGACTTTGGTGACATTTTTGCCACTTCTCCCTTGCAAAAAGCCACATCGACCATTGGTCAAGGTGTGTCTTTGAAGCGTGTGACCCAAGAGTTTGGCCAGGGCAATATGAACTTTTCGTCCAACACCTTGGACTTGGCCATTTCTGGTGACGGTTTCTTCCCATTGAAATCAGCCGACGGTTTTCAGGACATCTTCACGCGCAATGGCTCGTTCATGATGAACGACCAGTACAACGTGGTGAACTCGGCAGGCCAGCGATTGATGGCGGCGTCAGTGGACTCGACCGGTAAAGCCAACTTGAGCGACATGAACGTGCTCACCATTCCGCAAAAGACCACGGGCATGGCCAAAGAAACATCCTTGGTCCAATTGGGCTTGAACTTTCCAGCTGACGCCCAAGTGGTGAGTAAAGCGTTCAACCGAAATGACCCAGCCTCTTACAACAAGAGCACCGCATTGACTGTGTATGACAAAGGTGGCAATGGATATTTGGCCACTGTTTATTACGCCAAGACACAAAACGCCAGTCAAGCCGACCCCAATAACAAATGGCAAACCTATGTGTATGTGGGTGACACGCTGGTGGCGGCTGCGCTGCAACAAGCGACAGACCCCACAGGCGAAAAAATGTATGTCAACAAATACGGTCAACTCAAGCCAGAAAGTGAAGTTGGCGATTTGTTGGTGAATGCCAAAACACAAAAGTTTTCGCTCAACCAGTTGACAGATCAACGCACATCAGAACCCGCCACCATCTCGGGTGGCAAGACCCTGACACCCTTGACAACCCTGAGTCCTATCGACTTCAGCGCACTCAATTCAACCAATTTGAGCAACTTGTTCAGTGTCGACGTTGATGGCTCTGGAACACCGGTGCAAGTTGGATTGGAGCACTTGGCGGGCAAAGACTTGAAGTTGTCAGGCGCCGAGATTGCCAAGGAATTGACCAATGTATTGAATCGTAAATTTGGTGACGAGCAGTACTTTAACTTTGCCACTGCACAAAATTTCCAAGTCGCTGTCACCGATTCACTGGGTAAAACCAAAACACAAAACATCAATTTAGGCACAGACAACATCACCTATGACCAAGTGGTCGACAAAATGAACAGCCAACTTGGTTCAAGTAGTGCCGTTTTGTCCAACGTGAATTTCAGCGCCACCCCTAGCCCAACTGATTTCACAGATTACTCGATTGACATCGATGGCGTGACCTACGCAGGAACAGTCACCATGCCAGCAGGCGGCGTTGGCACCAACCCCATGAAATGGTTGGCCGACTCGATTCAAGCTGATTTGCAAGGTCAATTGCCAGATGCAGTCAAGAGCACTATTTCTGTCAATGTACAAAATGGAAACGAATTGAGCA